>JAGQZG010000042.1 GCA_020435705.1 Mangrovimonas sp.
CCCATCAAAACACAATTGGATAGTATAGAATTCCCGACAGAACAAGTTCAAGAGACCAACGAAAATCTCATTTCACAAGCAAACTAACCATGACATTACCCTCTATTAATCCTGAAAAACTAAGTTCTTGGAGTAAACTTAAAGAACGCTATGATATACTAAAGGATGTTCACCTGAAAACGTTATTTTCCAAAGAGGCTTCCAGAGCTGATAAAATGACTATTCAATGGGAAGATTTTTATGTAGATTATTCCAAAAACAGGATAGATGCAGAGACCCTGCAATTGCTCTTTGAGCTCACAAAAGAAACCAAGCTAAAGGAAGCCATTGAGAGTTATTTTACTGGTGATGTAATTAATGAGACAGAGAAAAGAGCTGTTTTACATACCGCTTTAAGAGCACCTAAGACCGCTGAGGTATTTGTTGACGGTGAAAATGTAATCCCTGAAGTTTACAGGGTCAAGGAGCAGATTAAGGAGTTTTCTGAGGCTATTATCAAAGGAGATTTAAAGGGACACACAGGAAAACCATTCACCCATATTGTGAATATAGGTATAGGAGGCTCGGATCTTGGACCAGCCATGGTGGTAGATGCCCTATCTTATTACAAAAACCACCTAACCACCTATTTTGTGAGCAATGTAGATGGAGATCATGTTCATGAAGTCATTAAAAAACTCGATCCAGAAACCACCTTATTTGTTATTGTTTCCAAAACATTTACTACACAGGAAACCCTATCAAATGCTACAACTATAAGAAACTGGTTCCTCAAAGCGGCTCCCGAGAATGCCGTGTCAAAACATTTTGTGGCAGTATCAACCAATCTTGAGAAAGTAAAAGAATTTGGTATTTCTGAAGCTAATATTTTCCCTATGTGGGATTGGGTAGGCGGCCGATTTTCCTTATGGAGTGCCGTAGGCTTAAGCATTAGTCTTTCAGTAGGTTATGAAAATTTTGAACACCTGCTATCTGGTGCCAACAAGATGGATGACCATTTTAGGACTACACCTTTTGAAACAAACATCCCTGTTGTATTGGCTCTTTTGAGCGTTTGGTACAACAATTTTTTTGGTGCTGAGACCGAGGCCATTATCCCCTATTCACAATATTTAAACCAGTTTGCTACCTATTTGCAACAAGGGATCATGGAAAGCAACGGTAAAACAATTGATAGGAACGGTAATAAGGTAGGTTACCAAACAGGAACCATAATTTGGGGAGAACCGGGAACCAATTCACAGCATGCTTTTTTTCAGTTAATTCATCAAGGAACAAAATTAATTCCGGTTGATTTCATAGGTTTTGCCGAAGCCTTGCATGGAGATAGAGACCATCAAGATAAATTGATGTCCAATTTCATTGCGCAGACGGAGGCCTTAATGAATGGCAAAACCGAAGCTGAAGTATTGGAAGAGTTTAAAAAACAAAACCTTTCCCAAAGCACAGTAGAAAAATTACTTCCGTATAAAGTTTTTGAAGGCAATAAACCCACTAATACGATATTTATCAAAAGGCTTACCCCAGAAAGCCTAGGTAAGTTGATAGCTCTCTATGAACATAAGATTTTCGTTCAAGGAGTTGTCTGGAATATTTTTAGTTACGACCAGTTTGGAGTAGAGCTTGGCAAACAGTTGGCCAATGTCATTTTGAAAGAGTTTTCAGGACAGTCCGAAAGTTTACATGATAATTCAACAATGAATATCATAAATTTTTATAAAAAAAGTAGGAATTAAATAATAAACACGCTCTTTTTTTAGAAGAAAGCTTAAAATTAAAATGCGCAAAAATTTCTTAACAAATCGTTAATTTTCTTAACAATTTCATAATAAATATCGGCTATTAATGCTTAATTTTGCATTGATTTTAAAACCAATCTTTTATTTATTATGAAGAGAACTACACGAATTTTAATGTTTGCTGTAGCATTTATTTGTTCTACAGTGGCGTTTGCCCAAGGTACAGTAACAGGTACTGTGTTGGATAATTCCAATATGCCAATGCCTGGTGTCAACATTGTTGAAAAAGGTACTACTAATGGTGTTTCTACAGACTTTGATGGAAACTTCACCATTGAAACTAAATCCTCGGATGCAGTTTTAGTTTTTTCCTATATAGGATATTTGACCAAAGAAGTCTCTGTTTCTGGAAGTGCTGACTTAGGAAGTGTTATGATGGAGCCAAGCGAATTTGGACTACAAGAAGTGCAAATATTTGCTTCCGTGGTTGTTGACAGAAAAACTCCAGTTGCAGCTTCTACTGTTAAAGCAGCTGATATTGAATTAAAATTGGGGTCTCAAGAATTCCCTGAAATTTTAAAATCTACACCAGGTGTTTACGCCACTAAATCAGGAGGTGGTTTTGGAGATGGACGTGTTAACCTTAGAGGTTTCCAATCCGAAAACGTAGCTGTAATGATTAATGGTGTTCCAGTAAATGATATGGAGAATGGTCGAGTTTATTGGAGTAACTGGGCTGGACTTGCTGACGTAACAAGTACAATGCAGGTTCAAAGAGGTCTTGGTGCAGCAAGAGTAGCAGTGCCTTCAATAGGTGGAACTATAAACGTTGTGACAAAAACTACAGATGTTGAAGAAGGTGGAAATGTGTTCACAACCTTAGGTAATGACGGCTATAAAAAGTTTGGAGCAACCTATTCAACTGGATTGTTGGATAGCGGTTTTGCTATAACGGTTTCTGCAGCCAAAACAGATGGAGATGGCTATGTTGATGGAACTGAATTCAATGCAATTTCTTATTTCGTTAACGTTTCAAAAGAAATCAACGAAAACCATAAACTTTCCTTAACTGCTTTTGGAGCGAAACAACGTCACGGACAAAGACAAAATTCACACACGATTGAAACTTTCAGAAATAGTGAAAGTGGAAGAAAGTTTAATTCTGACTGGGGTTATAAAAATGGAGAAGTGACCCATGTTGAAGACAACTTTTATCATAAACCACAAATATCACTAAACCACTACTGGAATATAAGCGAAAAGTCTGAGCTTTCTACTGCTGTATACGCTTCATTCGGTTCCGGAGGCGGTGGCGGTTATGGAGGTGAAAATAAGTTTTCTTTGGGTACAGATGGTATGAGTCCCTACAGAATAGGAAATTATGGTCCAATTGACCTTGATAAAATTGTTGAAGAAAACGTAGCCAACGGAGCGAATGGTTCTGTAAGTATTTTAAGAGCCTCCCGTAATGACCACCAATGGTATGGTGTGCTATCAACATTGAAAACTGATTTAACGGAGAATATTACGCTGTTAGGAGGTTTGGATTTAAGATGGTATAAAGGTATTCACTTTACAGAATTAACTGATTTGTTAGGAGGTCAGTATTTTGCGGATGATAGTGATGTAAATAATCCTGATGCACTTGTGCAAGTTGGAGACAAGTATAGCTACTATAATGACGGTATTGTAAATTGGTCAGGTGTGTTTGCTCAAGGTGAATATTCTAAGGACAAATTATCAGCCTTTATCTCTTTAGCGGCTTCTAATACTTCTTATAAAAGAGTAGACTATTTTAACTACTTAGATAGCGATCCACTTCAAGAAACAGACAAATATAATTTCTTTGGCTTCAGTGTAAAAGGAGGTGCTAATTATAACCTTACTGCTAACCACAATGTTTTCGCTAACGTTGGTTACTTCGAAAAAGCTCCAGGATTTGATGCAGTTTTCCAAAATTTCGATAATGAGCACATCAATGAAAATGCTGAAAACCAAAAAATCTTAAGTTTCGAAATAGGATATGGTTTCAGAAGTGAGAAGTTCTCAGCTAATGTGAATCTATACAGAACTTCTTGGAACGATAGAACCGAGACAGTTAGCTTCACACAGCCAGATGGAACGCCAGCTTTTGCTAACATTCTAGGAGTAAATGCGATTCACCAAGGTATTGAAATAGATGCGGCCTACAGACTTTTTGATGATCTCAAAATAACAGGTATGGCTTCTATTGGCGATTGGAGATGGGATAATGACGTTACAGGAGTTGATATCCTTGATGATGAGCAAAATTTAATTACAACAGTAGACCTTTACATTAAGGATTTACACGTAGGTGACGCAGCCCAAACTACTTTTGCCCTAGGTGCAAATTATTTCTTGGGTGAAACAACAACTATTGCCCTAGATTACAATTATTTTGATAACTTATATGCTAGTTTTGACCCAAGTGCTAGAGGTGAAGAAGGACCAGATGCATGGAAAGTGCCAGCTTACGGATTATTCGATGCTACAGTTAGCCACAACTTTTCCTTTGGACCATTTGATGCTACTCTTGTGGGAAGATTAAATAATATTTTTGATACAGAATATATTTCTGATGCTTTTGATGGCTCAAATTCTGATGCCTATACATCTAGAGTATATTATGGGTTTGGAAGAACCTTTACAGTAGGAGCTAAACTTAAATTTTAAAAAAATCAAACTATGAAGAAAATAATTTATTTACTAGTTGTTTTAGGAACAGTTTTTTATGGCTGTAACCCTATGGAAGACATAAACGACACTATTGATTCTTCGGAGTCGGCGGTTGTTGGGACTGACGAGTATACTCTAACAGATGATGACTATGCCACTTTGGAATTAGACTTTGGAAGTTTTGATTCTGAAGACCAAGCTAAAGAATTGTTGCCAGACTTTTTGTCCGAAATGTATCCTTATTGGGGTGAAGGTTCGTCAGTATTGATTGGCTATAACCTTTACATTGGCGCTGCGGAAGGTGTGAGTGATTATACAGGAGCAGATGTTTATACCTTAACGAATGCTGATTATGCATTTACAGGGAGTGACGCCTTTGGGTTTTATCCAAATGTGAACGCCACTAATGAAATTCCAGATGTTTTAGATTCGCAAATAGCATCACCAACTGAAGGACAAATTGTATTAGCAAGCTACAAACAATATACGGAAAATCCTGTAGTTGGTTTAGCAGATATTGTTTCTTACAATTTCTCAGGAAGCTTAGAAGGTTGGACTACTCAAGAAGAATTTGGAACTTTTGATGTTTGGACTTCAGGATCTGGTTATGTTCAAGGAAATGGTTATCCAGACACTGGAGATAATAAAGAGTGGTTGGTATCTCCTTCAATTGATTTAACAGGTGAAACGAACCTTAAGCTTCAAATTGAACAATCAATAAATTATGCTCCAACTCCTTTTGATTCTTCTCTTTTAAAAGTACTTGTTTCAACTGATTATTCTGGAGATGTGTTAACTGCAACTTGGACTGAAATTAATTTTGCAACTGCACCAACTTCTAATAGCAGCTCATACATACTTTCGGAAGATTATGATTTTTCAGCTTATGATGGTCAAACTATCAATATTGCTTTTTCATATGAAAATATCGGTACTACAAACAGGGCTAGTTGGAGAATAGCAAGCTTAGCAATTAAAACTCTTGGAGCAACAGGACCAACTGACTCCAAAGGAGAATACTTTATGTACAGTGGAGGCTCCTGGGATGCCGTTGAAGGTGTTTATTATTTAAGTTCATCTGATTATGATTCTATGGGAACTGCCTCAGGACAACCTGGACAGTATAACAACTTTAGTAGTTCTGCCCCTGCAGATTCTTATGTGCCTACTTTCTTGAACCTAACAGTGCCTTTCGCTTATGGGCAAGATGATGAAGAAATCATCGTGATTTATAAATATTATTCTAGTTCTTGTAACTGTACTCAAACAAGAGGTAACTTATATACTATGGTTGAAGGTTCGTGGACGGCCCATCAAACTACTATCGCAACAACACTTCAGTTTGGTTTTGAAGATGGTATTTGGGTGCCAGATAATACGATTCGCTATACACTTACTAATGCTGATTATGAGTATATTGGCAATACACTTTCTTCAGATCCTGAATACTCAGGAATTGTTGGAACATTATTGAACTATCATGATTATGACTATAACTGGTCTGAAGCACAAATAATTTACTCATTAGGTGTTTTCTTGGATCACCTTGATCCAGGTGCTGCTGAAGGGCAAAAATACCAGATCAGCTATTTAAAGTATGATAATGGCTTGTCCGAACTAACGGCTAGTCTAATCAAACAAGATGGTGAATGGATTGCTAACTAGGTTTAATCTATAGATAAAAAAAAAAAACCCCGATACTTAAATCGGGGTTTTTTTATGCCTTTATTTTAGTAAATTTGAAGACTAACTAAATAACCGCTTATCATGTACGATACTATTAAAATACTTCACTCCTATTGGGCTTATCTGGTTTTGCTAATTCTGGTTTTGGCCACGCTCAATGCACTGATTAAGCTTTTCGGAAATAAAGAATTCCATGCTAAGGACTTTAGGATTTCACTTTTCACCCTAATAGTTTCACATATTCAACTGGTTTTGGGAATCGTGTTTTTCTTCGCTTCAGAGTACTTAACTATTATAAAAGAAACCGGTATGGGCACCGTTATGAAGAATCCCGATTTAAGGAATAAGATAATAGAACACCCAATAACCATGTTATTAGCCATAATACTGATTACTATTGGTTATTCAAAACATAAAAAGAAAGAAACCTCTAAGAGCAAGTTCAAAACTATTGTAATATTTTATACCATCGCTTTGGTTTTGGTCTTGGCCAAAATACCATGGAACACATGGCTATAAAACAGAAAAGGCGACCACAGGTCGCCATTTTTTAATCTTGAAGTTCCCGTATTATATTCACATAAACCGGAAAGTGGTCACTAAATCCATCGGTAAAGCCCCCATCGGAAAAGCTTCTTTTGGGATACCCTTTCCAACGGCCACGTTTTTCCACTAAATAATTTTTATTGTAGATAGCCGCTTGATAGAATCTAAACGTAGAATAATCTTTTTCAAGTAACGGTTCAGTCATCATAATTTGATCAAACAAGCTCCAGGCATCACGATAGGCGGTGGTACCTAAGCCACTTCTGTAAAAACCCTCATAAGGATTGTAAATCCCTTTGAATCCCACCTTGTCTCTATCTTTTTCCGCTTTCAATACATCTTTGACACTGGCGTTAATGGGGTCGTCATTCAAGTCGCCCATAATGAAGATTTTGGCATAGGGATCCTTAGACTGTAAAGAATCTATTAGCCGTTTATTCAGTTTGGCGGCCGCTACTCTATTGGGTCTACTCTTGGCTTCCCCACCTCTTCTTGAAGGCCAGTGATTCACAATAATATGAATCATTTCGCCTTCCAATTTTCCGCTAACAAGCAATTGATCCCGAGTGTAAATGCGCTCACGGCTGCTGTCGTCATAAATCTTTAATTCATGGCTACTGGTGTAAAGCGGCGTAAAATATTTTTTTTGATAAATTAATCCCACATCAATTCCCCTGGCGTCAGGAGAATCATAGTGTATAATGCCATAGTCTCTTTTCAGTAATAATGAGTCGTTCACTACATCTTCAAGAACCGCTCTGTTCTCAATTTCCGAAACACCTAAAATAACAGGGGCATTATGAGAGACTTCAAATCCTACATCAGAAATAACGCGCGCCATATTGTGCACCTTCTTTTTATAAACGTTGCCTATATCTGCCTTCATTTCCATAATGGGGCTAGCTTCGTCATATTTATTAGGATCATTGATGGTGTCAAATAAATTTTCAAGGTTATAAAAAGCTATGGTATGTACCTTATAGCTCTTTTTTTCTTTAGCCTCTTGGGCGTTGCCAAGAAAGCAAAAAAGTAAAAAAGCAAGCGTAAAATAATGAGTTGTTTTTTTCATCAAATCAAATATTATGTTTGTGTTAATATAGCACAATTGTCGTTCCAAATGTATGTATTTATGATAAATAATGTAAATTTGCAAGCCTTAAATAACTATTATTTAACGCGCACGCTACATATTAACTTTATATTTTGGTATGAAAAAAAGTTTATTGATTTTTTTAATGGGGGTTTTCTCTGTGTTTACGGCAAGTGCTCAGCAAACTATCGTAAAAGGTAGTGTAAAAGACGCTTCTTCGCAAGAACCACTTCCAGGGGTATTGGTAACCATTGAAGGTACAAACATATTTGTTGAAACAGATGCGAATGGTGCTTTTGTTTTTACTCAAGCGTTGCCTTTAGGAGAACAAGTTTTAAGTCTTACAAAAGATGGTTACATTCCTAACAGATATCCAATTGTGGTTAACGAAGGTCAGATAGTTGATATTACTGATATGATCTTAGAGGTTAACATAAATGACGCCGTGGACTTATCGGTTATTACATTATCTGACGAAGAATTGGACGATGATGTTGGTGGTGCCGATAATATCTCAGGTTTATTGCAATCTTCCCAAGATGTTTTTCAAAGAACTGCAGCTTTTGAATTCAGTTCTTCATTCTTCAGAATACGTGGTTTGGATTCAGAAAACAGTACGATGATGATCAATGGTATTGAAATGAACAAGACCTATGACGGAAGACCGCAATGGAGTGATTGGGGAGGATTGAATGACGTGTTGAGAAATCAAGAGTTGTCTACTGGATGGTCACCTTCAGAATATACTTTTGGCGGTGCTCTTGGCGCAGTGAATATTAATGTAAGAGCTTCTAAATATAGAGCTGGAGGACGTATAACCTACTCTTCTTCAAACAGAAGTTATACCAATCGTTTGATGGCTAGTTATGCTTCTGGATTGTTGCAAAATGGTTGGGCCTATACGTTAATGGTTAGTAGACGATGGGGTAATGAAGGTTTCCAAGATGCTACTTTTTACGATGCGAATTCTTTCTTTGCTTCAGTTGAAAAAGTAATTAATGAGAAGCACAGCTTAAACTTCACAAGTATTTACTCTCCTAACAGAAGAGGAAAATCTTCACCAAATACTCAAGAGGTTTATGATTTAAAAGACATCAAGTACAACGAATATTGGGGATGGCAAGATGGTGAAAAGCGCAATTCTCGTATTAAAAGAATTGAAGAGCCAATCCTTATGTTGAACCATTATTGGAACATTTCCAATAGTACTTCCTTAAATACGAATGTGGCGTATCAATTTGGAGAACTTGGTAACAGCAGATTGGATTATCCAGGTGGAGGCAATCCAAGTCCGGCGTATTACCAAGGTCTTCCTAGCTACGCATTGGGAGATCCTGATGGACCTGACTATGAGCAAGCCTACTTGAATTATCAAAACTTTACTGAAGGCGGACAAATTGATTGGAATAGAATTTATGATGCTAACCTGACCAATAATATTGCTGGAGATCCAGCAGCCTATGTTCTTTATGAGGATAGAAATGATGACAAGCAACTTACCATTAATTCTATATTGAATACAGAAATTAATGAGAACATTATGCTTAATGCTTCTATCAATTATAAAAAACTGAAGTCAGAAAACTTTGGTGAGATTATAGACATGTTGGGGAGCACTGTAGGGTATTTGAATGTTGATTCATTTGATGGCTATCAGTACGATCTTCAAAACCCTGATGCTCTGGTTGGTGAAGGAGATAAAATACGCTACAATTACAATATGTATTCTGATGTGATTTCTGGTTTTGCCCAAGCACAATTCAAATACAATAAAGTAGATTTTTACCTAGCGGGTAGTTTAACCAGCACATCTTACCAAAGAGAAGGTATTTTTCAGCATGAGTTATATCAAGATTCCTATGGTAAGAGTGATAAATTGACCTTTACAGGTGTAGGCGCAAAAGCTGGGTTTACCTATAAAATTTCAGGAAAACATTTAATTGATGTTAATGGAGGATATGTTACTAAAGCACCTTCTCTTAGAAATACATACTCTAACGCTCGTGAAAACGACGCAGTAGTTAAAGGTATTACCGAAGAAAAATTGACGTCTTTTGATGCTAGTTATATTTTCCGTTCGCCTATCTTGAATGCAAGATTGACAGGATACTATGCAAAAATCCAAGATGCTAATGAAATTTCTTTTTATTATGCTGATGGGGTTGGAAGTTTTGTAGTAACTGCTGATGAAGGTGGTGAAGATTTCAACGACACATCTGCTTTTGTTCAAGAAGTATTACATGGTATTGACAAGAAACATATTGGTGTTGAGCTTGGGTTAGAGGCACAAGTAACGCCAACCATTAAACTTAAGGGGGTTGCCTCAATTGGCCAATACACCTACGACAACAATCCTGGGCTATACCTTACATCTTCTGATTTTAGAGGAACTTCTACAGAATTCACCTCAAATCTTAAAGATTACAAAATTGCAGGTGGCCCACAACAAGCTTACTCTTTTGGGTTTGAATATCGTGACCCAGACTACTGGTGGTTTGGAGCGACAGCCAACTGGCTAGCCAATACTTATGTGGATGTGAGTCCGCTCACAAGAACCGAAAATTTCTATTTGGATGCTGATGGTTTGCCTTTTAATGACTATGATCCAGAAGTGGCTAGAGAACTTCTAAAGCAAGAAAAATTTGATGATTACTTAGTGGTCAACCTTGTAGGAGGAAAGTCTTGGAAGATTGGAGATTATTACATTGGATTCTTCGCTAGTGTAAACAACCTTTTGGACGAAGTTTACAAAACTGGAGGGTTTGAACAAGGAAGAAACGCTAATTACAGGGAGTTAAGAGATGATTTTAACAATCCTAAAAGAGTTTTTGGTCCTAAATATTGGTACGGACGTGGTACTAACTACTTTGTAAATGTGTATTTTAGATTCTAAAAAAAATTAATTATGAAAAATATAGTATTAAGTGTAATTATGAAAGCAAGCAAAATTATAGCCCTTTTCACGATCGCAATAATGGCAATTGCTGTTACATCGTGTGTTCAGGATGACGACTTTTCAGTTCCTAACAGTGTAGGAATTGAAGAAAATGCCAGATTGGAAACTCTATTGAATAATTCAACTGAAGTATCTATGGCCGAGGTAAAACTTATGTACAATGGCGGCGATGTGCCCATGGAAGCCATTACAACCAATATCTATGTGAAAGGTTATGTGTCTTCTTCGGATCAAACAGGTAACTTCTTTAAAGAATTTTATATTCAAGACAGTCCCTCAAACCCAACCATAGCGTTAAAAGTGATTTTAGAACAAGTAGACTCTTACAATCAATTTAACCTTGGTCGTGAAGTTTACATCAACTTAAAAGGACTGTATATTGGTGAAGAGCGTGTTGGAAATGGAGTGATTACAATTGGCGGTGGCACTGAAACCGATCAATATGGTACTACTGTAACTAGATTGAACTTAAACCAAATCAGATTGAATGTGCAACGCTCTACAGTCACTGAAACTTTAGAACCTCTTCAAGTATCATTTTCTCAAATCAATGGTGGTTTGGTTGGGGTGCTGGTAAATATTGATGGTGTTGAATTTGCTGACAACTTGAATGGATTGCGTTATTTTGACCCTATTGAAGTTTACGATACGCAACGAACTTTACAAGCTTGTACAGGGTTTGATTATAGTACTATGTCTCTGGAAACGAGTTCTTTCTCAAACTTTAGAGATGAACTTTTACCAACAGGTAATGGTTCCATTACTGCTGTGGTGAGTAAAACCTTTGATGGTGCAAGTATTATCTTGGCATTGAATTCATTGGATGATGTAAATATGGAAGGTACACGTTGTTCATTATTGAATCCAGATGATTTCTCCCCATTATTTGAAGAAACATTTGAATCTTATGCAAATAACGCTTTTGTTGGTAATGGATGGACAAACTATGCCGAGGAAGGTACTTTTAGATGGAAAATTAAAACAACTACAGATTCAGGTAATTCTGGAAGTAAAGTAGCCTGGATGGGAGCATACAATTCCGGAAGTTTAGTGAACATTGCTTGGTTGATTACTCCAGCTATTGATTTGGATGCTCAAGACTATGAATTTGTAAACTTCATTAACTCCAATGATTTTGATGATGGTAGTGAATTAGAGCTATTGATATCAACCGATTGGGATGGTGATGAAGCCACTATTACTTCTTCAACATGGACACCACTTCCTGGAAATATTGTAAGTGATGATGAGTATTATCAAAATTGGGTAGACTCTGGTCTTATAGACTTAAGTGGCTATTCTGGGACTGCATATGTTGCGTTCAAATACATTGGTGGAGATGATGCAAATAACACCATTGATGGAAACTTTGAGATTGATAACTTCAAAGTTTTAATACAAAACTAAGAACAAGTTAACTAAATAAAAAAACCCGCTTGATAGCGGGTTTTTTTATATCTATATTTTCTCCAAAATCATATACACGGGGAAATGGTCACTGTAGCCGCCTTTGTATTTTGTACCCACATAAGTTCTAAAAGGCGTTCCTTTATAGGGGCCATTAAAAAGCTTAAGAAACTCTTCGTCAAAGACATCGGCAGTAGCAAACGTTAAACTCCCACTACGTCTTTCAAAGAAGTTAGTTGAAATCATTATTTGATCAAATACGTCCCACTTGTGGTCATGGCTCAAGCTGCCTCTTTTGTGTTGGTTAATCTGTTCCATGGGATTATAAAGATCATGTGATAAGACTAAATTTTTTATACTCTTGCAGTCTGGGTCGTCGTTAAAATCGCCCATCACAATAATTTTTGCTTCGGGTTCATCTGCCTTCAAAGAATCAATAATTTCTCCGGCCTTTTGAGAGGCAATGACTCTTTTATATTCGGTAAGTTCAGCACCATCATGCCTAGAAGGCCAGTGATTTACAATAACGTGTATTAAATCTCCATCTAATCTCCCCGTTACAAGTAAAATGTCCCGAGTGAAATCTTCGGTACCATCTTCTTCGTAAATATGGACTCTATAGGTGTCCGAGACAATCAAATCGAAAACTCGAGTATCATAAATAAAAGCGACATCAATACCTCTTTCGTCGGGCGAGTCGTAATGCACCAATCCATAAGGAATGTCTTTCAAGTGTTTTCCATTAAGAAGATCTTCCATAACTTGCCTGTTTTCAACTTCAGCAAATCCCACAATCGCTGGATGGTTGTTGGTTTTTTCTTTGGCAATATTTGAAATGGCATAGCCCAGCTTCCTTAGCTTGTTATGATAGCGCTTAGGCGTCCAGCGTTTAACGGAGTCCGGTAAAAAATCATTGTCATTAGTGAATTCATCATCTTCAGTATCAAACAAATTCTCCAGATTGTAAAACGCAATAGTGTGGGTCAAAATGTATTTCTATTTAGTATTGGGAATAGACACCTTCAAAAATATAAAAATTAAAATGGATGTAAATATGTAACTTTGCATATTCATTGAATTTTATGATTGAAAAGAAGGACATAAGCCTAGAAAAAGTAGCTTTGGTAGGTATTGTAACCAAGGAGCAGGATGAAGCCAAGTCTAAAGAATATTTAGATGAATTGGAATTTTTGGCATTTACCGCTGGCGGAGAGGTTGTAAAACGGTTTACCCAAAAGATGGAGAGACCAGATCCTAGAACTTTCATTGGTAGTGGAAAAATGGATGATGTTCAGGCATTTATAAAGGAACATGAAGTGGGAACCGTGATTTTTGATGACGAGTTGTCTCCTGCACAAGAACGGAACATTAGTAAGATATTGGATTGCAAAGTGTTGGACAGAACCAATTTGATCTTGGATATTTTTGCCCAACGCGCCCAAACCAGTTACGCAAGAACCCAGGTTGAATTGGCGCAATGTGAATATCTTTTACCAAGACTTAAAGGGATGTGGACGCACTTGGAGCGCCAAAAGGGAGGTATTGGGATGCGTGGTCCGGGTGAAACCGAAATTGAGACCGACCGTCGGATTGTGCGGGATAAGATAGCATTGCTAAAAGAAAAGATCAAAACCATTGATAAACAAATGGCGGTTCAAAGGGGCAATCGGGGTCAAATGGTACGGGTGGCTCTGGTAGGCTATACCAATGTGGGTAAATCTACCTTAATGAATGTAATCAGTAAGAGCGAAGTCTTTGCCGAGAACAAGTTGTTTGCCACTTTGGATACAACCGTTCGCAAAGTGGTCATAGAAAATTTACCGTTTTTACTGAGCGATACCGTAGGGTTCATCAGGAAATTGCCCACCCAACTGGTTGAGAGTTTCAAAAGCACGCTAGATGAAGTGAGAGAGGCCGATTTACTTCTGCATGTGGTAGACATTTCCCATCCTAATTTTGAAGAGCATATAGATTCTGTGAACAAAATATTATTGGAAATTAAAAGCGCCAATAAACCAACTATTATGGTGTTTAATAAAATTGATGCCTATACACCCGAACCTTTTGATGAAGATGATTTAATGCAGGAACGCACCTCATCCCATTATTCGCTTGCCGAATGGGAAAAGACCTGGATGTCTAAAATAGGGGATAACGCCTTATTCATTTCGGCATTGAATAAGGAAAACTTGATTGAGTTTAAACAACGGGTTTATGCCGAAGTCAGGAAAATTCACATCACAAGATTTCCTTACAACCATTTCCTATATCCTGATCCCAATGAAATATCCTAAAATGAAAAAGCCTCGGTAATCGAGGCTTTTCCTATCTTAAAAATCGTAGTTGAGACCAAATAACCAATAGGTCTGTAATTTATTGTCAATATTGCCAAAGGTTGGCTCTGGATCTGACCCTAATGGATCCCAGTTGGAATAAGCGTAGTTAAGGGCTTCTTGCTTGTTTCCTCTTAAACCAAACTCAAATCCTGCACCAATGTTTTTCCAGAATTTATAGCCTAATGAAGTAATCCAAGTCCAGTTGTTATAATCTGAAGATTTATAACTTAAGAACGTTGAAAGTTGAGATTTAACATCCAATCCTCCAAATTTCTTGGCATAGGTAGCCAATACCTTAGTACCCAACGAAGATTCGTAAAATGTATCTCCTTTACTGAATACAAAGTTGTAGTTTAATGGGTGGATTACGACGGTTAAATCAGAATTAGGCAACCAGGTAACACCCACACCCAAATCAAGATAACCAGGATCGTTAAAGTTGTTCAAAATGGTTGTTCTATATTCGGCTAAAGCTGAAGCCGCCCATTTTTCAGAGAATTTATAACCAAATAATGATGACACGTTAAACACATCGGCAGCTTCTTTAAAGCTGTCATCATCTGTTGGGTCATCTTTGTCGTCAAACTTCACCCATGATAAGTTAATTTGACCTTGGTTGTACCAAAAGTACTTTTCACGGTCTAACTTGGCATAGGGATTAACGGTCAATCCGATATTTCCCGAACTGTTGTTGGGCGTGCCTTGAGCATACCAGTTGTTGAAACCTGATAGGCTGGCACCAACGGTACCAAATGCACCAAACTTCCAACCTGGGTAGGTGTCAATTTGTTTTTGAAGGGCATCAACACGTCCCTGAATGGCTGCTATAGAATCTTCTTTCGCTTTCTTGTCTGCTTTTAATTCTTCTACAGTTTGAGCCATAGCTAAGCTTGTACTAATAAAAAGTACCAATAGAGTAATTAATTGTTTCATATTTAAGAATTTAATTGAAGGCAAATTTACAATTAAAAAGTTTAGAAAATACCTTTTATTTCTTTTTGTAAAGTGGCACGGTAGAGCAAGCTTCACCGTACATGACAGATTTTGCCAAGGGTTGCAGCTTGGATATCAACAGAGTATAGGCCGAGTCTGGAATAGGCTTGTTGGAACATCCTTTTATAATTACGGGAGTATTTTCATAAGG
>JAGQZG010000043.1 GCA_020435705.1 Mangrovimonas sp.
TTTAACGGAGCTCTAGACTATATCATGGATAACCTAGATACGATAGCCCTGTTTGTAGGAACCCATAATGAAGCCAGTACCTACTTAGCCCTAAAATTGATTGAAGAAAAAAAACTACCGAAAAACACAAATTCAGTTTGGTTTGGCCAATTGTATGGAATGAGTGACCACATCACGTTTAACTTGGCTGAAAACGGTTATAATGCGGTTAAGTTGATTCCTTTTGGGCCCGTAAGGGAAGTTATTCCTTATCTCATAAGAAGGGCTGAGGAAAATACTTCGGTGGCAGGACAAACGGGTCGAGAACTTACTCTGTTGATGAAAGAGAAAGCAAGACGGGCTAAATTATAATACAGCAAGTTTTTTTTGAGATACGAGAAATCACTCTAGTTAATCACATCGTATTTGGAATTGTTAGGTGTGTATTCTGGGACCAATTCCTTGATTTTAGAGACAATGTAAATGTTTTGTGCATTGGGCATGATTTTGCAAAGCTCAATAATTTTCAGTTCAACATCGTCCACAAGGTCTCTTGTTTTGGCAATCATTATCTTCTCGTGGTAGGTGGGTTTTATGTTTTCGTCCTTTGTTAGGAGTTCTTCATATATTTTTTCCCCAGGTCTTAAACCAACGATTTTGATATCAATATCTTCAGGGTAGTGTAGCCCGGATAACGAAATCATGTTTTTGGCCAAATCAAATATTTTAACAGGTTCGCCCATATCAAACACAAAAATCTCTTGTCCCATTCCCATGGCAGCAGCCTCCAATACCAATTGGCAAGCTTCAGGGATAGTCATGAAATAGCGAATAATGTCTTGATGGGTTACCGTTAACGGGCCACCAAGATCTATTTGCTTTTTAAACAATGGAATAACTGATCCATTGGAACCTAATACGTTTCCAAATCTTGTGGTAATGAATTTGGTTTTGGTTGATTTTAAGCATGAACCGCACATTTCGGCAATCCTTTTGGAGGCGCCCATCACATTGGTTGGGTTCACGGCTTTATCGGTAGAAATCAGCACGAACTTGTTCACACCATGCTTGCTAGCCAATTGTGCTGTATTGTACGTTCCTAGAATATTTACACTCACAGCCTCATACGGATTTTGTTCCATGAGCGGCACATGTTTGTAAGCAGCAGCGTGGAAAACAATATTGGGCTTGTTGGTCTCCATTACTAGATCCAATCGGGTTCTATTTCGAACATCCAGAACGATAAGTTCAACATTCTTGATGCCCTTTTGAACCAATTCTTGTTCCAAATCATATAATGGAGATTCGGCACTATCAACCAACACCAACTTTTTGAAATTGAAATTGCACAGTTTCCTAACCAATTCACTACCAATAGAACCAGCAGCTCCCGTTACCAATATAACTTGATTGTCATACTCGTCATAAAGAGCAGGGTTAATGATTTTTATGGGTTCCCTTCCTAGAAGGTCTTCAATATTAATGTCTTTAATTTGCCCTACACTCAGGTTGCCCTCAATCCAATCCTGAACTTTTGGTACAATCTTAACTTTAAGATTAAGTTCAAAAAGCCTGTTGGTAATCTCAAGAAGTCTTTTGGGTGAAATATTCTGTATTGAAATAATAACCTCATCAATGGTGTGCTTTTTTACAAAATCAGGAGTGATTTTCGCTATGCTGTAAACATTAAGAAGGTTTATTTTCTTGCCAATTTTATGTTCGTTATCATCAATGAATCCGGCAACCTCAATATGACTATTTGTGTCATTTGTAATAGCGTCATGGGTAATTATCCCACTGTTACCTGCACCATAAATCAAGACTCTTTTATTGATTTCCGTTTCATAGATGACACTTTTGTAAATAGACTTGATGATGAATTTACAACCAGCTAGGAAAAAAATGTTCAGAAGGAGGTGAATATAAATAATAGATCCCGGGATATCAAAAACCGTATCGAAATCATATTTTCTGCTTATGTAAGTAGTGACTATTAAAATTGTAGCTAAAATATTGACACCCACTACATTATTAAAAATATCCTTAATACCGGTAAATCTTACAACACCTTTGTGTGACCCTACAGAAAGGAAGCTAACTAATGCTGCGGCAGTGACAAAAGGTATTTGTCTTAGGAAATACTCAAAATTAAAATCAAGTGAGAAATTGAACCTAATGAGATAGGCAAAAAAGAAGGTACAGATAACTACACATAGATCAAATGCCAAAACAAGCCACTTGGAGGCATATCTCTTAAATAGTTTAAGTAGTATGTTGTTTAAGTTAATGTTCAAAATAATACTGTGTCAATATTATTAACTCTGGTTTTGGGGGCATTTTTGCGTTGCTTTATCCCTACTAAAGAAACGCGGTTACAGTTTTATTTCATAAATATCAACGTTTTACTGTTCACCATCAAATAAAAACGACAAAAAACTGATTTTCACGTTTTCTGATGAGTACTTATGCTCATAAAAACAGCAACCTTGGGTTATTTAAAGACCACCAAGATGGTTTTGAAAATAATTTGAGCATCTAGCGTTAAATCCTGATTTTCAATATAGTTATGATATAATTTTAGTTTCTCAGGTAAGATGGTATGGGCATAAAATTCTTCAGGATTATCGGCCAATCTCAGCAATTCAACTTCATGTCGGTAAATAATTGAAGCATTGCTTGTAATCCCTGGTCTTACGGAAAGTATGATTAGGTCTTCCTGGGAGTATAAATTTACATACTTTCTAACTTCAGGTCTTGGCCCTACAAAACTCATGGATCCAAGCAGGACGTTAAGCAGTTGCGGAAATTCATCTAATTTATACTTTCGAAGGATGTAACCAATTCGTGTAACCCTTGGGTCGTGATCGCCTATGGTGAGCAATCCTTTCCTTTCGGATCCAACATACATGGTCCTGAATTTAAATATGTTGAAATTTTTATTGTCTTTGCCAACCCGTTCCTGTATAAAAAGAAATGGCCCTTTGGATTCTAATTTAATAATTAATGAAATGACCAAAAGAAGGGGAAAGAGCACAATTAAACCTATTGAAGAAAAAAGGATGTCCATCAAGCGTTTAATGAAAAGTTGGGAAGTGTTCAAGGCCATCTAATTTCTTAATCTTTTTTTGAAAAATAGGAGTTGTGTATTATGGTTCTAGTACTTTTTCTAACTTTAAAACAGTCACTAAGCTATCGCAGTTGGAAACCAATACAGCCATTGTCTCACTATTTACTAGAGCTTCAACATAATAATCGCCACATGGCTTTTTTTGCGCTTCACTTTTTGAAAAATTGACTCTTCCGGTGGTCAGGATTGTTTTTACCAAGGTTGAATCTTGGCCATTGTAATGAATGGCCTTTGTGGTTAGTGCTTTTTTGACCCTAGCTTGCGGGCCATAATCACAGGAGAAATTTTTTCCCTTAAGGAAAAATGCCAAAAAAATAAGGCCTACTGACATTCCTGCGAGGTAGTAGCCCAGTCGTTGAATTAATTTCATTTAAATTTAAAAAGTAAGAAGGTTTATGTCGCTGTATTTAAGATCAAACCATTCACCAACCAATCGGCTGGTTAAAATTCCGTGGTAAAAATACAACCCATTTTTTAAACCTCTGTCAAAACGTATGGAATTTTCCAAGCCGCCATCTTCGGCAATTTTCAATAAGTAAGGTGTAAATATATTACTGATGGAAATAGAGGCCGAGCGTGAATAACGAGCTGGTATGTTGGGCACACAGTAGTGTGTTACGCCGTGCTTTTTAAACGTGGGCTTACTGTGGGAGGTTACTTCACTGGTTTCAAAACAGCCTCCCATATCAATACTCACATCAATGATTACGGCTCCGGTTTTCATGTTTTCTACCATAGGTTCGGTAACTACCACGGGGGCTCTGTTTTTACCCCTTACAGCTCCAATGGCTACATCGCAACGCTTGAGTGCTTTTGTGAGGTTTTTGGGTTGCAAGGTAGATGTATAGACCAATCGGCCTAAGTTGTTTTGCACCCTGCGTAATTTAGAGATGGAATTATCAAATATTTTTACATTAGCTCCAAGACCTAAAGCGCTTCTGGAAGCAAATTCGCCAACAGTTCCAGCACCAATGATTACCACCTCCAGTGGTGGTACACCACTAATGTTCCCCATAAGCAAACCATTGCCATTATTGGCACTAGCCAAAAGTTCTGAGGCGATAAGTATGGATGCCGTACCAGCTATCTCACTCAGGGAACGCACAGCTGGATAGGCACCATCTTCATCACGGATAAATTCAAAGGCCAAGGCTGTAATGCGCTTACTGGCCAAGGCTTCAAAATATTTTTTGTTTTGGGTTTTGAGCTGTAAGGCAGAAATGAGAATAGCCTGAGGATTGATTAACTTAATTTGATCTAGAGTAGGAGGCTCTACTTTTAAGATCATTGGGCAACCGTAAACTTTGGCTGTGTCATTGGTTATTTCGGCGCCAGCTTCACTATAATTCCTATCACTAAAACTGGCACCTTCACCGGCACCACTTTCAATCAACACTCTATGGCCGTTGCTTACCAAAGCATAGACGGCATCTGGTGTGAGGCAAACCCGTTTCTCTTGAAAGGCGGTTTCTTTGGGAATGCCAATAAAAAGCTCTCCTTTTTTCTTAAGGATTTCGAGTGTTTCTTCTTGTGGAAGCAATTGTTCTTTAGTGAAAGGAGATAGGGATTTTGCCATATGGAAGTTTATAAAATACTAAGTTAGCATTTTTTACTTTGCTATTGCAAAAAGAAGCTATCGGACTGTAAAAATTAAACTAAAAATACTGCTTGACTTTACCCCAAAGACCTTTAGGCTTTATCTTGAACTCGTCTTCAAGTTCTTGCATGGAATCATCAACGGAATTGAGTTTGTTGAAAATCCTAGCTCGTATTAAATAAATGGAAGGGATCACTACAGCCATGATAGGAATTAGGTAAATGATCTGAAAAGTATCAACGTATTGCAAATCATCTGTAAGAATGACACCTATGTGAAAAAAGTACATGGCAATGGGTACTAATAGGGCATGATACCACCAATGGCGGCACGTAAAAAACCAGATGAATAATAGGAGTAAGGGGATTAGTTTGTTCATTAGTGTCCAAGCTGTAATTTGGGCACTCTCATAGTAATTACTATTGTATGTAAACAAAAAATTGTCCCATACTTTCGTATTAGGGACAATTTGGTATAAATCGAAAAGGTAAGGACTGATCGCTATGATAGTAGCGATGACAGTTCCTAAGACTAGTTCTTTTCTACTACCTTTGACCAGGAATTTTGATTTTCGATCTTTCGATTTTAACTTGTGAGTTTCCATCTAGTAAATTTGTTGCTTGTGCTGTGAACAACAAACCTCCAAAAATCGCAATTGCAATTAAATACTTCTTAGTTTTCATTATTATAAGGGATTAATTAATTAATACCTCAAAAGTAGAGACAGTATAATTATAGGAATAGTGAAAAATGTTAAAAAAATGTTAAAAACATTGTTTTTCGATTTTTCCGTTACGGGTTTTCCGTAAATCTCTAAAATTTCAACTAAAACAGTACTTAAAGAACGTGATTTGGGGTGTTGTTATGTTGGTTAAATTTTAATTTTAAACTTCGTGATTGATCTTCATTTATATTCAATTCAATAACGTCATAATCGGTATCAAGGTAATCTTTTAAGATATCTGGCCATTCAATCAAGCACCAAGATCCTGAACTTAAATAGTCTTCAATTCCAAAATCCAAAGCTTCTCTTAGAGATTCCAGTCTATAAAGATCAAAGTGATAAACCTTCTGGCCGTTTGCTATTTGATATTCGTTCACAATTGAGAAGGTTGGACTGCTAACTTCGTCTTCACTTCCAAGGCTTTTTACAATAGCTTTAATGAGAGTGGTTTTGCCCGAACCCATTGAACCATCAAAAAGTAACACGTTGGAAGATACCTTCTGAATCAGTTTCTCTGCAATATCTTTAACTTCCGATAAGTGGTATTTAAACACTTTATTACCTGATTACGGTGCAATGATAGGAATAATAAATGAGAAAAACTAATATTTTATGCACTTTATCGATAAAATAGGTATTTCATGGATGCTATTTTGGATTTAAGACTACAAACGGAACGATCATTTCTTCTAGAGAAACCCCGCCATGTTGGTAGGTGTTTCTGTAATAGCTCACATAATGATTGTAATTATTGGGATACGCAAAAAACAAGTCGCTTTTGGCAAAAATAAAAGAACTGCTCATGGTTATGGATGGCAAATGAATTGTTTTGGGGTCTTTTGCCACGAGCACATCTTTATCTTCGTAAGTCAAGCTTCTCCCGGTTTTATAACGCAGGTTCAAACTGGTATCTCTATCTCCAATAACTTTTGAAGGGTTTTTTACGTTAATAGTGCCGTGGTCCGTGGTAATGATAAGTTTCAATCCTAAATCCTGAGCCATTTGGATCATTTCCAATAGGGGAGAATTTTTAAACCAGCTCAAGGTTAGGGAGCGATAGGCTTTATCGTTTGACGCCAATTCTTTCACCACTTCCATTTCGGTTTTGGAATGTGACAGCATATCAACAAAATTATAAACAACCACTGTGAGGTCATTGTCTTTTAGGGTTTTGAAATTTTCAACCAATTTTTTTCCAGCTTTTAAATTGGAGATTTTATGGTACTCATATTTCAAATCCCGTAGACCCAAGCGTCTCAACTGGGTTTCCAAAAATTCGGCTTCGTGAAGGTTTTTACCTCCCTCATCGGTGTCGTTTTTCCATAAATGCGGATACATGCGTTCCATTTCACTGGGCATCAAACCTGAGAAAATGGCATTCCTCGCATATTGGGTCGCAGTGGGCAAAATGCTATAAAAAGGCACTTCACTTTCTTTTTTGTAGTAATTGAGAACTACTGGCTCAAAGGCTTTCCACTGGTCAAATCTTAAATTGTCTATAACGACCATTAGAGTTGGCTGTTTCTCTTTTAACACAGGAACAATTTTCTTTTTAAAAAGGGTGTGGGACATGACGGGTGCATCGTCGTCGTCAAACCAATCGGGGTAGTTTTTGTCAATAAATTTTCCAAATTGAATATTGGCTTCATTTTTTTGAGATTCTAAAATCTCAAACATACTGGCATCTTCAATATCTTCCAATTGCAATTCCCAATGAATCAATTTTTGGTAAAGCTCGGCCCATTCTTCATACGAGTTCACCATGGCCATGTCCATAGCGATTTTCCTAAACTCTTGCTGGTAATTGGAGGTTGTTTTTTCTGAAACTAAGCGCGAATGGTCCAAATTTTTCTTCAAACTCAATAAGATCTGGTTGGGATTTACGGGCTTGATAAGATAATCGGCAATCTTACTGCCTATAGCTTCCTCCATAATGTATTCCTCTTCACTTTTGGTAATCATTACTACGGGCAAATCGTTGCGCTTGGATTTTATTTCGGATAGCGTTTCAATACCTGTTAAACCGGGCATGTTTTCATCTAAAAACACAATGTCAAAAACGTTTTCAGCTATAGCTTCCAACGCTTCCATACCACTCTTGCAAGTGGTCACTTTGTAGTTTTTTTGCTCCAAAAAAAGAATGTGCGGTTTCAATAAATCAATTTCATCATCTACCCAGAGTATATTTATGTTGCTCATATATTTATATTTGTAGTGTATTTAATAAACGTTAGCTTGAATAAACTTAAAATATTTAACGACCCAATTTACGGATTTATTACCATCCCAAATTCGTTAATCTTCGATTTAATTCAGCATAAATATTTCCAAAGACTTCGCCGAATTACTCAAATGGGACTGTCTTATTTGGTCTATCCTGGGGCTCATCACACGCGTTTTCACCATGCGTTGGGCTGTATGCATTTAATGCAAAAAGCGGTAAATGTGCTTCGTTTTAAGGAAGTTGAGATTTCAAAAGAGGAGGAAGAGGCTTTGTTTGTGGCTATTCTTTTGCACGACATTGGCCATGGGCCTTTTTCGCATGCGCTTGAAAATTCTTTGGTAAAGGGAGTGAGTCATGAAGAGATTTCGCTCCGTTTTATGGAGGTTTTAAATCAAGAATTTAACTCAAAATTAACGCTTGCCATTCAAATTTTTAAAGGTGAACATCCAAGAAAATTTCTGTGCCAATTAGTTTCTGGCCAACTGGATATGGATAGGGCCGACTATTTGAAGCGGGATAGTTTTTACACGGGTGTTGCTGAAGGTAATGTTAATAGTGAGCGTTTGATAACCATGCTTAATGTAGTTGAAGATGAATTGGTTATAGAGGAAAAAGGGGTGTACAGTGTTGAAAAATTCTTAATTGCCAGACGGTTTATGTATTGGCAGGTGTACTTGCACAAGACCAGCTTGGTGGCCGAACAGTTGCTCATCAAGGTTTTGGAGAGAGCCAAGGAATTATATGTTGGAGGCCAAAAGATTACCTGTAGTAAGCCTTTGGAATATTTCATAAAAAATGAGTTTTCACTAGATAATTTTTCTCCTGAAGTTTTACATGAATTTTCCAAATTGGACGATTACGATATCATTTCAGCGCTGAAGCTTTGGGAATCTCATGACGATTTTATTTTGAGTGAATTGAGCAAAATGATCATCAATCGGGACTTGCTGAAAATAAAGATAAAGGATGCCAAAATAAATGTGTCCAAATTGGAGAAACAGAAGCGACAAGTCATGAAGATATTTTCAATTTCTGAAGACGAAGTCAACTATTTTGTGTTTACAGGTGAAATTTCCAATGTGGGCTACCATCAAAAAAAACAAATACGGATTCTGTTCAAAAACGGAAAAGTGAGTGATATTTCAAGAGCTCCGGACCAACTTAATCTTAGAGCACTTTCCAAACCAGTAACCAAATATTATATATGTTATCCAAAAGAAAAACATTAACACATTTTTCATATTTTTGCTGCAATGAAATTTACAGCTGAACAAATAGCAGGTATTTTGGAAGGCGATGTTGTTGGAAATCCAAACGTTGAAGTTTCCAAGCTTTCCAAAATTGAAGAGGGTACAGAAGGTTCTTTAACATTTTTGGCCAATCCCAAGTACCAACCCTATATATATACTACCAAAGCTTCAGTAACAATTGTCAATAAAACATTTGTTCCCGAATCGCCTTTAAGCACAACACTTATCAAAGTTGAAGATGCTTACAAATCGTTTTCAAAGTTGTTGGAATATTACAACATGGTTAAAATGAACAAAGCAGGTATTGAGCAACCGTCGTTTATTTCTGAAACAGCTCAATATGGTGACAATATATATATTGGAGCGTTTTCATATTTGGGAGACAATGTGAAAATAGGCAATAATGTGAAAATATATCCTAATACCTATATAGGAGATAACTCCATAATAGGAGATGATTGTGTTATATTTTCTGGAGCCAAGATTTACTCCGAAACCAAAATAGGCAATAGTTGTGTGATCAATTCGGGGTGTATCATAGGGGCTGACGGATTTGGATATGCTCCTAATGAAAATGGAGAATATTCCAAAGTGCCACAAACGGGTAACGTTATTATTGAGGATTTTGTTGATGTTGGTGCAGGAACAACTATTGATAGGGCTACTTTGGGATCAACCATTATACGACGAGGCGTAAAGTTGGATAACCAAATACAAATTGCCCATAACGTTGAGATTGGAAAAAATACCGTTATTGCCGCCCAAACGGGCGTAGCTGGTTCAACCAAAATAGGTGAAAACTGTGTCATAGGTGGTCAAGTAGGTATTGTGGGTCACATTACCATTGGCAGTAGAGTTAAAATACAAGCACAATCAGGTATAGGAAGAAACATTAAGGACGATGAAGTCTTGCAAGGCTCTCCAGCTTTTGGTTACGGAGATTATAACAAATCCTATGTTTACTTCAAGAACCTTCCAAAAATTGTAAAGCAAATAACAGACTTAGAAAAAGGAACTAATGGGAATAGTAACTAGCGAGAATAAGCAAAAAACTATTAAGGAAGAAATTTCTCTTACCGGTGTAGGTTTGCACACGGGTAAAGAAGTGACGCTTACTTTTAAACCTGCCCCAGAAAATACGGGATTTGCTTTTAAGCGTATTGATCTTGAGGGGGAACCTATTATTGAGGCCGATGCCAATTATGTTACCAATACCCAACGAGGAACTTGCCTTGAAAAAAATGGTGTAAACATACAAACGTGTGAGCATGTTCTAGCTGCTTTAGTAGGTCTGGATGTAGATAATGCATATTTGGAGTTGAATGCTTCTGAACCTCCAATTATGGATGGGTCTTCCAAGTTTTTTGTGGAAGCTTTAGAAAAAGTTGGAATTAAGGAACAATGCTCCGCTCGCGAAGAATTTGTAGTGACCGATGTTATTTCGTATACCGATGAAGAAAGTGGTAGCGAAATTTTGGTCATGCCGGCCGAGAACTACCAAGTTACTACTATGGTAGATTTTGGTACCAAAGTGTTAGGTACTCAAAATGCTACTCTCAAAAAACTATCCGATTTCAAAAAAGAAATCGCTTCAGCTAGAACGTTTAGTTTTCTTCATGAGCTGGAAATGTTATTGGAACATGGACTGATTAAAGGAGGCGATTTAAACAATGCCATTGTTTATGTTGACAAGGAGATTTCCCAATCAACCATTGAAAAATTAAAAGGAGCCTTCAAAAAAGAATCCATTGCGGTAAAACCCAATGGTATTCTGGACAACCTAACGCTTCATTATCCTAATGAAGCAGCAAGACATAAATTATTGGATGTAGTTGGCGATCTTGCTTTGGTGGGAACACGCATCAAAGGAAAAGTAATTGCCAATAAACCTGGGCATTTTGTGAATACACAATTCGCCAAAAAACTTTCTAAAATAATCAAGAACGAGCGCCGTAACAATGTGCCCAATGTAGATTTGAATAAGGCACCTTTGATGGATGTAAATCAAATTATGGCCATGTTACCGCACAGACAGCCGTTCTTGTTGATTGACAAGATTTTTGAACTCACGGATTCTTCGGTCATAGGTATGAAAAATGTAACCATGAACGAGCCCTTTTTTGCAGGCCATTTCCCCGGAGCACCCGTAATGCCAGGTGTTCTTATTGTTGAAGCTATGGCGCAAACGGGTGGTATTCTAGTGCTAAGTACAGTTCCTGATCCTGAAAATTATTTGACATTCTTTATGAAAATTGATAATGTCAAGTTTAAACAAAAAGTAGTGCCAGGAGACACGCTTATATTCAAGTGTGATCTTATTACCCCAATACGAAGAGGTATATGCCATATGCAAGGCTATGCCTATGCCAATGGTAAGCTTTGTGCTGAAGCTGAACTTATGGCACAAATAACAAAAGAGAAATAAAATATGAATCAACCATTAGCATACGTTCATCCGGGAGCTAAAATTGCAAAGAATGTAGTGATAGAGCCCTTTACAACTATTCATAATAATGTAGTTATAGGCGAAGGAACATGGATTGGGAGTAACGTGACCATTATGGAAGGCGCACGTATTGGAAAAAATTGCAACATTTTTCCCGGTGCTGTTATTTCGGCAATTCCACAGGATTTGAAGTTCAATGACGAAGATACAACGGTAGAGATAGGTGATAATGTAACCATCAGGGAATTTGTAACCATTAACAGAGGAACTACCGATAAAATGAAAACGGTTGTGGGCAACAATTGCTTGATCATGGCCTATTGCCATATTGCCCATGATTGTATCGTGGGAGACAACTGTATTTTTTCGAATAACAGTACTTTGGCTGGGCACATTACTGTAGGTGATTACGTGGTTTTGGCAGGGATGACGGCCGTGCATCAATTCTGTTCCATAGGAAATCATGCCTTTGTAACAGGTGGTTCCTTGGTTAGAAAAGACGTACCGCCATTTGTAAAAGCTGCTCGCGAACCTCTTTCCTATGTAGGGATTAATTCAGTTGGTTTGAGAAGGCGAGGCTTTTCAGCAGAGAAAATCAGAGAAATACAGGACATTTATAGAATTCTGTATCAAAAAAATTATAACAACACACAGGCTTCAGAAATTATAGAAGCCGAGATGGAAGCAACTCCAGAACGTGATGAAATTCTTCAATTCATTAAGAATTCTCACCGAGGCATTATGAAAGGATATTTTAAATCAAACTAATATATGGCAAGTACCTCTGATATCAGAAACGGATTGTGCATTCGATACAATCACGATATTTATAAGATTATTGAATTTTTACACGTAAAACCAGGAAAAGGGCCTGCGTTTGTAAGAACCAAGTTAAGAAGTGTGACCACTGGAAAGGTCATTGACAATACCTTTTCCGCAGGACACAAAATAGAAGATGTTCGAGTAGAAACCCACCAATTCCAGTATTTATACAATGAAGGTGATACCTTTCATTTCATGAATACGGATGATTATACACAAATCACACTTCAAAAAGACACGTTAGATGCACCGGATTTATTAAAAGAGGGTGAAGTGGTTACAGTGATAATGAATGCCGAGGAAGGTATGATGCCACTTTCTGTTGAAATGCCGGCCAGTGTTGTACTGGAAGTGGCTCATACAGAACCAGGCGTAAAAGGAAATACGGCAACCAACGCTATGAAACCAGCAACAATGGAAACGGGTGCAACGGTTATGGTGCCTTTGTTTATCAATGAAGGTGATAAAATTAAGGTGGAAACTGAAAAAGGAACGTATAAAGAACGTGTAAAAGAATAATTCCTTGAAGTTTCCTAAACCACATACCCTTAAAGAAATAGCCCAACTCATAGAATGTGAATTTGTTGGAGATCATGATTTTCCAGTATTGGGAATGAATGAAATACATGTGGTTGAACCAGGTGATATTGTTTTTGTAGACCACCCAAAATACTACGACAAAGCCTTGAATTCGGCTGCTACTATCATTTTAATCAATAAGAAAGTAGATTGTCCAGCGGGTAAGGCGCTTTTGGTAAGTGACGATCCGTTTAGGGATTTCAACAAACTTACTAACCATTTCAAACCCTTTAAAAGTAGTTCTTCAGCTATTTCTGAAACCGCTACAATTGGAAAGAACACAGTGATTCAACCCAATTGTTTCATTGGTCACAACGTAAGCATAGGGGATAATTGTGTGATCCATTCCAATGTGAGTATTTATGATGATACTGTTATTGGTAACCATGTCACGATACATGCGGGGACAGTTTTGGGTGCCAATGCTTTTTACTATAAAAAACGTCCTGAAGGTTTTGACCGGTTGTTATCCTGTGGGAGGGTGGTCATAAAAGATCATGTTGATATTGGAGCCCTTTGCACCATAGATCGCGGTGTTTCAGGTGATACAACTATTGGTGAAGGCTCCAAGTTAGATAACCAAATTCAAATAGGCCATGATACGGTTTTGGGTAAAAAGTGTTTGATTGCTTCCCAAACAGGGATTGCTGGTTGTGTGGTTATTGAAGATGAAGTTACCATTTGGGGACAAGTAGGAATAAAAAGCGGAATTGTAATTGCTGAGAAAACGATAATATACGCTCAATCCGGTATAGGAAGTTCTACAGAAACTGGAAAAACCTATTTTGGGTCACCAGCTTCAGAAGCAAGAGAGAAATTTAAAGAAATGGCCTTTATACGACAAATTCCGGAAATTATTAAACAGTTAAAAAATAAAGATTGAGCTTTATTAATACATTGCAAAGCTTTACTTTTGTGAAGTTTTAAAATATAAACTTAGCATAAACAATGAGTGTTTTAGTAAATAAGAATTCCAAAATAATAGTTCAAGGATTTACAGGTAGTGAAGGTACATTTCATGCTGAACAAATGATAGAATATGGCACCAATGTAGTTGGTGGTGTCACACCTGGAAAAGGTGGACAAACACATTTAGGCAAACCTGTTTTCAATACAGTAAAAGATGCTGTAGATCAAGCCCATGCTGATACATCAATTTTATTTGTACCGCCAGCATTTGCTGCCGATGCCATTATGGAAGCTGCCGATGCAGGAATTAAAGTAATAATCACTATTACTGAAGGAATTCCTGTAGCTGATATGATCAAGGCTTATGATTATATAAAGGGAAAAGACTGTAGATTAATTGGCCCTAACTGTCCTGGAGTAATCACACCAGGTGAAGCAAAAGTGGGTATCATGCCTGGGTTTGTTTTCAAAAAAGGCAACGTTGGTATCGTTTCTAAATCTGGAACATTAACCTATGAAGCGGCCGACCAAGTGGTGAAACAAGGATTGGGTATTACCACGGCCATTGGTATTGGCGGCGACCCAATAATTGGAACTACTACCAAAGAAGCGGTTGAGTTGCTAATAAATGATCCTGAGACAGAATGCGTTGTCATGATTGGCGAAATAGGTGGCCAACTTGAAGCCGATGCTGCCAATTGGTATAAAAATAGTGGAAGCAAGAAACCAATTATAGGTTTTATTGCTGGTGAAACCGCTCCCGCAGGACGTACCATGGGACATGCAGGTGCAATTGTAGGCGGTAGTGATGATACGGCACAAGCCAAGAAACGTATCATGAGAGACTGCGGAATTCATGTGGTCGATTCTCCTGCTGAAATTGGTAAGAAAGTTGCCGAAGTATTGGGCTAACTAAGCATTAAATATAAAATAGAAAACCCCGCAAAAAAAAATGCGGGGTTTTTGTTTTATTCAAAGGGATTGGACCATTTGGTATTAGTATATACATCAGTTCCTGATAAAGTCCTTAAAAATGCAATTACCGAGTTGATCTCCTCTGTAGTCAAGTTTAATTGCTGGGGATTGCCTTGAGGTAGTAATTTGGGATCAATATTGGTATTTCCAAGTGGGACTATGATGTTGTCGTAATGTGTCATGACTTGTTGAAGGTTGACAAATGCTCCAGTATGCATAAATGGGCCATTCAGGCTACCGTCAACTGAGAATAACTCTCGGAGTGTAGGGGCTTTAGTGTTGTTAATATCTATGTCGCTTGTAGAACCAATGACCCCAATGATCCCATTGTTTAAAGTATTTGGTTCAATGCTGAATTCTGGCGGTGTGTGGCATCCTGCGCAACCAATACCACCTCCAATTCTGGAGCCGTTGCCATCAAACTGTGGCGGTGCCAGAAATAAATTTTTACCCTGATTTTCTTGCATGGTAAAATTGGAAAATGGGATGCCATCATTACCAGCTTGAGCCCTTCCTTCGTCATATTTGGTGTCAAATGATTGAATACTTCTTACAAACTGGGATAATGCCTGTTGTATTCTGTCTTCAGTAATGTTGCTGTTGCCAAAGGCAAAAGTGAATAACTCGTTATAGTAACCTATACCATTAAGTTTTTCCAATAAATCTTCAAATGACAAGTCTCCGTTTTCACCACTAAAACCCATTTCTCCATGGTCTTTAATAGGCATAGTTGTTTGGGCTTCCAGTGTTTCGGCACGCTCGTCCCAGAAGAATTTTACTTCATCGGAAAATTGAACATTTATTAGGCGCATGGAGT
>JAGQZG010000044.1 GCA_020435705.1 Mangrovimonas sp.
AATACTCTAGCCATGTTACCTAAAAAAAATCCCGACAAAGAAATAGGCCGAAACAGCAGCCTATATTTTGCGATAGGTTTAAACTTAATGCTATTCTTTACTTGGTATGGTCTTAATTACAAAACCTATCCTACAAATGATTCCATTGTACAACAATTGGATATGGAAGAAGAATATGAAGAAGATATTCCAATAACCAATTTTGAAACCACTCCTCCACCTCCACCTCCACCAGCTTCAGCTCCAGAAGTTATCACCGTTGTTGAAGATATTGATGACGTTGAGGAAACCGTTATTGAAAGTACTGAAACCAGTCAGTCTGAAGAAATTGAAGAGCGTGTGATTTCTATTGAAGAAGCCAATGTTGAAGAAGAGGAAGAAGATATTGAAGTGCCTTTTGCCGCCGTGGAAAGTGTTCCTATTTACCCTGGTTGTAAAGGTAAAACCAACTCTGAGCTTAAAGCATGTTTTGAAGCAAACGTTCTTGAGCACATAAAAAACAATTTTAAATATCCGGATGCTGCCTTACAATTAGGTATCTACGGACGGGTTCATGTGGTCTTTGTAGTTGACAAAAACGGTAATATTACCGATATACAAACCAGAGGCCCAGCCGAGATCCTTGAAAAAGAAGCTAGCCGTATCATAGGCAAACTTCCTAAAATGACTCCTGGAAAACAACGTAACAAGCCTGTAAATGTAAAATTTGCAGTCCCCATAAACTTCAAATATGTAGCACAATAAAAGGTTGATTTTAACTTAATGGTTAACTAGAAAGGCCGAAAGTATTTGATACTTTCGGCCTTTCACTTAATATGAAAAGCATCCTCTTACGAGAATGCTTTTTCAACAACCAACCAAAACATGGAACCAGATATAACTTTACACCTTTCTGGTTCCACCATGACCTCCTGCTACAATGAGCAATACTTTAATGCTTAAATAAATGAACTTGAAGAACTGAATACATGGGTTCATCATTTTAAATCGCTGATATTTTGATATACGTTTCATGTGTTTATTCGCTTTATATTTTTACTCAGGAATTAGCCACCAGAACGGCTTCATTTTGGCTTTATAGATAAAAGCATAATGGAGCGCCAGTTTCAACCAATGCCCTGCCAAACCTATTTCACCAAACGTTTTTCCTAATTTTCTACCTTGTGTATCGGGATATTTTTCATAGTCTGGAACAATGGGAAAGGTTGTGATACTTACGCCACTGCCTTGAGTTAAACCATATCCTGCCGAAGCAATACAAGCAGCACCCATGTTTCCTAAAGATCCCTTATGACGTAAGACTTCTTTATTTTGCTTAATGGAGTCTATAATATTGTCTGCTACCAATTTGGCGGTAATTCCAGAAGGCATTCCCGTTCTTGGCGGAGAGGGTGAAATATCTGTACCGTTTTTACTTTTCCTAGGTTTAGAAATAGCATGAGGCGGTGCAAATGCTATACCCGGAGCAAAGATGTTCTTATAACTTGGATTTTGATAGGTTTCCGGCCAGTCTTGAACACTCCATTCTTCGTAAGGCTTTGGAGTATAATCGGCATCAACAATCATGAAGCCTTTAAACAGCTTTTCTGTGATATCGCCTCCATTCTTATCATACGCTTTAAAACCATGCCCTGAGAAGGCAGGAATGAGCATCGCAAAATCATAAGTTTCCTGTTTATAGTCTCCATCCAAGGTTTCGTAATGCGCTATCCCCTCTTCAACTTTATTAACCCCCGCACCTAAGATCCATTTGATACCACGATCTTCAAAAATCATTTCGACCATTTCATTGGACTTCATGGTCATTCCGCCATAGCTTAACAACATGCCGTCCATTCCAAAATCTCCGAGTTTGTATTCATTGGAAATCCAAGTGATTTCGGCAAGATCTCTTACCTTATGGCGCCTTAATTCTTGTTCAACATTTAAAATATACTCAAAAGCGGCCCCTTGACAAGTAGACTTGGCGTGTCCTGTACCAATAAGTATTTTTGCTTTCTTTCCTGATTTTAATTGTTTGATGATGTCTTCCAATGCGCTCCATGCATGTTCGGCATGGGTGTAGGTACATACAGAGTATGCTTTGTTACTCCCTGGGTTTAAGCCTTCGGTAGCTTCAAAATTCAACTTTGGCCCCGTGGCATTGATAAGATAATCGTAAGTAACTTTTTCTTGGCGCCCTTTTTCTTCACCTATCACATATTCAACTAACACATAGGGCTTTTCACTCTCGTGATCGCCTTCAGGATGGAAAGTAAGTGCCTTCGCTTGTTTATAGCCTATATTCTTTTTCTTGTATAAGGGCGCTAGTGGAAAGAGAATTTGTTTGGATTTCATTCTTCCAATGCCCACCCATATGTTTGATGGAATCCATTGATAGTTGCTGTTTGGAGATACTACCAAAACTTCATGTTCCTTGGAAAGTTTTCTGCGAAGGTGCGATGCTGCTACATGACCTGCAATTCCGGCACCTAAAACTAAAATTTTTGACATTCCTTTTGATTTTCCCCAAAAGTAATATCCTTTAGAAAGGTATTTGGCAACTTAAGTTACACAGTTTGCAGTTAATGTTCTCCGTAGCCAACATCATCCATTTTTCCCTTAAAAACTTTGTATTGTACAATTAAATAAACAACAACCAAGAGTAACGCAATGAAAAACCAGTTCATTCCCACAGATAAACCGTACTCATGGGCAGCTACATTTTCAATAGTCAGTGATGGATTGATATTGTTGGTTGACGGCAACAATTTTGGGAAAATAGATGCTGCCGTTGACGCAAAGCCTCCAAATAAAAATAAAGAAGAAAACACAAAGCCAAGACCATCTTTAGTGAACGATTTCACTTTAAAAAGTCCAAAAATCCCTGTAAAGGTGATGACAGGAAAAATCCATAGCCAAGGTGTTTCAAGAAAATTATGGAACGGATTGGGTTCTATAATATGCCATATCAATAATGATACAACTACCAATACCAACAAGACCGCATTCAATACAAATACAACCTTTCTAAGTTTTGTATTCAATTCAGAATTGGTTTTGAAAATAATCCAATTGGCACCATGAATAGTCAAAGCCACAACAGCCACTAAACCCAAGAGCACCGTGAACCAATCTATAATCCCCAAGTGTTCGGCTTGCGGGCTGAATGTTGGATTCCAAAGAGGCAAGAAAAAATAGTGCGCTTCATGAGTAGAAACACCATTTTCCACCATCCCTAAATTCACCCCTCTTACCACATTGCCCAACGCAATCCCAAAAAACAAGGCCAATAGCAAACTAGCAATTCCAAAGGCTTTATCCCATACGGCCTGCCATAAGTGATTATTTACTTGGCCACGCAATTCCAGACCAATGGCCCTAAAAATAAGCAACCACAAAATCATAATAAGTGGTAAATAAAACCCACTGAAAGACGAGGCATAGAGTGTGGGAAATGCAAAAAACAAAACACCGCCAGCAGCAATAAGCCAAACTTCATTGGCGTCCCAAAAAGGCCCAATAGCATTGGTGATGGCTTTCTTGTCTTTTTCGGTTTTAGCAAAAAACAAATGAATAATCCCTGCACCAAAATCATAACCGTCCAAAATGAGATAAACGGCCAACATAATCATTAATGTGATGTACCAAAATAATTCCATAGCTAGTGTTTTACAGTTTGAGGCCCTTTATTCACAATCTTGCCTATCAATATCAAGAACAATAATCCCAATAAGAGGTATAGCCCAATAAACCCTAAAAGGGTAAACAATGTATTGCCTGAAGAAACCGTGGGTGAAGCCCCTTCAGAAGTTCTTAATAAATTGTATACCAGCCAAGGCTGTCTTCCCAATTCGGCGGTATACCACCCAGTAGTATTGGCTATATAAGGAAATGGTGCCATGAACATCAAAGCCCATAAGATCCATTTGGTGCCATAGAGTTTTTTTCTAAACAGCTGAACAGAAGCCAAAAGCATTAAGCCAATAAAAATAGTTCCCAGCCCTACCATAATATGATAAGCGTAGTAAAGTCCCGGTATATTGGTTGGGTACAATGCTTCATCAAACTCATTAAGGCCTTTAATTTGTGCGTCCCATTTTTGATAGGTTAAAAAACTCAATATGTTGGGAACGGCAATTTTGTTATCCAATTTTTTCTCCAAAACATTAGGCTGGCCAATTAATACAATCTCAGAGCCTTTAGGTTGTGTTTCAAAAAGACCTTCCATAGCCGCAAAAGTCACGGGTTGGTGTTCAACTACATTTTTGGCAGCCAAATCACCCGTTGGGAAGGCTACTATAATACTAGAGACAAGTCCAAAAACAACACCCGTTTTCAAAAAAAGCTTTCCAAATTCACTGTGCTTGTTACTCAATACATAGAAAGCCCCAATAGCAGACACCACAAAGGCACTGGTTACAACAGAGGCCGCTTGATTATGCAAGTAAGACGGCCACAACCAAGGGTTGCTAAATAAGGCTGAAAAGTTATTCAATACATATTTTCCATTTTCCAAAATTTCATAACCCACAGGATATTGCATCCATGAGTGTGTGGCAATGATTAAGAAACCACTGGCCCAAGATCCCAAAAACACTAAAAAGCCCGTGAGAAAGTGGAGCTTATGGCCTAACAGCTTTTCACCAAATAAAAAGAGCCCTAAGAAAGAAGATTCCAAAAAGAAAGAAAACATTCCTTCCATGGCCAAGGTTTGCCCAATAATGCCTCCTGTTAATTCGGAGAATTTGGCCCAATTGGTCCCAAATTGAAATTCCATTGGGATTCCCGTTACAACGCCCATAGCGAAGTTGAGCGCAAAAATCTTCATCCAGAACTTAGCGGCATCGTTGTATTTGTCGATTTTGGTCTTAAGAAATTTCCATTTAAAATAGACTATCATCAATGATAATCCCATAGTTAGTTGAGGAAACAGATAATGAAAGGTCACGGTAAAAGCAAACTGTATCCTATCATAAAAGAGCATGTCTTCCATAAAGCAGTAATATTTTTCCAAAAGTACTTCAGAATACTAAACAATTGTGTAACCAATGTAACTAAAACGCAAAAGCCCCAAATTAATTTGGGGCTTTTTACTTTGTTTATGCAGAGATTAATTTTGCATAGCAAGAGTATCCTTCTTAAGAATTTCGCTTAAAACCAGATCTTTGTCAAGCTTTTTAGTGCAGAAAAACCAATCTTCGCATTCCAAATCGTCAGTTCCAGACATTCTTTCGGCGGCCACACCGCATGAGCCTGCTGGAGAAATAATCACATCTTTACCAGGTTCCCAATCGGCTGGTGTTGCTACATTGAATTTATCTGATGTTTGCATCGCAATTAACGCTCTATAAATCTCGTCAAAGTTCCTACCCAAACTTAACGGATAGTAAATGATAGCTCTCACTACTCCTTTAGGGTCAATAAAGAATACGGCTCGTACCGCTTGTGTTTTGTGTTCACCAGGTTGGATCATGCCATATTTTTTGGCTACATTCATGGTGATGTCTTCAATTAATGGAAATTTCACTTCAATGTTTTCCATTCCATTAAACTTAATTTTATCCTTGATAGTTCTTAGCCAAGCTATATGGCTATAGAGACCATCAACAGATAGCCCTACCAATTTGCAATTTGCTTCAGCAAATTTTTCTTCCAAGTGGGCAAAAGTCATAAACTCTGAAGTACATACAGGAGTAAAATCAGCTGGATGGCTAAACAGAATAACCCAATTTCCTTTATAATCGGACGGGAAATTAATTTCACCTTGAGTTGTAACCGCTTTAAATTCAGGAGCATTATCTCCTATTCTTGGCATTGAAAACGTAGTTTCCTTTTGTATTTCTTCCATAACTAATATATATTGATTTAACGTTTAACTATAAACAAAATTAATAGATACAATCACAACGAATTGTAACCAATATTACAGATGGAAAGAAAAACTTGTATAAATTATAGGTATGGATTATTTCTCCTGCTCTTGATCTTTTTTCTTATTCCCGGACATCATGAAGTTGATAAGAACAGCAACCAATATTGTGCATATCAGTGCGAAAACCAAAATCATAACCACACCGTTTCCCCAACTGTACAAAGGCAACATTTGATTAGTCATAGCTAGTGTTTTAAAATTATTTAAAGTAAAAATAGAATTTATAACAGGAATTAAATATGACATTTGTCAGATAACAATAAAATGGCGCTCTTTAGAGCGCCAAGTGCTATTAATCATTATACTTCTTTTCCTTTCAACATTTTGTCCCAATACAGTTTGGGCAACATATATTTCTTGAGCATCCAAAGTCTCCAATGCTCTTTATCACTATTGAAAACAAGCATTCGTTTGAGTTTGGGATCTGGCGTGAAATTACTGTTGTAATCAAACTCCGCTAAAACCATTTTACCGTAACCGGTCACTAACGGACAAGATGAATAGCCGTTATAATTGTGATTAGAGGCCTCTTTGTGATCTATCACTTTTAACAGGTTATCAACCACAACCGGAACTTGCTTTCTTATGGCCGCACCGGTCTTGGCGGTAGGTAATGCAGCTACATCTCCCAATCCAAAAATATTCGCATATTTTTTATGCTGCATTGAATGAATATCAACATCCAGCCAACCAGCAGCATTTACTAAATTGGACTCTCTCACAAACTTGGGAGCTGCTTGAGGTGGGGCGATATGCATCATATCAAAAGGCACCTGAATATCCGTATGACCTATCATCACTTCGCCCAGATTGTTTCCTTCATTGATGATACAACGGTTTTCTTCTGGAGCCGTGTGATCAAAATGCGCTATCTTATTTTCAATGTCAATAAATTTTGGTGCATAAAATGGTTTAAAATGAATCCCATAATTGTCGATCACCTTCATTAACGTTTCCCTTATGGGCTTAACTCCAAAAATAACACTGCCTGGTGTGGCAAAAATAACATTGGTCTTATCTTTCAATCCGTTCTTCTTGAAATAATCAGCTGCCAAATAGGCTATTTTTTGAGGTGCTCCCCCACACTTTATAGGTGTTGTAGGCTGTGTAAAAAGAGCATTTCCTCCTTTAAAATTTTTAATTACTTCCCACGTGTACTCAGGATTTGTATAGTTGCTGCAAATAATACCTTTTTCCAATCCTTCCTTTAAGCCGGGAATTAGATCTGGCTCCATGACCAAACCAGGTGCCACCACCAAAAAATCGTAGGTTATATTCCCAGAGGATTTTGTTTTGACCATATTGCTATCGGCATCAAAACCTGTAGCATAATCTTTAATCCAAGTTGCTCCTTTTGGCATTACGGAGGCTGTGGCCCGTCTGGTTTTTTGAAAGTCGAAAGTACCAGCACCCACAAGTGTCCAAGCAGGCTGGTAATAATGATCTTCGGAAGGTTCAATAATGGCAATATCAAGGGAAGCTCTTTTACTCAAAAGGTTGGCAGCGGTCATTATACCGCCCGTGCCTCCACCAATAATCAAGATTTGATAGTGATTTTTCATAATAGTTTTAGTTTTAGTCAGTCAACTGAATTGACTAAAAGTAACCAAACACTAAATGAAAATGTGTAACTTAAGTTACAGAAGACTATTTATACTGATTTATAACCGTAACCAAATCAGACGCTTGCACTACTCCCGACTGTCTCCAGAGGGTTTTGCCAGATTTAAAAAGCATTAAAGTTGGCACCCCTCTAATTTGGAGTTTGCCTGCTATTTCCGGGTTTTTATCAACGTCAATTTTAAGAATGGTAACTTGATCCTGGAGCTGGTCTTTAACTTGCTTTAAGATGGGAGCCATCATTTTGCATGGGCCACACCATTCAGCAAAAAAATCGACCAATACAATAGACTCCTTGTTGATGATTTCTGAAAATTTCATGCTTATTGGCTTATTTTTCCGGTGGCACAACTTACCATCGATTTCATCTTGGTCATAAGGGAATTATCTTCATCCATAGAAGGATATCCGATAGCTTTCAAAGTTGACTTCACGTGGTTAACCTCTGTTTCCGAAGGACATTCAAAAGTTATCTTACTTTGATCTTTATCAACAAAAACATCGGATACCTTTTCAATCTCACTCACTTTTTTGGTAATGGTATTGGCGCAGCCCCCACATTTTAAATTTTGAACTATAATAGTCGCTTTCATTTAATTCCAGTTTAGATATCCGCCCCTTAAATCGTAGATTTCCGTAAAGCCCATTTGTGCTAATTTTTTCCCAGCCATCATACTTCTCATACCGCTTCGGCAATAGATGAACAATGGTTTTTCCTTGTTGAGCTTTTCAAAGCCAGAGGCAAAATTAGCTGAGCGGAAATCGATATTGACCGCATTTTTTATATGGCCTGATTTGAATTCCTGAGGCGTTCTAACGTCCACCAAGGTTCCTTTTAACTCTTTTAGTTTGGTTTGGTATTCCTGTGGATTTAGGACTCTGACTGAGTCTTTGGTTTTATTTCCAAATAAGAAATTGAACATAGACTTTAGATTTAATATTATGATACAAAATTAAACGGAATAGATACAAAAATTCGTAACCAAAGTTACATTCTTAATGACTGAAATGAAAAGCTCCAGAACACAAATGTGCTGGAGCTTCTCATCAACTAACTACTAAACTTTAAAACTAAAGCAATGTAGTAGGGCAAACATAATCGGTTTTAGGAATTGATGTTTCACTAATGTCTTTAAAACCTCCATCCACATCAGTAAAATTATCCCAACCGCGTTGTTTTAATATTGAAGCAGCTATCATGCTTCGGTAACCTCCAGCGCAATGAATTACAAAAGGCTTTTCCTTAGGGAATTCAGACAAATGCTGGTTAATTTCATTTAAAGGAATATTAATGGCGTCAAGCACATGTTCGGAATCAAACTCACTGCGTTTTCTAACATCAATAAGTATAGGTTTTTCTTTTCCGTATTGAGCTTCTAAATCTTTGGCGGTAATTCTTCCCACACTGTCGGTTTCTTTTCCGGCGGCTTTCCAAGCTTCATACCCTCCTTTTAGGTAGCCTATGGTTTTGTCATAACCTACTCGAGATAGACGAATTAAGGCTTCTTCTTCTTTTCCAGGATAGGTAATTAGAAGTATTTCTTGCTTAACATCTGGAATCATTTCTCCAACCCACATGGCAAAACTTCCATCCAGACCTATGTTAATGCTGTTGGGCACAAAACCTTTGGCAAAGTCTTCCGGGTTTCTTGTATCCAACATAAGAGCCTGTGTTTCGTTGGCCACCAATTCAAATTCTTCAGGAGACAACGGTCTTTCGGCACGTTCCATAACTACATCCAAGCTCTCATACCCTCCTTTGTTCATCAAAACATTTTGAGGGAAATAACCTGGTGGTGTTGTAAGACCTGTAAGCAATTCCTTAATGAATTCTTCTTTGGTCATATTCGCCCTTAAAGCGTAATTTGTCTTCTTTTGATTACCCAAAGTGTCTGTGGTTTCCTTGCTCATTTTCTTACCACAAGCTGACCCCGCTCCATGATTAGGATATACAATTAAATTGTCGCTTAGTGGCATGATCTTGTTTCGAAGCGAATCGTAAAGATAGGCCGCAAGTTTTTCTTCGGTTAAGTCGGCAATTACGTGCTGAGCCAAGTCCGGACGACCTACATCTCCAATAAACAGTGTGTCTCCCGTAATAATCCCATGCTCATTTCCATTCTCATCAATGAGCAAATACGTGGTGCTTTCCATGGTATGTCCTGGTGTGTGTATGGCTTTTATCTTATAATCGCCCACATTGAATATTTGGCCATCTTCGGCAATCAAGGCGTCAAAGCCAGGTTGCGCTGTGGGACCATAAACTATAGTTGCTCCTGTTTTCTTGTTCAAATCCAAATGACCACTGACAAAATCGGCATGGAAATGCGTTTCAAAAACATACTTAATCTTGGCATTATCTTTTTCAGCTCTATCTAAATAAGGCTGTACTTCGCGAAGGGGATCAAATATAGCTGCTTCACCTTTACTTTCAATATAGTAGGCGGCATGCGCCAAACATCCAGTATATATTTGTTCAACTTTCATATAACTTATGATTTAAATTTTATTAATTGTAAAATTACGACAATCCGTTTTTTTAAAGGTAACTTTTGTTACACAATGAGTTAGAATAGCTCCTTGTACATTATATAGATACTCATAACGACAAGAAACCATCCAAAGATACCCTTAAGTTTTTTATTGGACACATATTTTGACAGATAACCTCCCAACAAGATGCCAACAATGGTAATTGCAGAAAAAGTTAAAAGGAACGGCCATTCAATTTTTAACGTCTGGACATCTCCCGAAAATCCGATCAAAGAATTCAAGGCAATAATTACCAAGGAAGTCCCTACGGCCTTTTTCATGGACAGCCCAGCCCATAGCACTAAGGCAGGGACATATAAAAACCCGCCACCGGCTCCAATTAGTCCTGTGATCAATCCTATAATGGCTCCTTGAATAAAGGTTCTATAATATGGTTGCTTACTTCCGGTTGTTTCCTCTTTTTTGTTTTTAATCATTGAAAAAGCGGCAAAGAACATAACCAGTGCAAAGAATACCATCATGCCCATTTCTTTGGTCAGGCTGAAATTCCCAATACTAAAAATAGTTTCTGGCAAATTGGGAACAATAAATCTTCTTGCAATGTATACTGAAACAAAGGAAGGAAAACTAAAAGCTAGTCCCGTTTTAAAATCCACCAGTCCTTTTCGGTGTTTTTGGATCACCCCAACTGCGGAAGAAGAGCCCACCACAAATAAAGAATAGGCTGTTGCAAACACTGGACTATAACCCAATAGATATACGAGCAAAGGTACGGTAAGAATAGAACCTCCACCACCTATAAGTCCTAAAACCAGACCAATGATGAGTGCTCCTATATAACCAATTAAGTCTGTCATTCCTTAATTTTTGAATGTAAAACTAAACCGCAAAGGAACAATTTTAAGTAACAATTGTTACAAATCACATGTCAACAATGGTAATACTGTTTCGGTGAAGCTTGATTTTACTTTGATTTTCCAAGCTTTTCAGCAATCGGGAAACCACCACACGAGACGTGTGTAAATCATCGGCTATATTTTGATGGGTTACCTTGATCGTGTCGTCATGATTTACCATAGCCTTGTCCCTAAGGTATTTTAAAAGACGTTCATCCATCTTTAAAAAAGCAATGGTGTCAATGGCCTCCAATAGTTCTTTCAAGCGATCCTGATAGCTTTGAAGAATAAAATTTTGCCAACTTTTATACTTGCCCATCCAATCGGCCATTTTCTTTACGGGGATCATGATCAATTCGGTATCGGTTTCGGCTATGGCCCGAATCTCACTTTTTTTATTCCCCATACAACAAGACAAAGTCATGGCACAGGTGTCTCCCGTCTCAATAAAATAAAGGATAAGGTCTTCTCCATCAGTATCCTCCCGCATGATTTTTATGGCACCGCTAAGCAATAGAGGCATGTAGAAAATGGTTTCCCCTATATCCATTAATTGTTCCCCTTCGGGTACATGTTTGAATACCCCAACCTTTTCTATTTCATCAAGAAGTTCTTCTTCAAATAAATAGCTATATTTTTCGTGCAATTCTGATTTAATCATACCCGTGAAATTCTCTCTAAAAATAAACTTTTATTTTGAAGTTCCATAAAATCGAATTGGGAAAAAGTAGTGACTTTATATATTCTACCATTATCTAATTGTGATTTTATTGCAATAAAAAAGCATTGCAACTTAAGAATGTTATTGCAATGCTTTTTTGAAAATCTCAGAAACCTAGGGTTATTCCAAGATTAATTTTATTGTTTGAGACTGACTATCAGCTTTAACCTTTAAAAAGTAAACCCCAGAAGCTAAATTAGAAACCGATGTTCTTTCGAAAACATACTTGAAGTTTCCTGAACTTGGATTTCCATCGTAAAGATTTGAAACCAAACGACCGTTGATATCATATAGATTGATAGATACCTTAGACACAGATTCAATGTTCATGTTCACCTCAAAGCGTTCAGCTACCGGATTAGGATAAACGCTCAACATTTGTCCAAGATTGAAATCACCTGACGACAAGGTCGTATCAGATTTAATCATTTCAATAGCGCCTAAATAATAAAAGCCAAAAGGACTTGTATTACTTGGTCCAGGTTGTGCAACAAGAGTAATTTCACCACTTGCATTAGGTTGAAGGTTTAAAACCTCGGCAACATTTGCAGTATTGTTTGAAGGATTCAGGTTAACTATTTGCGATGTTAAACCTGTAAGGGTATATTGAGTTTGTCTATTATCTCCAGCACCAACTCTTGATGCGAAAATAGAAAACGAATAGTATTTTGTAGGGTCAAGTCCAGTAAGAATGAACCCACCTGTAGGTTGCAAAACTCCAGAAAAAATGGCATCCTCACCAAAAAAACTGTCAACAGTAGAACTTGAAGGGAAAGGCAGTGATCCACTAGGTGACGTAGTTCCTCCTACGTTTGCACCATGAAATGGATCATTAACGGTTAACGTTACACCTGTACTTGCGCCTGTAAAATCAATCATATCGGCAACAGTAATGCCTGTTTCTTCATCTGTAACGGTTACAATATTGTTCCAGTTTCCAGAAGTTTGATCTGTAGAAGATCCGAAATCCATATAAGTGTATTGTTGAGCAAAACAAACACTAGAGATAAGCATGAGATAGAGTGGAGTAATTTTTTTCATGAAAAATAATTTAAAGTTTAATAGTTTTTTATCATTTGTTAAAATTTTAGGTTGGTTGGTTAGAGTTTCTTTTAATACTAGTACGAGGTGAAGTCTATGATCTATCCTCTTTAAAGTATCAAAAGATTTAAATGTGGACTACCGTAAAAAAGTATTTAGAATTGAATAGCACATTATTATTTTGGGTGCAAGTTAACCAAAAACCCTAAAATAAAATAAAATTTATTAATTTTTTTTGATCTACTATTTCAACTACTTTTTGAGTTTCAAGGTTATAAGAACAGGCAAATGGTCTGAAGGGTATTTTAAATCCCAATTATCACTTAACACTGCATATTTAGTTACTTGATATGCCTCACTTACAAAAATAAAGTCTATTCGTCTGGTAACTGGTTCTTCAAAATGAAATCCGTTAAACGTACCTTCAGGACCAAAGGTTAAATTGGCAATTTTTTTTGAATCCTTAAGACTTTTTGTTATGTACCGGATACTCTCATGATCTTCCTCCATATTGAAGTCTCCACTCAAAATAACGGGGTAGTTTTGTTGGTTAATTTCCTTTATTTTTTGAATGATTAGTATAGCACTGTTCTTTCTTGCTTCCACACCTACATGATCAAAATGGGTATTAAACATCCAAAATTTTTCTCCAGATAGCTTGTCTTCAAATAAAGCATAGGTACAAATCCTGTTGCAAACAGCATCCCAACCCATACCTACTTTATCAGGTGTTTGTGATAACCAAAAAGTGGAGGATTCTAAAACTTTGAGTCTTTCTTTCTTGTAGAAGATTGCTGAATATTCGCCTAAATCCTTGCCATCATCTCGCCCAACGCCTACAAAATCATACTCTGGAAGTAAACTGTCCATATCTTTCATTTGATTTGGCATAGGTTCTTGAACGCCCATAGCATCAGGTTCATAAAACTTGATTTGATTAATAAAAAATGGCTTTCTATTGGCCCAACTGTTTTCACCTTCTTTAGGATAATCCAATTTGATATTATAGGTCATTACCTTCAAGTCTTGAGCAAAACCCGATAACATACACACTAAAAAAATTCCTGATAAAAAATGTTTCATAATCATTCTACAAAAATAATTTCACTTTTTTCTGATATACCATTTTCATTAAATGCTTCTACTTGCATGTAATAAGATTGGTCGGTGCTGAGTGCACGCAATTCATAATTTGGTTTGTCATACATCAAAGCCGAAAGATTTAACCTGTCCTTAGCAATACCCCAGTAAATTACGTAGCCTTGAGCATTTTCATCAGCATCCCAAGTTAAGTTTGCATTACGTCTATCGACCTGTCTAACAACATTAAAGTTTGCAGGCTTAATTGGCTTAGCTTCATAACCATTACCAAAGACTCGCAACTCCGAAATAGACAGGTAATTATTGGTACAATACACATGATTGTAACGGATATATCTGGCATCTATTGGTTTTTCCAATTCAATATAACCGTGTGGCATATCACGGGTGTTTTTGGAATAATCGGCAATGGTTTCCCAATTTATTTTATCTATTGAAGATTGCAATACAAATTGTTGGCGAAGCGTGTCGGGACGTCCATAAATATCGCTGTTGAAATCTTGGAAATTAATCTGAATAGCTTTCACATTCATCTTCTTTTCTAAGTCCATTTCAACGTAAATGGAATCGTTATTAGCTTCGGACACCCAGTAGGAACGGATTTCTTCATCATTGATTTTGTTGATATCAAATTCTCTTATTTGTCCTAGCATGTACCCACTATCACTTTCATCAACGACATTAATTTCCTTGGTCACTAATCCTGAATTGGTTGTAACTGGTTTTTTATAGGAAAGCAACATCCAACCTGTAAAACGCTCTTTATGCTTGCTGACTTGAGTATCCGGTAAATAGTGAGGATAATCGCCATAGGCGGTATTGACATACATTTGCCCATCCTCTTCAAAACCTGCCGGATACATCCCGATACGGCGTTCAAATTTGAAATTAACCGAAATAGCCATGGTTGCATAATGCCAATAATTCCCATGATTATCTTGAACCGTACTTCCATGTCCAGAGCCTTTTAAGAATCCTCCCGGTTTATAGGAAATAGGGTTATAAGGTGCATATTCGAAGGGGCCAAACGGACTTTTACTGGTACGAACACCATCGGCATACACATTCCATTGAGTACCGGGAGCACCAAATTCCAGATAGTACGTATCGCCATGTTTAACCATCCAAGGGCCTTCCAAAAACGGCTTGATATCCGATTTGTGGTCTTGCCCAAAACGTTCCCAACCGTGTTTTTCTGGTTCTAAATTGAATAAATCTTTCTCTTCTCCTATCGGAACAAAATAATTTTCGGGATCTAATTCAACAACTCGAATGGGCCATTTGTTGGATGATTCTTCATAGAGATAGACTTTGCCATCGTCGTCCACAAACAAATCCGGATCTTGGATTTGACCAGGCACATTGATAATGGCAAAATTGGTTTTCCAATCCCCCAATTCTGGATTATCGGTTTCTATAATCGGCCCATACCCCACAGGATCTCCGTAGAAGATAATTTTGTCTTTATACACCGCCGCTGCTGGTGCATTGGTTCCATGAAAATACCAACTTTGCGGTCTGATGAATTTCCAGTTCAGCATATCATCAGACGACCAATACCCATGGGATCGTGTGACGAACATATAATACTTTCCTTTGAAATTCACCACTGCCGGATCTGCACCAGAACGGTAGGACACTTTGTTTTTGGCTCTG
>JAGQZG010000045.1 GCA_020435705.1 Mangrovimonas sp.
GTTTTAATGTTGATGGCCATCGGTTTTTGGGCTTCCACTTGTATTTTTCCCAACCCGTTATTTTGTTTGAAAATGGAATCGTTGAGTAAGTCCAGCGCCAATTCACTTTGCTTGACCGCTTCGGGGTAATTGCCCAATTCGTATTCTATTTCGGCTAGATTCAGGGTTTGGTAGTATTCCAAAAGGGTTTTTCCACCTTGGTTTTCCACAATATAATCATGGGCTTCCTTGGCCATGCTTAGCGCCTGGTCTTCATACCCATGCTTGGCATAAAAACGGGAAGCGAATACTACAAAATCCAGATAGATTTCATCGTAATACTCACCCAACGTTTGTTTGTAAAGGGCACTGCTTTTATCATAGCATATTTTGGCGGCGGCAATGTCATTGGCTTCTTCATAAAGTGTGGCTTTGTAGCGATAGGCATCGGCTAGCCAATACGTGAAGTTGCCTTGGTCGGCTTCGAAACCGGCAATGGCTTCATCCAGAAATTTCTTGGCTTGACCAAACTCTTTAAGAGAGACGTTAATTTGCCCAATAAGCGATTTGCTTTTCAAGACCTCTGGACTGTCATTTCCTAAATATTTTTTCTTTTGCTCGTAAGCATAAAGCAGGAGTTCTTTGGATTTTTGGAAATCGCCCATGTCTTTGTACATCCCAGCATAGTTGTCAATGGCTTGAAGGAGAAATTGTCTGCCACTGTCTTTATTGGATTGGGAAATATCTTCTTTTTGATACTGATTTAGAAGTGTCACTGTTTTTTTCATAGCATTCAGTGCACCGTTGGCATCACCTTGAATACTGAAAATAATGGCCATGTTGTTATTTAGGATGGCTGGCCTATAGTATTTGTTTTTAGGAGTTGGTTCGAGTTCGCCTAAGGATTTTTCGGCCAATTGATAATATACCAAAGCACTGTCTATTTTAGAAGCATACCACATGGTAGCTCCCAACGAATTATAGACCATGTAGTAATTGGATTTATCGGTTTTTTCGTAGGAATCATAGGCTTCTAATGCTTTTTTCTGATAGCTGGCGGCTTGTTGGTAATCGCCTGTATAGCTAGAATAAACACCCAAATTGCTGTAGACCAATCCTAAAAGTTCGCCTGTTTTGTCCGGCATTTTTTGGGTGTAGTCCAATGCAATCAAATCGTGTTCTATGGATTTTTTTGGGTTGCCCAAGTATTCGTAAAAGGAAGCTATTTCCAGATGCAACTGGCGCAAGGCTTTGGGATCTGTAGTTTTGGATTCCATGGTTTTGCCAAAATCCAGAACGGCGGTTTCTCCTTGTTCTTTATCTTTCATTTTAGAGATAATCCTACCCAGGTAATAAATATAGCTGGTGGCATTATAGAAATCGCCTTGACTGTACAAATCGCTAACTTGCTTATCCAGCAGTTGTTTGGCCTGAGGTAATTCATGAGCCGAAATAAGGCTGTCCAGAGCTTTTAAGGGCACACTGTTTGGGTCTTGGGAATAACCAATTCCCCAAAACAAAAGGGTGCAAATTAGACTGGCAAGTAGTTTCATAACTTGTGTGAGATTGCTAATCGTTTAACTGCGATAGAATGCTCTGGCTTTGTTCATAGGAACTGTAGCTCAGGTTTTCCTTGGCGAGTTTTGTATCGTTGGCTTTTAGATAGGCCAGGCCTAAATAATAATGCGCTTCCTTGTCAAAGGCTTTAATTTCCGAAAAAGTGACTTTGCTCAAATAGTTGATGGCCAACTGCTCCTCGTTATTGGCTAAGTGGGCCACGCCTAAAAAATAATTCAGCGTATCATTGGCTTTAGCAGTTTGAGCCAAGGATTCCCATTTGGTAATGGCTGTTTTGTAATCACCTTGTTTGTAATTGACCATGGCATCATAAAAATCGAAATTGGTCGTGGTACCCATGGTGGTTGGCAAACCGGGATCGGGAGTAAAATAGTTGGCATACAGTTTTTCGTTGGCGCTTTTGCCAAACAAGCTCACGTACCCAAGGCCTAAGAGAGCCACCACGCAGGCTGCGATCATATACTTCCTGAAAGGTCGCTGCTTGGTGTGCAATGGAATAACGGAAGTGTCTTTCAACGCTTCGTGGAAACCGTCCATTTTCTCTTTCATGGTTTGCGTTTCAATGGCGCTGAAAATGGTTTTAACATCTTCAACCATCGTTTTAAAGGCTTCGTTTTCTTGAAGTTTTGTTTCAAAAGCCGCCAGTTCGTCCCCGGTCATTTGTTTGTTCAGGTAACGTTCTATAGCTTCCAGTTGTTCTTGTGATATGTTATGATTGCTATTCATTAATTTATGATTTAAGGGCCAATTCACGTAATTTTTCCATGCATCTGTATTTTTTATTTCTGGTAGATGCTTCGTCCAGTTCCAGTTCTTCAGCAATTTCTCTCATGGATTTCTTTTCAAAATAAAACTTCATGAGCAAGTTTTTACAGGGTAATCCCAAATTCTTGAAAGCATCCATGGCTTTATCTAGTAATCGTTCGTTTTCAATTTTGTCATCAATTGAAGTTGAAAAAAAACTGTCTTGATGAATTTCCAATTGTCTCTCATCTTCCACAAGCTTCGTTTTTTTATACTTGTTTGAACGCAAATAGTCCATCCACTTGTTCTTTGCTACGGTATACAGGTAGCCATTTACTGAGGTTTGGTCCTGGGGAATGAATTTGCCCTCCTTGGTATTTTTCCAAAGGGTTAAAAACGCCTCTTGGTAAATATCCTTGGCGTGGTCTTTTGTACCATTATTCTTCAGAATCAAAAATTCAATTTTACTGTAGTTTTCCAGATAAAGCGATTTCAGTACAGTCTCATCGTTGGTCTTAATGGCCGTAACGATGTCTGTATCCGAAAGCCTTTGGTTGGTCGTAAAATCGTGTTTTCGCATAAGAAGGATAAATATATACGAAAGCTACGAAGTTTACAATCTATTTAGCTAAAGAACTCGTTTTTAGCGATTAAGTTTTTGTTAAGGCTCTTTATTGTTTGGTTGGATCAAACGGAAAATTGTCCTGAGTGTCTGGGGTGCCGTCCAAATCTGAATCTCTAACACCGTTGTCTATGTAAAGCAATTGCCAATGAATGGGCAAGAAGACATTCATAACCAAATTATCATATTCAGCGGTTGGGCCGGAAGACATGCTCACCGAGGCAATGGTAGAGCCCAAGGACGGATCCATGTAAGTTTGCACAAACAATAAGGCGGTAATATTCCCAAATCGCAAGAGTCTGGAACTTTGGTTTACCACCATGGTACCCAAATTTTGTGTTCTGTTTTGGGAGCAAACCACCTCGAAATCCCCATTGAAATTATAAAAAGCAAACAATTGGTTCACTTCATTGGCCACTACATCCTGAATGGGTATTTGTGTCAAAGCAACCATGTTGGGAACGTAACGCCAGACCACTTGGTTGTCGTTGCGAATCATATTCACGCCCAAGCCTGCTTGATCTTCAAATCCTGAATATCCCTGGGGCATGGTAAAGCCCAAAGCGGGATATTGACTGTGAATGAATTGTTGCCCGGGATTGGCAAGCGTTGGTATTTGTGTTGAAGGAAACGGAACCCCATGGGCATAATCCCAATAGGCAGCGGTAGGGCCGGTTACATTCACACATAAGCTGGAGGTGAAATTTTGAAGGTTGTTCGGATTGTCATTGTTATTGGAGTCGGAGCTACAGGCCATATTCAACAAAAAAGAAATAACGAACAGGGTTTTAAGAAATGATTTCATGATGATTTGTTTTTTAAGAGTATCGGGGCGATTAAAAAATGTCATCACAGATTTTTAGATTACCTTTGCTTTCAGAATGGAAAAGTCAATGCACAAAGCCGGTTTTGTTAATATTATAGGAAATCCCAATGTGGGGAAATCAACGCTCATGAATGCTTTTGTGGGTGAAAAGTTGTCTATTATCACCTCTAAGGCGCAAACCACCAGACATCGTATTTTTGGTATTGTAAATGGCGATGATTTTCAAGTAATTTTCAGTGATACGCCAGGAATTATCAAGCCAGCGTATGAGCTTCAGGAATCTATGATGGGCTTTGTGAAACTGGCCTTGGACGATGCCGATGTGTTGATTTACATGGTGGAAATAGGGGAGAAAGCGTTGAAAGACGAAGCCTTTTTCAATAAGATTATCCAGTCTAAAATTCCGGTGTTGCTTCTGCTTAACAAAATAGACACGTCCAATCAAGAGGCTTTGGAGGCGCAGGTGGCTTTTTGGAAAGACCAAGTGCCCAATGCAGAGATTTTTCCCATTTCGGCGTTGGAAAATTTCAATACACAAGTGGTTTTCAATCGTATTCTGGAACTGTTGCCAGAGTCGCCCCCCTTTTACCCGAAAGACCAATTGACCGATAAGCCAGAGCGTTTTTTTGTGAATGAAACCATTCGGGAGAAAATTCTGCTTAACTATAAAAAAGAGATTCCCTATTCCGTTGAAGTAGAAACAGAAGCGTTTCAGGAAGACGATAAAATTATCAGGATACAATCGGTAATCATGGTAGAACGGGATAGCCAGAAAGGCATTATCATAGGACACAAAGGAAGTGCCTTGAAAAAAGTGGGTGTAGAAGCTCGAAAGGATCTGGAGCTGTTTTTTGACAAGCAAATCCATTTGGAACTTTATGTAAAGGTGAATAAAAACTGGCGCAGTAATGTAAAGCAGTTAAAGCGGTTTGGGTATGACCAAAAAGATTAACTTTGAAGTACGGTGGTCATAAAAGTCTGCATTTCCACCATTTCGTCTTTACCTGCACGTTTTCCCATTCTTCCTGCAAAGTACAACACAAACCAGAGCACGACCATAAAAAGCATAAAAGCAATTTGTAGATTGTAAGTTATGCCTAAGGCATGGTTTGAATACGCCCAAATGCCAAAAGCAATAAACAGCCCAGCAACCATGAAATGAAAAAACATAAACATGGTCCATACCGTGGGGTTGGGGCCAAAGAGACCTTTTAAAATACTGCCGTTGCCTTGATTGTCCAAAATTTCCAAGTGGAGTTGTGGCGACCAGAAATGCTGGTCCTGTTTGGGCAGGCGAATAAACACATGATTATCTACACGGGAAATGACAAACCTTTTTTGGGAATATTTGGCCGCTTCAAAAAGGTTTAAGGCAGATGCGTGATCTTGCTGCAATTCCATTTGGAACCGCGGTCTTAATACTATCTCATTCCCTAAGCTCATAAATACAAAAGTTTCAGGAGTTTAAAATAGTATTTTTTCTTCAAATTTAAACATTACCTTTGCAAACAATTAAAAAGCAGTCATGAGTATAGTTGCCATTGTAGGAAGACCTAATGTAGGAAAGTCAACGTTTTTCAATCGTTTAATTCAACGACGGGAAGCTATTGTTGATGCCGTGAGTGGTGTAACCAGAGACCGTCATTACGGAAAAAGCGATTGGAATGGCAAGGAGTTTTCCCTTATTGATACCGGTGGTTATGTAAGAGGAAGTGACGATATTTTTGAAGCTGAAATAGACAAGCAGGTAGAATTGGCTATTGATGAGGCCGATGCCATCATTTTTATGGTAGATGTGGAAGTGGGCGTGACCGGAATGGACGAAGATGTGGCCAACTTGCTCCGCAAGGTGGAAAAGCCCGTGTTTTTGGTAGTTAACAAAGTAGATAATTCCTCAAGAGTTGATGATGCCGTGGAGTTTTATTCTCTTGGTTTGGGAGAATATTTTACCATTGCGAGTATAAACGGTAGTGGTACGGGCGATTTATTGGATGCTCTGGTAAAAGTGTTGCCGGATAAAGAGGAAAAAGAAGAAGAAACCCTGCCAAGGTTTGCCGTGGTAGGCCGTCCCAATGCGGGAAAATCTTCTTTTATCAACGCTTTGATAGGGGAAGATAGGTATATTGTTACAGATATTGCCGGTACAACCAGAGATTCTATTGATACCAAGTATAACCGTTTTGGATTTGAGTTCAATTTGGTAGATACGGCGGGTATTAGACGTAAGTCTAAGGTGAAGGAAGATTTGGAGTTTTATTCTGTGATGCGCAGTATTCGGGCCATAGAACATTGCGATGTGTGTTTGTTGGTGTTGGATGCAACCAGAGGTTTTGACGGTCAGGATCAGAATATTTTTTGGCTTGCCGAGCGCAACAGAAAAGGAATTGTGGTTTTGGTGAACAAGTGGGATTTGGTTGAGAAAGACCACAAATCGGTGAAGGAATACGAAAAAATCATCCGTAAGGAAATGGAACCTTTTACTGATGTGCCCATTGTGTTTATGTCGGCCTTGACCAAGCAACGTATTTACAAAGCCATTGAAACAGCCGTTGAGGTTTACAACAACCGAAGCAAGAAAATAAAAACCCGTGAGTTGAATGACGTGCTACTGCCTATTATTGAAGGCAATCCACCGCCAGCTTATAAAGGGAAGTATGTAAAAATCAAGTTTATTACCCAATTGCCCACGCCGCAACCACAGTTTGCGTTCTTCTGCAATTTGCCACAATATGTAAAAGATCCCTATAAACGCTTTTTGGAAAACAAGCTTCGGGAACACTTTGATTTTCATGGAGTTCCAGTTACGGTTTATATGAGAAAGAAATAATTATTGGGAAAGTTTTCACATTTTTTTGGGAAAATTCACACGAAAACGGTTTTATCTTCGTTTTTGTTCAAAACTAACCTAAGCCCAAAAAATGAAGAGACTGCTTATGTGTTTGGCCTGTTTGTGTGCCAGTTATTCTTTTTCACAATCCCAACATTTTAAAATTTTCGGCAAACTTGTATCCGCAGAAGATCAAGCGCCACTCGAAGCAGCCACCATTTATTTGGAAAGACCAAAGGACAGTTCCTTGATTACCTACACTATTTCCAGAAAAGACGGCACCTTTCTTTTGGAAGACAAAGTGAGTGAGACCAAGTTGAACCTCTTTATCTCCTATGTTGGTTTTAAAACGCACTATCAAAATATTGATTTAACGTCAGAAGAGATAGACCTTAAAACAATCTCACTACAGGAAAGTACGAATCAATTGGATGAAATAGTCATAAAATCCGAAGCGCCCATCACTGTAAAAAAGGACACGCTGGAGTTTAATGTAAGCTCTTTTAAGACCGCAAAGGATGCAACTGTTGAAGATTTGCTGAAAAAACTGCCAGGCGTGGAAGTTGATGACGAAGGGAATATAACGGTCAACGGAAAGCCAGTGAATAAAATTTTGGTGAATGGAAAGCCGTTTTTTGGCGACGACCCAACAATTACCACCAGGAACTTAACCAAGGATATTATTGAAAAAATTCAGGTTACCGATACCAAAACCAAATCGGAGGCCTTTGCTGGAGAAAAAGGCGATACAGAAAACAAGACCATCAACCTTACTATAAAAGAGGAAAACAATAAAGGCGTTTTTGGACGAGTGGCGGCCGGTGCGGGTACCGATAAGCGTTATGAATATGCGGGTTTGGTGAATTTATTTGACAACGAGCAACGACTGAGCATTCTGGCCGGTGGCAATAATATTAACTCGCCGGGGTTTAGTTTTGGCGAAATACGAAAGATGTTTGGTGGGGGGAATTCCATTTCGGTTTACAGTGATGGTGCTTTTCGAATTGACGGCCGCTCTTTTGGTGGCGGCGAAGGAATTACGGTGTCCAATAATGTTGGAGCCAATTATGCCGATGAACTGGCCAAGGGAATAGATATTTCGGCAGATTATTTTATGTCTGGGGCCGATTCGGATAATAGAACCGTGACCAACCGTGAAAATATTTTGCCAGATTCTAGATATTATACTAATTCGGTATCAAACTCTTCCAACAGCTCGTATAGCCACAGAGTCAATATGAATCTGGAAATTGAAGTGGATTCTACGTTTCTAATCAACGTAAGACCCTCCTTTGGATTTTCCAATTCCAAAAACGAATATACACGGGAAGAAGCGTCGTCTGATGAATTGGGAGCGCTTATCAACAGTTCAAATTTGTCGTCATTTGTAGAGACTACGGGCAATAATTTTAAAAACAGACTCAGTTTGACCAAGCGGTTTGGTGATAGAGGTGCCTTTTTAAAATTCCGATTGGATACTGAGGTGAATTCAACCAATTCGGACGACTTTGTGAATTCGGAAACCAATTTTGAAGATACTTCCCAAGAAGCTATTTTCAGAGATCAGTTTACCGACGGTAAGGAAGAATCCAATAACATATCGGCAAACCTAACCTATAGACTTCCCTTGGTAGCTAAAACCCTCTTTTTGGATTTTGGTTACAATATTCAATCGGATAATAATGAAAGTGTCAAAAGCACCTACGATTTTGATGATGGTACGCAGGATTTTACCAATTTCAATACCGATTTAAGTACCGATTTTGATTATAAAAACCGTAGCCATACACCTAATTTGGAGCTTACTTATAAAAAAGAAAAATGGTCGGCAAGCATAGAAGCCGGATACAATTATATAAGCATGGAAAATAAGGATGGATTGCGCCCCGACCTTAGTTATGCCGATGATTTTAAAAACCTTCAACTGGGAGCAGACTTTGATTATCGTTTTACGGAAACTTTTTCCATGTATACAGGCTATAATTTAAGGAATAATCCGCCGTCAATTAGGCAATTACAACCTTTTGAAGATGTTTCCAATCCGTTAAACACTGTTACAGGTAATCCTAATTTGGTTCCTTCTAATGTTCATTCGGTATACTTGGGCATGAATAATTTCAATTTTCAAAACAAGACAGGATTTTATATTTATGCCAATGTGAATTTGACCAACAATGTGGTTGTGTCCAAAAGTACTGTTGATGAAAATTTGGTCAGACACACGACGTACACTAATGTGGATGGAAACTACAGAACAAACTTTAGTGGAAGCTATAACAAGACAGTTAAAATTGATTCCTTGAAAAGCATTCGCTATAGATTGGGCGTTTACTCTAGTTTGCGTAGATCGGTAAATTTCAATAACGATGTGCAATATGCTTCAAGAAACACCTCTATGACTCCCAATGTTAGGGCTACATTTACCTGGAAAGATGTTTTGGAGATCACACCTAACTACCGACTGACATTTAACCAAAACAAATATGATATTGATGATTTTGACAATCAAGAATTTGTGAGCCATAATTTGGGTATACAAACCGCTACTTTTGTGCCCAAGAAGTTGGAGTGGCGCAATGATATCAATTTTAGTTACAACCCCAATGTGTCTCCAGGCTTTCAAAAAAGTGCTTGGTTTTGGAACTCCACGTTGGCCTATTCAATACTCAATGATAAAGCAACGGTCACGTTGAAAGTTTATGATTTGCTCAATCAAAACACCAATGCAAGAAGATCGGCAAATGAAGATTACATTCAAGACACGCAAAGCACGGTTCTAAACCAATACTTTATGCTGAGTTTTAGTTGGAAGTTCAATACTTTGGGTAAAAAAGGCGAAACAGGTAGAGACAACTTTTTCATGTTCTAAAATAGGCCAATTGTAGAAAGGTAGTTCTTACCAACTGCCACCAGCGCCGCCACCACTAAAGCCGCCGCCACCGAAGCCGCCGCCAAAGCCGCCGCCGCCACTAAAGCCACCGCCGCCCCAACTGCTACCGCCAGAACTTCTACCACCATAACTGCCACGGCCCATATTACTTAGGATAATGGCATCCCAGATATCAAATCCTCCAGATTTTTTCCCACCAGAACCACCTTTGCCGCCACCGCGGCCTTTCGCAATGGCAATTAGGATAATGATAAAAAAGATGAAAAAGAAAAATAACATGACCGCTGCACCGGCAGGAAATTCAGTGTTACTCTTTCTAGTTCCTTGATACTCGCCATTTAAGACTTGGAAAACCGCATCGGCACCTTTGTCTAGTCCGCTATAGTAGTCTCCTTTTTTAAACTCGGGAATGATAACGTTACGTATGAGTTCGCCGGTAATACCTGCCGTTAGTTTATGCTCAACACCATAGCCCGGTGCAATCCATATTTTTCTGTCATCTCTTCGCCAACAGAATAAAGACGCCATTGTCTTCCTTGGCTTGACCAACGCCCCAATCATGACCCCATTTAGGGGCTAACAAACCAATGTTTTCTCCATTCGTAGTGGCTATAATGGCCACCACAATTTGGGTAGATGTGGTATCAGAGTATTTGACCAACTTGGTTTCCAGAGCATTTTTTTCTGAAGCATTTAATAAACCTACATAATCATAAACACTGGTTTGAAACTCAGGCTTGGGAGGAATATCAAATTGAGCAAATACAGAATGAGAAATAAAGAGAAATCCCAAAACTAACCCGTAAAAAATGGGATAGAATTGAGCTTGTCTTTTTGGTTTTGAAAATAACATTAAGTGTTGGTTTATCCTTTCGATATATCGTCAGGTAATTCATTTTTATCTGAGATGTCCCAAGGGAAATAAGTTGCCAGTTCTTTACCAGCATTCAATACACCGGCAATGAGACCTTCTTTGAATTCCCCTTTCTTGAAATGTTGTTGCATCACATTCTTGGTTTGGTCCCAAAAATCATCTGCTACTACATTATTGATGCCTTCATCACCATAAATCACGAAAGTTTTGTCTTCTACAGCCACATAAATCAAGACGCCGTTTTGCAGTTTGGTATTGTCCATTTTCAATTCATGGAACAATTCCAAAGCGCGATCAAAGGGATCAATATTAGAATGTGCTTCTAAGTGAATACGAATTTCCCCCGAAGTCTTGGACTCGGCTTCTCGTATGGCCTCAACAATTTCCTGTTCGTCTTGTTTGGTAAGGAAATCTTCTACTTTAGACATGATTATTTGTCAAAATCAAATTCAACGTCCACAGGCTTATCAGCTCCTGCTTCAGCATCAAAATAAGGTTTGTCGTCAAAATTCAAGATGCCCGCCAAAATAGAATTCGGGAATTTCTTCACATGGTTGTTATAAGGCTTGATGGCTTCATTGTAGCGAACCCTAGCCGTTTGGATTGTGTTTTCGGTACTGGTCAATTCATCCTGTAGTTTCAAGAAGTTTTGATTCGCCTTTAAATCAGGATACTGCTCCACAGTTACTAAAAGTCTTGATAAAGCACTGCTTAATCCACCTTGAGCTTCATTGAACTGTTTTAATTGTTCAGGTGTGATGTTTGAAGGATCAATGGTTGTTTGAGTGGCTTTAGAACGGGCTTCAATCACGTCTGTTAAGGTTTTGCGCTCAAAGTCTGCGGCTCCTTTTACAGTGTTCACTAAATTGCCAATAAGGTCATTTCTACGTTGGTAAGCTGTTTGAACATTACCCCAAGCTTCGCCAACATCTTCGTTAAGGCTTACGGCCGTATTGTTGAAATTTTTACCCCAGCTATAAATGATGAGAATTATAGCTGCCACAATAATCCAAGGTAACCACTTTTTCATTTTGAATAGTTTTTAGTGTTAATGTATTTTGTTTAGTGTTTTCGAAGTATTAGTTGAAAAATCAAATGAAATGTTACATCTGGTTTTTCAATTTAATCAGTTCTGCTTTTATAGCCTCTAATTTACCGATAATCTCGAAGTTATCAAGGGTTTTTTTCTTGTCTTCTTTCAAATGGATTTTGGCACCGTCCAGGGTAAAACCGCGTTCCTTCACAAGATGGAAGATTAATTGCAGGTTCTTGATATCTTCCGGTGTAAACTTTCGGTTGCCTTTGGCATTTTTTTTAGGCTTCAAAATATCAAATTCCTTTTCCCAAAAACGAATGAGCGATGTGTTAACATCAAAAGCCTTGGCCACTTCGCCAATGTTGTAATATCGTTTTTCGGGCAGGTCTACTTGCATTAATCCAGAGATTGGTTTTCCATCGAAGCTTTTTCCAGTAACTCATTAAATTCTTCGGCCGTTAAACTTCCGTAATAGAAGTTTATAGGGTTTATGGCTTCACCATCTTTATGAACTTCATAATGAAGATGGGGTGCTTCTGAACGACCTGTACTACCCACGAAACCTATCAGGTCACCACGGTGTACTTTTTGGTTCTTTTTCACATTGTATTTGTACAAATGACCATAAAGACTCAAATACCCATAGCCATGATCTATACGTATATGATTGCCGTATCCCGTAGCGCCATTATCTGCTCTTACCACAACACCATCGCCAGTAGCATAAACGGGGGTTCCTCTGGGCGCAGTAAAGTCCATGCCTTTATGGAATTTTCTTACTTTTGTAAAAGGGTCGGTTCGATACCCATAGCCAGAAGCCATGCGGGTTAAATCTTCATTACGAACGGGTTGAATGGCTGGAATGGCAGCCAATAGTTTTTCTTTGTCCTCAGCAAGTTTGGTTATTTCGTCTAGCGATTTGGATTGTACCACAATTTGCTTTTCCAAAATATCCATGCGCTTGGTGGTTTCTTTTATCAATTTTGAATTGTCAAAACCTTCTAAATTTTTATAGCGATTAACACCGCCAAATCCAGCTTTACGTTGTTCTTCCGGAATGGGGTTGGCTTCAAAGTATAAGCGGTAAATATTGTTATCTCTGTCTTCAACATTGGCTAGTACTTGCTGGGCTTCGTCCATGCGCTTGTTCAAAAGATCGTATTGTAATTGCATGTTGGCCAATTCTCTCTTGAGCGCTTTTTCTTTGGGGGAGTCTACATACTGACTCACAATAGCGAAAATAAGCAAACCAAATAGGGCAGAAGCCAACAAGAAAAGAGAAATAAACTTTAGGGTTCTTCGCTTTTTTCGCTCTATTTTTCGGTACGAAAGGGTTTCGGGATCGTAATAATATTTTACCTTACTCATTCCTTATTTTATACTATTTTTGCACAACTATTCTGTTGCAATCAATTCAAATGAATAGTTGCATAACGAACAAATATAGAAATTGTTTCGCATTAATGATAATTTAGGATAGTTAAGCTTTTAATAATACGTGCATGAAATCACAGGAAATACGTTCCCAATTTTTATCTTTTTTTGAATCTAAGAAGCATTTGATCGTGCCCTCGGCGCCTATGGTGTTGAAAGATGATCCTACCTTGATGTTTGTTAACTCAGGGATGGCGCCGTTCAAGGAATATTTTTTGGGAAATGCAAAACCCAAGAATAACCGTATTGCCGATACTCAAAAATGCTTGCGTGTTTCAGGAAAACACAACGATTTGGAAGAAGTGGGGTATGATACGTATCATCATACGTTATTCGAAATGTTGGGCAACTGGAGTTTTGGGGATTATTTTAAAAAAGAAGCCATTGCTTGGGCCTGGGAATTGCTGACAGAGGTTTACAAGATTGATAAAAACATTCTGTATGTGACCGTTTTTGAAGGCAATGAAGAGGAGAATATCCCTATGGATCAAGAAGCTTTCAATCTTTGGAAAGAGATTGTTTCTGAAGATAGAATTCTGCTAGGCAATAAAAAAGACAACTTCTGGGAAATGGGCGACCAAGGGCCTTGTGGGCCTTGTAGCGAGATACATGTAGACATTCGTTCAGCAGAAGAAAAAGCCAAAATTTCAGGTAGGGAATTGGTAAACAAAGACCATCCACAAGTCGTGGAAATATGGAATTTGGTGTTCATGCAATACAATCGAAAGGCCAATGGTAGTTTGGAACCGTTACCGGCAAAGCATATAGATACCGGTATGGGCTTTGAGCGTTTGTGCATGGTATTACAAGGAGTTCAATCCAATTACGATACCGATGTGTTTACCCCTATTATTAGGGAGATTGAAACTATTACGGATAAAACCTATGGCAAGGATGACAAAGTAGATGTGGCTATCCGAGTGATTTCAGATCACGTGCGAGCCGTTGCTTTTTCCATTGCCGATGGCCAATTGCCAAGCAACTCCGGTGCAGGTTATGTAATAAGAAGAATATTGCGAAGAGCCATTCGCTACGGGTTTACTTTTTTGGAGAAAAAAGAACCGTTTATTTACCGCTTGGTTGAAGTGTTAAGCGAGAAAATGGGTGAGGCTTTTCCTGAAATGAAATCGCAGAAGCAGTTGATAGAAAATGTGATTAAAGAAGAAGAACATTCGTTTCTAAAAACTCTGGATCAAGGATTGCTTCTTTTGAATGGTATTATGGAAGCGTCCAAAACTAAAACCATCACGGGAGAAAAGGCTTTCGAGCTTTATGATACCTATGGCTTTCCAAAGGATTTAACCTCGCTAATTCTTAGAGAAAAAGGCTATGCACTTGATGAAGCTGGCTTTGAAGTCGAAATGCAGAAGCAAAAAGAACGTTCTCGTGCGGCGAGTGAAGTTTCTACCCAAGATTGGGTGATTTTGGCTTCGGATGTTGAAGAAGAATTTGTTGGTTATGATACTTTAGAAGCTCAAGTGAAATTAACCCGTTACCGAAAAGTGACTTCTAAAAAAGACGGAGAGTTGTACCAATTGGTGTTCAACATGACGCCTTTTTATCCTGAAGGAGGTGGACAAGTAGGTGATAAAGGGTATGTGGAATCGCCCAATGGCGATGTAACCTATATCTTGGATACCAAGAAGGAAAACAATGTCATTATCCATTTTGCCAAAGAGTTGCCAAGTCAGTATAAAGAGACTTTAAAGGCTGTTGTTGATGGCGATTCCCGCCATCGTACGGCTTCCAACCATACAGCTACACACTTGTTGCACCAAGCCTTACGGGAGATTCTAGGAAAGCATGTAGAGCAAAAAGGAAGTTTGGTGCAGCCTAATTACCTGCGTTTTGACTTCTCACATTTTTCAAAGATGACACTTGAAGAATTGGAAGATGTTGAGAATTTTGTCAATGCCAGAATAGATGGGCATTTACCGTTGCAAGAAGGTAGAAATGTACCTATGGAAGAAGCGATTTCCCAAGGTGCAATGGCTTTGTTTGGAGAGAAGTATGGCGATGCTGTGCGTACGATCCGATTTGGAAAGTCTATTGAACTTTGCGGTGGCACACACGTTAAGAACACTTCTGAAATTTGGTATTTCAAGATTGTATCCGAATCGGCAGTAGCTTCAGGAATCCGCCGTATAGAAGCAATTACCCGCGATGCCGTGAAAGCGCATTTTACGGAAACCAACAAACAGTTTTCTGAGGTCAAAGCCTTGCTTAACAATGCCCAAGATCCAATAAAATCCTTGAAAAGTTTACAGGAAGAAAACCATGCCCTTAAAAAGCAAATTGAGGCTTTAACCAAAGACAAAGCCAAGAATCTTAAGTCGGAGTTGAAGTCGAAACTAAAACCAATCAATGGTGTGAATGCGCTTATAGAAAAAATAGATTTAGACGCTTCTGGGATGAAAGATTTATGTTTTGAATTGGGAGGTGAGCAGGATAATTTGTTTTTACTGTTGGCTTCAGAACATGATGGAAAAGCACTATTAAGCTGTTATATTTCAAAAGATTTGGTGGCTTCCAAAAATCTGAACGCAGGAA
>JAGQZG010000046.1 GCA_020435705.1 Mangrovimonas sp.
AAGACCCAGTCCATGGTCCCCTGGCAGGCCACATCGGCGGGCGCAGAGACCGTAGGCGTGATGTCGTTACCGCAGGCATCCGCAACGGACGGAGCGGTGGGCTGTACCTGGGCGTCTGCCAGACAGTTCACGGTCGTACCGCCATCGGCAGGCAGAGTGAAGTCGGGCACGTCAATGGTATAGGTATAGGTCCAGTCGTGCGCGTTCCCGGCACAGTCTTCATAGGTGAAGACCCAGTCCATGGTCCCCTGGCAGGCCACATCGGCGGGCGCAGAGACCGTAGGCGTGATGTCGTTACCGCAGGCGTCCGCAACGGACGGAGCGGTGGGCTGTACCTGGGCGTCTGCCAGACAGTTCACGGTCGTACCGCCATCGGCAGGTACAGTGAAATCGGTTACATTTATTGTAATTGTTTGCGTATCTGTGGCTGTTTGGCCACAATTATCAGTGATTGTAAATGTTCTGGTAACTGTTAGTGGACAAGCTCCGTTAGAGCTATCAACATACGTTATGCTAGAAAGATTGGCTTCAGTAAAGGAGCCACCTTCAGCAGTAAATTGTGTTTCATCAATAGTTACAGGAGTTTCAGAATAGGCTAAAGAAGTGCTGCCATTTGTTACATTAGCACCAGAGCATCCTTCAGTTGTAAATCCAGTAGGTGCTGTAATAGTAGGTGCCGTTGTGTCACTTGTGTTGATTGTAAATGACTGAGTTGCAGTACACGATGAATTTGTATCGCTTACAATTACAGTATAGATTCCTTCAGCTAAACCTGTAAGGTCTTCAGAATCTGTATCAGGATCTTGTAACCCGTTGTTATCCCAATCGAAAGTATAACTTCCAGAACCACCTGTTACGGTAATATCAATAGCACCATCAGATTCTCCTGTACATGCTACATCAGTGAGATTTTCCAGTGTAATGGTTAGTTCACTATATATGGTAACGTTTATTGGAACTCTATTTGGACTCATACAATCTTCATCCAAACCTTCGGCTGCATAATAGGTAGTAGTGCCAGTGGTGGCTGTAGAAGGTGTAATGCTTGATTGTCCAATTGTAGAAGGATTGTTATCGGTATAATACAACAATACATAACTAGGATCTGAGGCCGTTGCTGATAATGGCGTAGCGGTTTCATTCAAACAATAGGTGATGTCACTTGCTGTTGGCACCGAATTGATTTCAGTAACATGAATCCTAAACGTATAATAGCAACCAGAACTACCATAAGGTACTCCGTAATACGTGGTTAATCCAACCGTTGCAGGAAATGGATTGGATGCTGTATATTGAACGCTATCATCATCTACTGGATATTCATTAAAGAATTGAGTTCCTACAGGAAATTCTGCTTGAACTTCAGAGATGGGAATAGGATTTGTTCCAACGTTACAGAAATAGAAATCTCTGACGGCATTGAATCCAGAACAGTTATTTTGTACATAGTCTGTGGAATCGATGACAATATTAAGAGGTGTGGCAATAGGTTCTCCAACACAAACCCCAGTTGTCTCGAAACCTTGAATAAGCTCTTGACTAAAGGAAGTTCCAGAAGTAGATCCCGTACCGGAAATAGTACCATCCAAGGCTACTACCGATCCGCAAGGATTTGTTAGTATATTACAATCTGTCGTTGCAACCAGTGTAAATGTTATGTCGGCCAGAACTGTATTTGGATCACTAGGTACTGGTAATGTGCCCAATTCCCAGACAATAGATCCTGTGGCACCCAAACTTGGATTAAAATAAGGAACATTGCTTGTTGAGAAAGGAGGGTAGACATTGTATGAAATACTTAGGTCTTGATATGTTGATGTATACGGGATTGGAAGTGCAATTACGGTATTGTTAGTTTCCTCAGTACCTTTGTTTTTAATCTCAAGGGTATAGGATATTTCTTGTCCTGGCTCCACGACATAAGGTGGAGACATTGTAGGCACACTGTTAATCGTAATAGGATTTACTTCCCCTTCAATATCAGGTATGTACGCATCTACGGCAAAGGTAACATTGAATATAACATAGGTATCCTGAGTGGATCCATAATGAAATTGTGTAGATGTTTGGTTGTTTGTAATAATACTATTGTTCGTGTTGGTTATATCGAACATGCTTATATCCAAACCTGTATTGTTCTGCAGGTTAGGATTCCTGGTATTTCCACCAGTAACAATAGATGAGTTAAAGAAGTTTGTGGTTGAATTACCAGAATGACTCAAGTTTTGGAATGTATTGTCCGACTGTCTAAGAATCTGGAAGTAGTCTCCAGTAATACCCACATCTCCTTCACCAGCCATCATTCCTATTTTGATACGTACATCGCCACTTTGTACTGCTTTGAATCCAGACACATCAATGGTATGATCGGCTGTATCTCCAATTACATAGGCATGACCATCAAAAACAGTCACATCTCTCCATTTCATTTTAGAGTTTTCATAAACAACGACCATGCCCCAGCCACCATAGTAACCAGTAGAACCGCCATCGCCTTCTACCAAGGCCATGTCTGCTAGAAAATATTCTCCTAATCCGTTATCTATAACATACTGCGTGATTTCAGCATAGGCAGAATACATATAGCCGTCTGAATAGGTTGTGGAATTCGTTGGGTAATAGATGTCGTTAGCCCCAGCGGTGATTTCGGTATAATTGGTTGCACCTGGGCCTTTGATAGATACTTTGCGTTTATTATAATTTTTGGTAATAGTGGTTGTTTCAGGAACCGTTTCATTGTAAATGATGTTTACATAGGCTCTATCTGTATTTTGTCTTCTTAATCTAGCAACTTCCAGTGTATAGTTGGAATCAGAAAAAATTTGGTAAGGCGTTGAAAGATAGGCATTGTCAGAATTAATACTGCTGGTTGAAACATTAGTTGGAGTTCCTCCATTTACAGAAACAGTTAGGGTATTATTGCTGCGATATACAAAAACAACTGTATTACCAGCACCCGATGAAGTAAAAGTATAAGTTAAAGCCCAATTGGAGCTATTACCACTGCTGCTTATATCAAGTGAGTAATTGGTGTTAGGAATTAAATCGTTGTCATAAATCTGTTGATTTGTATCGGTTACCTCCTGAGTAATATAATTACCTGTTGGAACCTCTTTGTTTACAGTAAATGTGTTTTCAGATCCCGCTCTACCGGTCCAGTATAATCCAGCATATAGAATTTTTGAACAGTCAGGAATGGCACCATTTTCAGTTGAGAAAGATAAGGTCGCTGAAGATGAATTGAGTGTATTGATATCGTTGTCAACATCAACATATCTCATGTCATTATTACTATTATTGGTTGAGTTGCCATAATTTACCAAGGTAAGATTGGTGTTTCCAATCATGGTAAAATCCCCTTTAATGTTATAGATGGTCTTGCTTGGGCTATACACCGAGGCTCTTGGATTAAAAGGTACTCTAACCTGACTAAAACCCATAAAACCAACCAAAAGCATAAGCAATGCTGAAGTTAGTTTGATATAACGTGGTCTTAGATTAAATATCTTAAAAGAGTCTATTTTTCTCATCGCACTTACTTTTAATTAGCTCTATTATAATGGATTAACTATTTTGTAGAATATGACTATTTCAGAATCAATGTTAGTCACGAAATTGCGTATCTGTTTTTCAGAACATTCAAAGTAGCACTTAACATAGATATATTTCAGTTTATTGAATCCTTTGATTTCCGAGGCATCAAAGACTTGAAGCATGTCGGATTGGTTTTTCAAATTAATGGTGATTACCTGTACATCCTTAAACAATACATTGTTATGATTTAAAAAGCCATAAGAGTTTACATCTTCAAGCTTGAGCACCATAGGATTGTAACTTCCCGTTTGATTCAAAACAGAGTTGTTTTTTACATATAGGGTAGGATTGTTGCCGTTCAATAGCTTTTCAGGAACGCTAATGGAGGCCGTTTTTGACAAAACAGTTCCTTGTTGGGAATAACTTTCGTCATAAATTCTATAAATTTCATTAGTCTCCTGAGCAGTAGCATTCCAAGAGAATAAAAGCGAACCCAACAGCAAAATGAGGGATGCGAATAATGAATTAATCTTTAGTTCCATAATTCTTATTATGTTTGTTTTTAAAAATTTCAAAACCATTAAGCTAGAGCCAATTAGGGCTATAACTTACAATTCTTGAATTGTTAAGTTAGATAACTTTATATTTTGTGAGGGAAGTGCATTGGAAACCAATGCAGGATGGATTAATTTGTATTTATGATTTGGGGTCATAATTTTTTGATTAATAGCTTAAATCGTCACCAAAGCAACGCATAAGCAAGAACATTGTCAAAAAAAAATGATAAATCAACTAATTTTATCGATGAAGGGATTATTTTTCATATTACTTTGGGGCTTTTAGTAAAATTTAATAGTTAGTAAATTGATTAAATAGCGGTGCAATGTAAGACATTTCACCGAAATAAACAACACTTTGTCGAAAAAAAATAACACTTTACCGAAATTTTAAATGAAAAAAGTAGTCATAGTCCGACACGCAAAATCCTCTTGGGAAGGCCATCTTAAAGATTTTGATAGACCCTTGAACTCTAGAGGATTAGAAGATATTGAGAGGATGCCTGAGCATTTCAAAGAATTAGGGATAATTCCTGATATTATAGTCTCTAGCCCAGCCAATAGAGCGCAAACAACTGCTAAAGGATTTGTGAAAGCCTTAAACTTTCCCAAAACTAAGTTTTTCCTTGAAGGAAATCTGTACGATTTTTATGGTGATGAGTTGCTGAAAGTCATTAAGAAAACGCCCGATACTGTTACTACATTAATGCTTTTTGGGCACAATTATGCCGTTACAAATTTTGTGAACAGTTATGGTAGTTTGTCAATAGATAATGTACCTACGTGTGGGTTGGTTATACTAGACTTTGATATAAACACTTGGAGTGATTTGTCAAAAGGAAAAACGGTGCTGACCCTCTTTCCTAAAAACATGTAACAACATACTACAGATTCTCAAAATTTAGCCTAATGGTTTCCAGCCGTACACGGACAGTTGCTCATCCCTTGTAGGAAATCAATACCTATTGTAATGCTGTGGGTTCCAGAATTATAACCCGCCAATGCGTTCGTGGTGATTTGATAGGAGTAGGCAAAGTATATTTTTGATTTCATGATTCCTGCCATAGGGCCAATATTTAGAGGCTTGAGCAATTGATCGTTTAAGAATCTATAGGAAATCCCAACCCAATAATAATCATCTCGCTTGTTGAACCATCGGTACTTAACATTCAGGTCGGTAGCCGATCGGCCGTCACTAACAAAATATTGAAAAAACACGGAAGGTTCAATCTCTCTGGATTTATTGGTTTTGCCTCTAATAACGAGACCTGAATAAAGCTGAAGGTTGAAAAGATTGCTTGGTTCATTCACAACAAATTCCTTTATATCCTTATTGAGGATATTATTGGCATTGAGACTCAAGTAAAACCCTTCATATCTGTAGAGTGCACTTACGTCAAAGTTATGGTTGGTAATAGACCTATCATCGGTAACTCCTGGGTCTACAATGGGGGCATCAAAGTTTTGTACATCCACTCTAAAGGTGTTGAGATTGTAGGAAATCCCAAAGGATAGATATTGCTCCGAAGTATAATCCAAAGTTAAATGATGCGCAAAAGATACCTTGGCACCCTTTTGATAGGTGTTTCCGTTTTTATCATTATAAAGGGATAGTCCAATACCCGAGCGGTTGGCAATTCTTAAATCGGCGTACAACGCTTGATTGTCGGGCGCGTCTTTTATGCCAACCCACTGGGTAAGACCATTTAGGCGAATCCTCATATTGTCACCAATTCCAGCGAAAGTTGGGGAGACCACAAAATCATTATCGGCCAGATATTGCGTCCATACAGGTAGATTCAGCTCTTGACCAAAGCTTTGGGTAACTATTAGTACAAGAATATATTTAATTAGTTTTTTCATAGGTTAAGTTTTTGAGGGCATTCAAACTTTATTAATTATCTATAGAGGGTAAAATGTCCAACATATTCTTTATCGTTATTACTGCTGTTGAGTCTAACAACATACCAATAGTCTCCTGTTGGCAACTCTTTGCCATTGTAACGTCCATCCCAGTATTGGCCTTGATGGTAAGTACCTACTTTACGTCCGTAACGATCATAAATGTCAAATTCCAGATTTGGGAAATCATCCGTACAGGGTGCCCAACCATCTTGAACACCATCACCATTAGGAGTGAAGTAATTAGGAATACAAGGATCAAAATAGTCTAAGTAAATACTTGCTGAGGCAAAACAGCCATTGGTATCGGTTACGGTTACGGTATACTCACCCGATTCGGAAATCATGAAGGTATTTGTAGAACCATAATCTTCATCATTCATGGTGAAAGTATAATCTCCCGTTCCACCAGTAGCTAGGGCAGTAAAATGATTTTGTTCTGTCTCATTCAACGCAATTGCCACAGGCAGATATTCACCTACATCAAACAGTTCGGTTGTTTGGGTACAGCCGTTGGTATGGCTCACTTCAATATAGTTATCTAGTCCGGGCACTACGTTTTGAAAGATGTTACTTGCTTGGAAAGGCCCGCCATTTAATGAATATTGCAATTCATTGGGATCCGCAGAATCGTCAACCAAAACGGTGATTAAATTCTCCGATGCATTTTCAACACAAATATATTCCACAAGTACTTCTGGATTAATGGTTACCGATTCTGGGAAGGTGATATTCCATTCAGACTCGCAGCCTTCGGCATCACGAACAAAGACAGTATGGTCGCCACCGGCCAAATTTGTAAAATCGAATAATATTTGCGTTGCCGTTCCTGTTGTATAAGGGCCGTCATAACTATCCAGACTTACGCTGTAGGGCATGGTACCACCAGAAATCTCAATGCTGAATTCACCATCCAATTCACCCGAACATTCTTCAGGGATCAAAGAACCTGGCACTATGCTAATCAACACAGGATCTGGTTCATTAATGGTAAAGTCGAAAATCTGATAACAGCCCAACTCATCCTGTACGATAACTTGGTAATCTCCGGCTTCTAGATTTTCAAAAATGTTAGTTGAGAAAAATTGATCCATTTGAGGTGAAATGGCATACTGAATAACCCCAGTTCCGCCAGTAGCAGTTACTTCAAGAACGCCATCATTGGCTCCATTACAAGTAATGTCGCCTACTGTAATTGTTGCGTTAAGAGGGGCACTTGGTTCCGTAATGGTTACGGGTACTGATGCGTTACAGTCTTCACTGTCAACATTCACAACATAGTTGCCCGCTAACAATTCGGTAAATACACCGGGACTGTTTTGAGTGGCAGGAATAGTATTTCCTAAGGTATCTTCTAAAGTATAAATATAATTTGCCAAACCACCTTGGGCTGTGGCGACTATAGTTCCGGTATTGTCACCAGCACAATTAATGGTAGGATTGGCAGTTTCAAGATTTATGACCAATGGAAGTAAAGGATCTATAGTTATTTCATTGGAAACATTTGCTTCACAGCCGTTGGCGTCTCTTACATAATATTGATACGTTCCAGGTGTAACAGAGAATGTAGTTGAAGATGTAAATGAACCTAAAGTAGTGACAAAATTATCATCACTATAAGTATAAGGGCCAGTTCCACCAGAAGCACTTAGTGTGAGCGTTGCATCCACCAAACAAGTTTGGGTGCTTGCTGTGACCAGACTGGCATCCACTGGACTCGGTTGGTCAATTACAATATCAACAGAAGTTAACACACAATTAAAACCATCGGCAATGGTTACGTTATACGTTCCCGCACCTAGATTGTTAAAGACATTGGATGTTTGTGGGCCAGATGAACTTGGCGTTGGTAAAATTGTGTTTAAAGTATAGGTATAATTACTTCCTTGACCACCTGTAACATTGGTTATGGTAATACTAGAATCTTGATCACCAAAACAGGATAGTAGGTTGGTACTTGGTATGAAAGTCGCATTAATTGGAGCAGGATCAAGCAAGGTTATATTTACTGAAGCAATACAACCTCCATCATCTATTACATTGACAGTATAGTTTCCTGAAGATAGGTTGGTGAATGTATTGTTTGTTGAATACGCTACTGTTGCATCACCGGTCAGTTCATATTGATAATTACCCCAACCACCAATTGCAGTAGCTGTAATGGTACCACCAGTATTGTCACAAGTCACACTTGAAGTTTCTGTGGCCGTTAATGCCAACGCTTCGGTTGGCGAAGCTATAATTACAGTTGATGTTGCCGAACAGAAAGGACTGGCCGTCTCTGTAAGGACTACTGTAAATGTGCCAGCCTGCATACCAGCAACGGTTATTGGATTAGTTGAAGTATTGGCGCCAACTACGCCGGTTACAGAATTGTTTGCACTATCAAAAACTTCATAATTATAGGCTCCAGAATACCCACTTACATTAATTTCAAAAGACCCAGAACTATCCCCAAAACAGGTAACTTCGGTTGGGTTTGTTGTGAACGTTGGAGGTACAGCTTCAGGTAAAGCAATGGTTGCTTCTGCAGTACAAGAAGTATCCATATCGGTAATGGTAATGGTGTAAACTCCTGAAGGAACCCCAGAGAATACATTACTTGTTAAACTTATAGAGGCAGGGTTGGGGCTTATCGTATAACTAAAATTACCAGAACCTCCAGTATTGTTTACTGTAATTACTCCGTCATCATCATTACAGGTTGCATCCGTAGTAAGTGACGGAGTTATGGTTAAGGGAGCTTCAATTTCGACAGTCACCAAATTTCCACAACCATTAGCATCGGTTATTTCAACAGTATGTGTGCCAGAATACAAGTTTGAAATGGTAAACGGTGCCGTTTGTGCTAGGAAAGCACCACCATCAATACTATAGCTATAAGGTGCAATACCAGCAGTTGTGAGGGTTACATCAATTTCAAAGCTACCTTCTGCAGCTGTACATTGATTGGTTAAAACGGCATCAATAATCGGCTCAGGATCTGTGGGTAATGTTACGGGGCTTGATACAATACAATGGTAAGCATCCATAACATGCACAAAATAGTTCCCACCATTACTGTTAAACACGCTTGCAGAGGTCCAAGAAGGATCCGTTGGAAGTGGTGCCGTAGCCGATGTTGTTATTTGATATCGATAAGGAGGCGTTCCATCATGGCCAACAGCGCTTATGACTCCTGAATTAGGATTACAATTGGCATTATGGTCAACAGAAACGGTCAAACTCAATGGAATTTGAGATTCCGTGATATTGAATGGTACGGTTACAATTCCACAACCAGCATTTGGCCCTGATGTTTCGGTAATTTGAACAAAGTAATTTCCAAAAGGAAGGGGGCCTAAATCACTAACTATTAGTGTGCCATTTGCAGGGACAGAACCCGAGCTGCCAACTCCAGTAGAGTTTAACGATAAAGAATCAAAAATTTCATAGTCGATAGTGATAGATGACCCATAGGTACTGTTCACATTAAAGGACACCGTTCCATCAGCACTTCCTGTACAGGTAATGTTATTTGCAATCACAGCTGTGGCTGTCAAGGTTGAGTTTGTAGGTATAGGTGTAGTAGCAGGTTCGTAATAGCTACAATTTGTTGAGGCATCATAAACAATGAACGTATAGCTCACACCGGGTGTCAAACCAGTAAATGTAGCCGATTGACTTCCGGGGGAATCTTCAGGAATCCATGATCCAATAGGATTTGGATACACCGATATGGGGCCTTGGTAAATACTAAAATAAAAAGGTCCCGAACTACTTAGGGTAGAGCCTATACTAACTACAGCTTCTCCACCTGTTGCGCAGTTTACTGAGGTATTAATATTAATGTCCAAATCGGTTGGAGGTGAGGCTACCAAAACATCTTGAACCAAAACGGAACAACCATTAGCATCAATAACATTAATTTGATACAAACCAAAATCAACAACATCAAAGCTCACTGAAGTAGTTCCAGAGGTATTGTATTCAGAATTATTATAGCCATTGGTTCCTGTAACAAAATAGTTATATGGAGCTGTTCCTCCCGTAACACCATCAACAATTACTGAGCCTTGTGATACACCACTGGCAGTACATGTAATATCAACGGAGTGGTAATTTACATTGATTGGATCAGGTTCATTAATAATAATCGTGTCTGTTCCAGTACAAGAATTGGCATCAGTCACAGTGATTGTATAAGAACCTGCAGGCAAGCCAGATGTTTGTGTTCCATAGTCAGTACCTGTTGTATTATTATATACATTAATGTTGAATGGTGCTGTTCCAGTGGTTGGATCAATTACGACATTAATGGCAGCATTCGTATCACCATTACATAGTATGGATGAAGTTTGGGTTAAAACACTTATGGCTGGAGGTGTTATTGGGACAATGGTATGAACCGTAGATTCGGCTGTACAACCATTGGCATCAGTTACTTGGAATTGATACGTACCCGGAGTCCCTGTTGAATAGGTAAATGTTGCCCCAGTAGAACCTAAAGAGGTATATGAACTACCATTAACTGAAACAGCATAGGTATAAGGTGCTGGTCCACCGGAAATAGTTCCTGAGATAACAGCATCTGGAGAAGCAGTACAATCCAAACCGTCAGTAATTACAGTATTAATGCTAGTTACAGGTAGAGGAGCAATAGTATAAGTCTCACTATAAACACACTCGTTTTCATCTCTCACTTGGAAAGTATATGTGCCGGGCGCTAACCCTGCAAATGTATTGGAAGTTTGATAAGCTGTTGCTTCGGCCGCTGGCGCAATAATTTGATACTCTAAAGTACCCACGCCTCCAGAAACACTGGTTACAGTTATCGTGGTGGTGTTAGTTGGACAGGTTAGTGGGGTATTGCTCAATGACATGTCCCTTGGTGGATTAAGCTGATCTATTGTAATTGTATTTAAAGCAAAAGAACAGCCGCTGGAGTCTTGTACGGTTACAGTGTAAGTTCCGCTGGTTAAACCAGAAAAAGTTGCATTGGTTTGGAAATTTATTCCGTCAATACTATAAGAATAAGGCGGTGTACCTCCCGTAACTCCAGTAACAGTAATAGTGGCATTACCATTACAGGTAAGTGGAGTTGAAAGGGTGACATTTCCAGCAATTGGCGGAGCCATGGTAATGGTTACAGGTTGTGGATTGGTAGTACATACCGAAGCACCAATGGTGTACTGAACGACTGTATCATAAGTACCATCGGGAAGATTTGTAAATACAGGTGAGCTAAAAAAGGAGATTCCACCATCTATACTGTATTGAAGTGTATTTCCGTTGGCATTGGTTACATTAAAAGTGATTGAGCCATTTGTAACTCCTGAACAGGCGATATCAGTTGAACTCACCGTAAATTCCGGTGCCGAAATAGCATCAACAGAAAGCGTCGTAGAGGCACTACAGTTATTGGAATCAACAACTGTTATGTTGAATACTCCAGGAGCTGTTACGGCAACCTGTGGAACCGATTGGAAGTCTGTTGTACTATTGATAAAATAATAATATGGAGGCGTTCCGCCCACCGGGTAAATAGTAATTTCACCATCGGTACAGGTTAATGGCGTTGTAAGGGCTGCGGTTACTGTTAGCAGTGGAGGTTCAATAATTTCAATGTCTTCCGTGTGTGTACACCCATCTTCTGTTTCAATATTAACAGTATAGGTACCAGGGTTGAGATTTGCAAACGTATAGTTGTTGTCAACAATGGGGCCAACACTGTTTACTAAAGTTCCCCCTTGATAAATAGAGAAAAAGTATTGGGGTTCGGCATCATTGGCAGCTAAGTGCACACTTCCCAATTCACCATTACAATACGGTTGGGTAACGTTCACCGAAGCCGTAAAATCACGATCCCTAATTTGAACATCCAAAACAGTAAAGATACATGGGTTGGTATCAACCCCTGTTTGTCTGATGTATACCGTATAGATTCCCGCCGTAGTCACAGTAAAGACATTACTGGTTTGGTAAGTAACATTATCAAGACTATACTCATACCCACTGGGTACATTGTTTACGGTAATAGAACCAGGGGTATTACAAATAATATCAGTAGAAGTTACTGTTGGGTTTAAAAGGTTTTGGTAAACATTGAAATAGAATTCGGCAAAACAACCTCCTTGAAAATTGATGATTACCTTGAACTGTCCAGCGGTATTGGCAGTATAGTTAGGGCCTGTTGCTACTTGATTCCAAGTACAAGAAGGATTTTCATTGGCACAATCTTGATCGGTTACTGCGGCGCAACTGGATTCGTCCAATTGTTCCCATATAATAGATGAGGCACCGGCTATATTCGTTAATATATCTCTTGAATCGTTGGCACCACACAAGAATATGTTTGGCAACTGCTTACCGTCGTTGGGACAAGTAACCACTTCATCAGCATAAGGTATGGCAGGGTTGGTAATGTTGCCTCCACCAAAAAGCGTGATGTTATATTGTTGCGTTATGGACTGGCAAGGAGCTGTAGCCGTATTAAACGAATAGTACGTGCCCGTATTGGTTACCGTTATGGTTTGTCCAGTACCAATTACTGGGGTTCCTGAAGGGCTGGTAGACCAAGAATAGGAGTCGTATCCATCGGCGGCGGTTAGGTCAACACTGGTACCACAAAGGGTTTCTTCCTGGATAAATGCACAATCCAAATCTGTGAAAAAGTTTGTAGCTTGAGGAGTAATCAAACACCCTGTATTCGTGCTGATACTTGGGTCGTCCGTAATAACAAAATCTGGACTTGTCACCGCTTCATACGTAGCAAAGGCCTGATTGGTAATAACGTTAGAACACGCATCATCCAACTCACTACAATCATCAACAGTCATGGCCTCTATCCGAATTTCATAAACCGGATCATTTTCTTCAACTAGATAATCTTCTATATTAAAAATAATCTCTCGAGTTGCTGGGTTGTAACTCGCTACAGTAACTCCAGCAGGCAAGACTAAATCAGTAGGATAATTGAATACAATATTTATGGGCAGAATATCCCTTATCTGGAAATTGGTAGCATCGTCATTTCCAGTATTTTGGAATCCAATAACATAGTTTAAGGGTTGGCCCAGGCCAACGGTTTGACCGCCAATGTTGTTGCCCATATCATCTTCAACAATTTTGGTCAAGACAATATTAGGCGCTATAATTTCTATGGCAAATGCACTAAAATAATAATAGTAGATATCCAAATTACTACCTAGACTAATAGTTGCCGTAGAAGCCCCATTGGCAATGAGACTGTTTCCAGGATTTGGAATATTGATGATACCGGCATCAAAACCCAACGTGTTACTACTGGATGGATTTCTGGTTGTAAACAGTTCTGGCGTATTGGTAACGGGATCAATATAAGAGACACTACTGTTGAAAAAGTTATTGCCTGGACGAATGACTGTACCGGCATTATTGGTCGCACTAATTGTAGTTCCATTAAGACGAAGGTAATCCCCGGTATAATTTCGGTCACCTTCAATTGTACTGAAAGCGAAATTTGCGCGTACTGGTCCAACGGGAATAGTTGTAAATCCGGATATTGGGAACGTTTCGTTAATGACACTAGTGATTTTTGTAAAGCCGTCAAAAGAAGTGATGTATTTACTGGGCAAAAGTGGGTCTTCATAAACAATGAACAGTGACCACCCAGCCGACAATCCTTCAGAATTTGGTTTAGGGCCTACCAGTGAAGAAATATTGGCAACAGTATAGGTTCCTTCAGGGTCGGGCATTGCCGAAAGAATACTTGTTACATCATGATAGTAAACATAGGTGTTGGAATTGTTATTATTGGAGGCATTTTGGTAATAAATTTGAGTACCCGTAATGTCCTGATACGTTCCTCCAGGAATTTTGAATTTTATTTGTGACATAGGGTCGGAGCCATTCACAACCGCACTCCAATACAAGCCTGCATATACAATTTGGTAACACTCGGTATCACTAGGAACATCTAAATCTGCACTACTGGAGTTGAAGGTACTGGGATCTCCATCAATATCAACATAAACAGCGGCATTAATTCCATCATTTGTACCATTTCCGTTGTAAGGGTTTGTTGGGTGTAACCCCACATTACTATTTCCAATCAAGAGAATATCTCCTTTAATGGCATCATCATATCTAGGAGAGAACGGCACTAAATTTTGTGCATTGAATTGCAAACACCAAAACAGTAGGGGAGCAATTACTGCGATTTTAAAGTAAGTAGGTTTTTTCATGGTAGCTTATTTTTTTATTCCAATTTGTAAGAGGCAATTACAAATTGAAATTGGCACTGGTTAATTCTCAATTTTCACTATAGACATTTTGGCATTATAAGGGTTACTTCCTTTTGTTTCCATGGCGGCATTGGCAGCTTGGATGTTATCAAACTTATCTACAAAGATGTAATACTTACTAGTGTTTACATCAAAGAAGAAATCAACGTTTTCTTGCCCAGATGCAACAACTTTCTTAAGGAAATCATCTCTTTTGATAACATCATCATGAACGGCAAGAATTAAGTAATAACCCTCTTCGGCTCTGGTTACATTCTTCAGGATTTGGATATTGTTGCTTCGTTCTTCCCCAAAATCGAAATCCGATTCACTTAAAGGTTCATTGCTAAGCGAGCTGTTTTGCTTGATACTTTCAAGTGCGGCTCTATCTTGAGCATATCTATCATCATCATTATTGTAAACTGCTCGTTTTATTCTACGTTTCTTCTCATATTCGGTGGCAACATTAATGGTTTCCAATTGCGCTTCCAAATCGGCTTTAGCTTTAATGGCAGCTAACTGTTCCGATTTTAATTTCGTTAAGGTTTTCTTATAGGAAAGCAACACTTCGTCCATATAAATAGTATCGGTTTCCTCTTGTCTTTGTTCGTAAAGTCTTTCTAATTTTGTTATTTCTGCATTTCTCGATGCAATAATATTATCTAGGTCGGACTTGATGGCCTCAATGGCGGCATTTTCTTCTGTTGAACTCTTGAACGGTTTTGGCTCAAGATAGATTCCTTGTTCACTCAAATCGTTTTCCCTTTTTAAATCCTTAAGGTCTTGATCTTTAACAGCCACAGCTTCAGTTAATCTAGAGAGCAATTCCTCTTGTGCTTTTTTGGAATCGTCGGTGGCTTCTACAATTTCATTCATTTCACTACTGAAAGCATCGGTTGCTTCAGGTAAACTTTCCTCATCAACAGTTTGTTTTTCAGCATCAATTTTAGCCTGTTCTTCAGCAGCTAGACGAGCTTGTTCCTCGACTTCAATTCTAGCTTTTTCTTCCGCAGCCAAACGAGCTTGTTCCTCGGCTTCAATTCTGGCTTTTTCTTCCGTAGCCAAACGAGCTTTTTCCTCAGC
>JAGQZG010000047.1 GCA_020435705.1 Mangrovimonas sp.
CAGTAAGGGTAGGCTTGTTAGTGTCTTTTTCATACAGTAGAATTTTATAATGAATTTAATAAATTTTCATCAACTCGGTTTGGAAGTGTGACTTTTAACATTGGTTCGGCTTCCATGGCGCGCTTAATGGCAAAAATGGCTTCATCATTTCTGGCCCAACTTCTTCTGGAAATACCATTATTAACATCCCAGAAAAGCATTGTTTTTAAGCGTCTTTCAGCTTCTATACTACCATCAAGAACCATGCCGAAACCGCCGTTGATAACTTCACCCCAACCGACGCCACCACCGTTGTGGATGCTCACCCAAGTTGCCCCTCTAAAACTGTCGCCAATTACATTATGAATAGCCATATCTGCAGTAAAGCGGGAGCCGTCATAAATATTTGAAGTTTCCCTGTAGGGCGAATCAGTCCCTGAAACGTCATGATGATCGCGCCCAAGGACTACATAGCCAATTTCGCCTCTGGTAATGGCGTCGTTAAATGCTTTGGCAATTTTTATTCGACCTTCGGCATCGGCATAAAGAATCCTGGCTTGAGACCCTACAACCAATTTGTTTTCTTGCGCCCCCTTAATCCACTGGATATTATCGGCCATTTGTTGTTGAATCTCTGTAGGGGAGTGCTGCATGATTTCCTCTAAAACGGAGCAGGCGATTTCATCGGTTTTTTGAAGATCTTCAGGTTTGCCAGAAGTACACACCCAACGGAATGGCCCAAAACCATAATCAAAGCACATAGGTCCCATAATGTCTTGGACATAGCTTGGGTAGATGAAATCCCTTCCATTGTCGGCCATAATGTTTGCGCCAGCACGAGAAGCTTCCAATAAAAACGCATTGCCATAATCAAAGAAATAGGTACCTTTTTTAGCATGTTTGTTAACGGCATTGGCATGACGGCATAAGGATTCCTGAACTTTTTGTTTAAAGAGCTCTGGGTTTTCGGCCATCATTGTATTGGCGTCTTCATAAGATAATTCAACAGGATAATAACCGCCCGCCCAAGGATTGTGGAGTGAGGTTTGGTCACTTCCTAAATCTACATAAACATTTTCTTGGTCAAACTTCTCCCAAACATCTACCACATTTCCTAAAAAAGCGATGGAGACAGTTTCGCTACGTTGCTTGGCAAGATTCACTCGAGTAACTAATTCATCCAAATCAGAAATAACTTCGTCAACCCAGCCTTGGGAATGTCTTGTATTTACTGCCTTTTCATTGACTTCTGCACAAACAGTAATACAGCCTGCAATATTGCCGGCCTTAGGTTGTGCGCCACTCATACCGCCTAAGCCAGCCGTGAGGAATAGGTTTCCTTGAGGAGATTTCTTTATTTTTCTAAAACCATTCAACACGGTAATGGTGGTTCCGTGTACAATACCTTGTGGTCCAATATACATATAGCTGCCCGCTGTCATTTGCCCATATTGGGTAACCCCTAGGGCATTGAATTTTTCCCAATCGTCTGGTTTGGAGTAGTTGGGAATCATCATACCATTGGTAACAACAACTCTTGGCGCTTCTTTATGGGAAGGGAAAAGACCCAGTGGATGCCCAGAGTACATGACCAAGGTTTGTTCATTGGTCATTTCGGCTAGATATTTCATGGTTAGCCTGTATTGCGCCCAATTTTGAAATACAGCCCCATTGCCACCATAGGTAATCAATTCATGAGGATGTTGGGCCACTGCATAATCTAAATTGTTCTGAATCATGAGCATAATGGCCGCAGCTTGTTTGCTCTTGGCCGGGTACTCGTCAATTGGTCGGGCATACATCTTGTAATCGGGTCTCAATCTGTACATATAAATCCGACCATAAGTTTCCAGTTCCTCTTTAAACTCGGCCCATAATTCAACATGATGCTTTTTGTCAAAATACCTAAGCGCATTTTGTAAGGCCAATTTTTTTTCTTCCGAAGTTAAGATGTCTTTACGCTTGGGCGCATGATTTATGGTTTTGTCATAAGGCTTTATTGGGGGTAAAACTTCAGGAATTCCTTCTAAAATCTGTTTTGCAAAAGTCATGTTGGTACACTGTTTTTATTTTTTGAATGAATTGGTTTTTTTGTCGAATCCATAAGGGCAATGCCTGCAGCCACTTTCACAGCAATAGCCTCTTTTTAGGAGATATTGTTCTGTAAAACAACGGTACCCCTCGGGGGTTAAATAGTAGTCGCCTTCTTCTATGGGGACAATTTTTTTCATTTAACAAAGATAGCTTAATTTAGGCAACAATATTTCAGTAAGAATGATTGTAGTATCCAAATACTTAGTGCCAAAAGGCTATGCGGGATTGACAGTTTTTCCATTTGTCTTCCTTAAAACGAAGCATTTAAAACAGGATATACACCTGCTGAATCACGAGGCCATTCATTTAAAGCAGCAGTTGGAATTGTTGGTTCTGCCTTTTTTTCTTTGGTATTTATTGGAATTTTTGGTCAAGCTTGTAAGAGTTGGCAATTGGCAAAAGGCTTACAGGTCTATTTCCTTTGAAAGGGAAGCCTATGAAAAACAAAACGACCTAAACTATTTGAAATCTAGGCCGTTCTGGGGTTTTTTGGGTTATCTGTAACTTACTGTTTCAAAACTACTTTTTGGGTTTTGGATTGCCCGTTGGATAAAGTTGCTTTTACAATATAAGTACCATTTGAGTAATTCATATTGGATACTAAATATTCAAAAGCCATAATATCTGTCTTGTTTATCAGAACACGACCTAATAAATCATAAACCATAACGTTTTCTATCTGACTCATACTTGAGGTGACCTTAATATAGTTGTTATCAGGCGCTGTGATTGTGATTTCAGGTGCATTTCCAAAATCTTCAAGGGACAATGAGTTGTCAGTATATCTCAAAATGAATCGGTCATTAAACGTTCCGCTACCGGAAGTGAATGCGTACGGACTGGTTCTCAGATCATGAATTACGTTGGTATAGGTGTCTTCCAGATAGATTGTTTGCGAAGTATTTTCAAATAACCCATCTAAAGTATTGATGGCTATTTGATAAATACCGTTATTGGGAATAACAACACCTAAAGGCACGGTATCTTCATCATCAAAGGGCAATATTCTACCTTGAATGGACAATTTTTCATCCCCTAATACAGAATAAATATTTGCTGAAGCACTTTCAAATTCATAGCCGTCATACAATCTGTCCAAACCATTTGTTGCTCCTTCAACATACCCTATGAGTGTGGTATTGGCTTTGTTGTTTGGCGTTATTAGATCAAGCCAGATCCTATGGCGTTCAACGGCATTGAAATTAGTATTTTGATCACTATTGTTTTGTCTGTAAAACACAGTATTGGAATAGGTTTCATTCCTCATGCCATTGTTGAAGGTAACGGATGTTCCACTGGTTGCGCTGTGATTCATTAATACAAAAAACGCCTGTCCGGAAGCTATGTATAAATCGGGATCCAGATTGGTAGGAGGCACCGAACCACTATAGTTGTGTTCTATATAGTTAGCTTCATCATAGTTATAGACATAATCGCCATAGAATGGATCGGTAATAGCAGCAGGTGTTGAGCTGTGCTGCCATAAATAAACGGTTCCATTGATGTTGGAATTGGCATAGACAAATTCATTTGCTGAAATAGATGAAGGGTACGGATTACCCAACAAATTCCAATTATCGTCATTGTTATACGCCAAAGTACCTATGGAGCTGTTCCCTTGATACCCTGGATCTCCAGCAGCATTATAGCCGCCGTGGTAGATGGGTATGGTAATGTCTCCATTATTTGGTACACCAGAAAACAATGCCGTATTGGCTGAAACAGGAATAGTGATTGCCGGTGAGAGGGTATTGGTAATTATTGCGGGAGTATTTGCCAACTTTCTAATGGTATACCCTTTGGCCAAAGCCATGTTCCCTGCAGCATTGTACCAGTCTCCATGATTTCCTATGCCGTTGCCAGGTACAGTCGCATCCCACTCCCAAATTAACCCAGCGGAAGAACCTGGCGATACCTGTGCAACATTGAAATTGGAAACAGGGGAGGACCAATATACATATTCTAGATTGCCAACAGGGGTATACGTAAAATTGGGGGCTCTTTGGACATAGATGTTTCCGGTATTGGCTACATTGTTAATTTGAATGAAATTGGCACTGTTTTTTAAGTTGAAAATGCCATTTCCTTGAACATCTAACCTGTCAGTAATTGTTAGACTAGCATCAGAATCCAATTCTAGATAACCATTATTTTCAACAGTTAAATTAAGCCCGTAACCAGGTTGTGGAGGTATTGGTGGTCCGGGGTAACTTAAGATAGCATCATTTGAGGTGGTAGACATATCTGGAATAACAATACAGTTGGAGCTGGTTGGTACGCCATTGGGAAACCAGTTAGAAGAATCGTTCCAGTCTGAGCTAGTGTTGCCTTGCCAAACCTTTTTATTCCTAGTCACATCGACTGTATCGGAGCAGCTATTGATATCATCTGTGGCGGTATAAGTTATGGTGCCATTTGGTGCCGCATATACAGTCCCTGCATAACCTCCAGTGTAAGGAGTCGTGAGACTTGTATCTGTATAGAGATCAGTTATGGGAGACCAAATGATGGAAGGTATTGTGGGGCCAGTATTATCGCCTGTAATTAGAATATCATCGATGGCCCAATATAATAGACCAAAAGATTCTCCAATAAAGCTAAATCTGAACCTAAGCGTATTGCCTGAAATTGATGAAAGGTCTATGTTTACAGTTTGTGGCCCTATGTCATTTGTAACTGGATTTACTGAATAATAAGGTGTCCATGTTCCTCCATCTACTTGAATTTGCATGTTTATTTGGTAAGGATAACTACTGTCCCAATGAGCTAGATAATGTTTGAAACTTATCTGTAACCCAGTTTCGCCTGTTATGGGTATATTGCCGGACCGTAACCTCCAGGTTCCATTTTCAAATCCTGAATTCCATTCAAGCATAGCTTCATTAGCATTGCCACCAGCATCATTGGTGTTGGAAAGAACCCAGGTAGTGCCAGTACCACCATTTACAACGTTCCAACCGGTAGGAGTTGTGTTGGTATCAAAATTTTCAGAATAAATAATATTTCCAGAAACGGGTGTTGTATTGGTCGTTGCCTCTAAAGTGGCGTAATCTAATGTGCAATCATCTGCACCAAATGGGCTTAACGTTTTCGTGATATTAACATCACAGGTGCTGCCACAAGTAATATTAGCCTCCCATCCGGAATAATTATATATGTAATCACTATCAAAAACAAACGTGAGAGCCCCTGAGGAGTCTGAAGACGTAAACGGTCCAGGAATGGAAGTACCTGAAAACACCCCTAATACAGGATATGTACTATTGGGACCATTGTAAACGGTAAGCTCATCATAGCCAGATTCAGTATTAAAAGAAGTAAATGTAACGGTAACGGCATCACCTGGAGTATCTGGATAAAATGTGGTACTGGTAGATTCGTAATTGGAATAATTACCAGAAGCACCACCACTGTCGTAAAAAATAGATCCACATGTAGGAGGTATTGGCGGAGATGTACAAGTAACGTCGGCTGCCCAACCATTTCCAGCGCCTGATGCATTACTAGTGAAAACAAAAGTTAAAGTTCCCGAAGTGTCAGTTGATGTGAATGAAACTGGAGCTGTCGTAACATTTCCTAGTGATGGATAACTGTTGTTTGGTCCATCATATACAGTTAATACGTCTCCAGCAGTAATATCTACCATGGTAAAATCTACCGTAACTGTTCCGCCAGCTACATAAGGATATACCGTGGTTGTATTGGATTCATTATTGGAATAATTTCCCGAATCTCCACCACTGTCATAAAAATTACCTCCGCATACAGGTATATTAGCACAACTAGTTGTGCCAAGACCGCCAGTTTGCTGTAAAGAAATAAATCCAGCATCTCCATCAAAGTTGGTTATTAGTACAACATAAATTTGCCCAGTTACGGCGCCATTTATTGTCATTGTTTCTGTGCCGGCGGTACTATAGCTGCAGTCAATGATGTTGCCAAAAGGATAAAACCCAGTGTTTGGAACATTGGAAAAGGGGCAGCTCGGGCAATCAGTTAAAGAGATATTAGCATCAGCATCAGCTATTGACATAAAAGGTCCCCAAGCAATAAAGTCAACATCAATGGGTGTGCCACTGGTGTCTTCCTGTGATATGGTAAAAACCAAATCGCCGGGTTGGTCTATTGTTAGGTAGTAATAAGCGGGGTTAGGAATGGATCCTAGGCATCCAACACTTGAATCGTCAGGATTACCGGTTATGTTGGGAAATAACAGCTCAGAACCTCCTGAGCAAAACTGCTCAGCAGTTGCCACCGAATTGCCTTGGCTAAAACATTTTATGCTTAGTAATAAAATTATTGAGAGGGATAAAATTCTATTCATGCTTTAGGATAAGTAAAGAGTTTTACATAAAACTGGAAAATTTCCATTCTGAGTAGGACGATTCATTTGTTGAGGTTTTTTCAACTTTTATTCGCCACTTAAAGCACTTGCTGTTCAAGTCTGAAGAAGAAAGCCTTAATTCTCCATTGTGATCTAAAGTGAGATTTTCTATCTTATGGTAGAATTTCCCTGGTCTAAGTTTTCCATTGAGTTCTTCCCAACAACTTCCTAAAGGTTGTATTTCAATGCTTATTTTGACGCTTTCTTTGTTTAAAACATTTGAAAAATCCCATTTAAGAATAATGTCGTTAGTTCTATAGTCATTTGCTTCAACTGTTTTAGACGAAATGTTATCTTTGAAGGCATTTGCATCTAATTTTGTTTGTGCCTGAAATTCAAAAAAGGTAAATAGGAGGGCTATGAAAAATATATTTTTCAAGAAAAATTTACAGACGGGATGTGCAAAAGGAAAATTCAGGAAACGTAATTTTATTATCATACAAATTCAAGGTTAAAAATTCAACCATGAACACAGGGGATTAAGTATGAAATTGGTAGATAAAGGGCTTTATATTTATTAAAAAACAATCTATTTTGTTAATTTCATTGAGACTTTTAAACTAAAATAAACTTTTTTTTAACAAAAATTTAATATTGAATTAATTATCGATTAAATGATTAAAATGTAGGTTAAAATGAATATTAGAGTGAATGATTGGATTTCGTTAAAGCCAGAATATCTCAATCATGAGCACATTTCTGGGAATAAATTAAGGAAGCTTAAATACAATTTGATTAATGCTAAAGCAAAGGGCTTTAAAACCTTGCTCACTTTTGGTGGGGCTTTTTCCAATCATATTGCAGCTGTTGCAGCCGCCGGTAAAGAGTACGGTTTTGGCACTATTGGCATTATAAGAGGGGAAGAACTTCACAATGAATTTACACATAATCCAACCTTGTCATTTGCCTCTCAATATGGCATGAACCTTCATTATGTGAGTAGGGAAGCCTACCGACTAAAATCTTCAAAAGAATTTGTCGAGGCACTTCATCAAAAGTTTGGAGAGTTTTATCTCCTTCCTGAAGGTGGAACCAATGACTTGGCTGTTAAAGGCTGTGAGGAAATCTTACAGAAAGATGATTTTAGCTTCAACTACATCTGTTGTCCTGTGGGTACCGGAGGGACTATTTCTGGGGTAATCAATAGTTCCAAAGCGCATCAAAAGGTATTGGGTTTTCCTGCCTTAAAAGGTGATTTTTTAGATAATGAGATTAAAAAATACACCCAAAAGACAAATTGGGAGCTTATTACCAACTATCATTTTGGAGGTTATGCCAAAATAAATGAAGACTTAATCTCGTTCATTAATTGGTTTAAAACCACATATAACATACCTTTGGATCCCATTTATACCGGAAAGATGATGTATGGCCTGTTCAAGATGAAAGAATTGGGTTATTTCACTTCGGAAGACAAAGTTCTTGTCATACACACGGGCGGTTTACAAGGCATTGAAGGTATGAATAACAAGTTGAAAACAAAGAATTTACCATTGATATTATAAGAGATTTATGAAGCATTGGCTTACACTTTTTATTTTTTGCATTTTATTGGCTAGCTGTGGTTCCAGTAAGAAAGTCACCACTAAGAAATCGACCCATAAACCTAGAGTTACAAAGGTTGACCCTAAAAGTGAAACGCCAACAGATACTCAGGATACCAATTCGCAACCCAGTGAAGAAACACAACCCAAAGAGGTAACAGGGACTACCGAAAATTATATTGCCAACTTTAGTGCTGTAGCTCAGGAAGAAATGAAACTTTATGGGATTCCAGCAAGTATTACCCTTGCGCAGGGAATTCTGGAATCGTCTTCAGGGAATGGCCGTTTGGCTCTTGAAGCCAACAACCATTTTGGAATTAAATGCCACGATTGGACAGGCGATAAAATTTATCATGATGACGATGCTAAACAAGAATGTTTCAGGAAATATAAAGATGCAAAATACTCTTACAGAGACCACTCGCTTTTTTTGAAACAAAGAAGTAGGTACAGCAAACTGTTCACTTTGAAAAAGAACGATTACAAAAGCTGGGCCAAGGAATTGAAAGCGGCGGGATATGCCACCGACAGAAAATACCCTGATAAGTTAATCTCGCTCATTGAGCGTTACGAGCTCTATAAGTACGATGATAATATTGACGTTGAAGAAACGTTCATTCCTGCTGTTGAAGGTGAAACCTATACAGTTGTTAAAGGAGATACACTCTATTCAATTTCAAGAAGATACAATTTGACCGTAAAAGAGCTGCAAGAATTAAACAGTCTGTCTGATACGGCCATAAGCATAGGACAAGTCTTAAAAATTAAGTAACTAAAAAGGCGAGATTTAATCTCGCCTTTTTTTATTCTCTAGGGGTCATTTTACGTTTGCCCTTATAGTCTTTTTTCTTTTCTTGCATCATCTTTTCCCATTTTTGGTACTGCTCGGCAGTTAGAATTCCTTTCATTTTTTTCTTCATGTCAATTTGCTTGTCCAAACGGGCATTTTCTCTTTCAAGTCTCTCTTCTTTGGATGGTTTTTGCCCTTGTTGAGCTTTTCTTTCCCCTCTCATTTGTTCACGTTCTTTCTCACCTTCCAGAAGTACTTTGTAAACTTGATCTTGTTGTTTGTCCGATAGGTCTAAATCCAGTGTCATGTGTTTGGCTCTTAACGAGGCAGATTCTTCAGGGGTTAAATCTTGCATTTGTCTAGTATGTTCTCTTTTGAACTCTTTCTTGCCTTCTTTTTTTCCTTCTTGTGCTGTAAGCTGTAAGCTAAAGACAGCCAAAGCAATAATTAATAAGTTTCTCATGGTATAAATAATTTTGATATAGCTTTTAGACGTTAAACGGATAAGTTGGTTTAATGCCCAACTTTAAATTAACCTAAGATTAACACTTAAAGCGTGTTTATATACTCCAGAATCAAAGCTACCCCTTCATCATGTATAATGGTCGTGCCAATGAGAGGCATACCATAATCCGGTATTTGATTTTGAATTCTAGTTAAGATGCTAAAACGGGTTTCATAAATAGAGGTTTCATTAAAGCGGGTTTCGTACCTTAAATCAAGTAAAGTTTCAGTTCCACAAGAACCTTCGGGTTGGTGGCAGTGTGCACAATTAACATCAAAATAAGCCCTAGCCCGTTCTTCCAAGGTGAAATTGGCGGTATCTTCCCAGCTAGGAAGTGCCTCAAGCTCAGAAAGGTTGGTTACATTGGTAAGCATTCCATCGCCTATGAGGTCTTCCAATTGATTGTTGAAGTGCATATTCCTTAACTTAGGCCCTATGGGTGTAATTATGTTGCTCTTGTTATGACATTGAAAACATTGTGTGTTTGATGGGATTTCATAATCCAAATTCACGGTTGCTCCTTCAGTATCGGTATAAGAAAGCGGAACTACATGGCCATCGGTGGTATAAGAGGCATCGGTTTGAGCATCATTCCATTTGTAATTTCCTGTTTGCCATTCGCCATCAATTTTAATCAGAACTCTGGTTTCAACAATAATTTTACCCAACCCAGGATTTTGCTCATCTACATTGTAATAAAAGGTTTTTGCAATGACCGTATTGTCTGGAAACTCAGGCAAACCATCATTTTGGTAAACCATAGAACTTCCTTGCGGAAGCGCAATTAATCTTTGTTTGTGGGCATAATCGGTAAAAAGAGGTGTGATTAGGTCGTATTCGTAAGTGTAAACACTAGGTCTCAAATTTTCCAGATCACCTTCAAAAAGATTCAACTCCGATAGGTTGGGCAAAAACTCGGCAACTACCAAAGGAAACAGCGTCGTGAAGCTGCGCACACTGGTTGGATCACTTTCATTGCCATTACCGCAGTTGGCTGTCAGGTAATAATCATACGTTGTGTTGGCAGCCAAGTTGTTGATAGTGTAGCTTGTACTGGTTGTATTAACAATAGTTCCTGTGCCAAGGGCAAAACCAGACTCGCCATATTCAAGGATGAAACTTGAGTCTGCATTACTGCTTTCCCAGGTTATGGTTACGCTGGTTTGGCTAATATTGGTTACTTGTAAGTTACCGGGTACAGTACATTCCGGAATAGGTGTTTCGTCATCTTTACTACAGGAAAACACAACGGCTAGAACAAAAATTGAAAGTAAAAGTTTCTTCATGTAAAAAAATATAGGCTGTGAATTTAATAAAATCACACTAAGAAACTAAATTTTTGTAAAAAAAGCCTGTATTTTTTGTTTTTAAAACCTAAAATACGGGTAGCCTAAACCAATTCCACAAACAAACCATCGTCGTTTTTAACCACCTTGGCAATCTTATTGGAAGTCAAGCCCTTAATGGTTTTGTCCCATTTTTTGTTGCTTAAACCAGACTGCTCTTTTAAGGCATTTAAATCAATAGGAGACGTCGTTTTTAAAATATCGAAGACAGCTTTTTCATCCTCAGTCATTTGAGGCGCTTTCTTCTCAGGTTTCATTTGCGGGAAGAACAGCACTTCTTGAATGGATTGATTGTTGGTCAAGAACATAACCAGTCTGTCCATCCCAATGCCCATACCCGAAGTAGGGGGCATCCCATATTCTAAGGCTCTTAAGAAGTCATAGTCAATGGTTCCTGTTGCTTCATCATCACCCTTCTTGGAAAGTTCCAATTGGTGCTCAAAACGCTCGCGCTGGTCAATAGGGTCGTTCAATTCAGAATAGGCATTGGCTATTTCCTTACCACAAACCATGAGCTCAAAACGTTCGGTCAATTCAGGGTTTTCCCTATGCTCTTTGCATAAGGGGCTCATTTCCTTTGGATAGTCGGTAATGAATGTGGGCTGAATGTAATGGCCCTCGCATTTTTCACCAAAAATTTCATCTATCAGCTTGCCTTTCCCCATGGTTTCATCTACTTCAATACCCATGGAAATGGCAGCCTGCCTGATTTCGTCTTCTGTTTTTCCGGTAATATCAAAACCAGTGAATTCCTTAATGGAATCGGTCATGGTAATCCGTTTGTAAGGTGCTTTAAAATCAATGTCGTGCTCGCCAAATTTAGTTTTGGTGGTACCGTTTACGGCCATGGCACAGTGCTCCAGCAATTTTTCACAAAAAGCCATCATCCAATTGTAATCCTTGTACGCTACATAAATTTCCATGGCTGTGAACTCCGGATTGTGCGTGCGATCCATTCCTTCGTTACGGAAGTTTTTGGAAAATTCATAGACACCGTCAAACCCTCCAACGATCAATCGTTTTAAATAGAGTTCGTTGGCAATTCGCATGTATAACGGAATGTCAAGACTGTTATGATGTGTGATGAAAGGCCTTGCTGCCGCACCACCAGGAATAGGCTGTAAAACAGGAGTTTCCACCTCAAAATAACCCGCATTGTTGAAAAACTCACGCATGGCATTGAAGAGTTTGGTACGCTTAATAAATACGTCTTTCACGTGGGGATTTACTACCAAATCGGCATACCGCTGTCTGTAACGTTGTTCGGCATCCGTAAAGGCATCGTAAACAACGCCGTCTTTTTCTTTTGGTAGTGGTAATGGTTTCAGGGATTTGCTTAACAAAGTAAAATCTTTGACCATGACGGTTTTTTCACCTACTTGTGTGGTAAACAAAATGCCTTCAATACCCACAAAATCGCCATAATCCAATAGTTTTTTAAAGACTTCGTTGTATTTGGTTTTATCTTCACCAGAGCAAATTTCATCTCTATTGAAATAAACCTGTATTTTTCCTTCGGCATCTTGAATTTGCGCAAAGCTGGCTTTTCCTTGCACACGCATGTTCATCAAGCGTCCGGCAATGGTTACTTTTTTGCCTTCTTCGAAATGGTTTTGAATTTGCTTGGACGTATGATCTACAGGGAATAAATCGGCTGGAAAGGGATTAATGCCAAGCGCGCGTAATTTGTCTAACTTTTCTCTTCTTACTACTTCTTGTTCTGAAAGCTGCATGCTATTGGATTTTTGAAATGCAAAATTACATTATTTACTCACAATAGCACGCAACATTTTCAATAAGCTTGGCTTTTAATTAACACAAGGTAGTTTTGGGTAACTTAAATTTTAGCTTTTTGGCGCTTCGTCGTTAGAAGGCGCTAGAACTTCTCCTTTAATTCTCAATACTTTACTTGGTTCGGAAGCATTGGAAGTAAGTGTTACCGTTTTGTTGAATTTACCAACTCTGTTAGTGGCATATTTCACTTGGATTTCACCGGTTTCGCCTGGAGCAATTACATTCTTGCTATAGGTTGGCACGGTACAGCCGCAAGATCCTTTTGCATTAGAAATAACGATAGGAGCATCACCAGTGTTTTTGAATTTAAACATACGCACACCATCGGCATCTTTTTGAATGGTACCATAGTCTATTTCTTCTGTATCAAAAGAAAAAACACCTACTTTATCTGATGTTGCTTGGTCTTGGGAAAAACCTAATGCAGAAACAAACAAGCACAGGGCAAATACTAATTTAAAGGTTGTTGTTCGGGTTACTGAATGCATAATATTGAGATTTTAAAGTTATTAGTGAGGCAAACATGGGCATATCTTTTAATAAATGCCAAAAATAAGGGTTTGAAAAAGGTACTAGTACCTAGTTTGAATTTATTTAACTATTTACTAAACAGTGATTTAGCTTCGTCTCTATTTTGAACATTTAATTTCTTGTAAATGTTGTTCACATGGGTTTTTACGGTGCTAAGACTCACAAAAAGCGCATCGGCTATTTCTTTGTTAGACATATCTTCCAGTAATAAATTAAGGATGTTTTGCTCCTGCCGTGTCAATTGATCTTTAGCGTTAGAGGTATGTCTTGATTTGTATTTTTTGAAATAGACAACCAAGAGGATGTTGGTTAACAAGGAAGCCAGCAAAAGAAAGTAAATCAAGTAATTCCAATTGAAAGTGTTCTGGCTGCTAGCCTTGTCAAGAATAAACTCGTCCGAACTCAATTCATTTCTGTATTGATTTACGTACGGTGAATTAGGGTATGACAGGGCCAATCTTTGTAGCAAATCTTCGTAGTAAGGATTTGATTTTAAATCTTTTAAATAGTACTGGTGCAGACTGTTGCTTCTATCCGAAAGAAAAGCATAGATATAAAGTTCGGCCAAAGGTTCATTAAGGCTCTTGCCATAATCTTGAAGTGTTTTAAACCATTTACGATTGTTAAGGTTTCTGTTGGCTTCGCTTCTGTAGGCGCTGTAAGCATACTTCATTTCGTCTTTGAGAGAGTCTACTTTAACCAAGGCAATGGCTTTTTCGTTTTTGGATTTTACATCGCAAAACATTTGATAATCAAAGGAAAAAGGAAATTGTATGGTATCCGTATTTCGTCCTATGAAAAGCACTTCCTTGCTTTCATCGCAATGTGCCGAAAAATGAGCTAACTCCTGTAGGGCATCTTCGCAATTGTCAGTATGTATTTTGTAAATTCGGTAGTCGTCTTCCAGCATGCTACCAGTAAACTCAAAATAGCCGGTTGAATCGGCTTCTACTTTGTCCAGTATTTGTTCTTCATAAACCCCTGATAATTGGCGGTAATCGTTAATAATGGAAAGGTAAACATTTTCATGCCACTTGGATTTATCAACATACCCCGAAAAACGGTATTGCGCATGGGACAGCACCGACAGTAAAAGAAAGGCAAATAGGCTACTTCGCAGTTTCATTTTACGAATCTAACCAATTTCTTTTAAAAGCTTGAAAAAGCCTTTAGTTAAAATGTAACATATCGTATTTTGTAACGTCAAACTTTTACATCAATCAAAATCAAAAAAAATGAGCATTTGGAGAGTTTTACTTTCAATTATATGCCCGCCCTTAGCTGTGGTTGATAAGGGTTGTGGCTCCATTCTTATTGTCTTTTTATTATGGCTATGTGGTTGGGTTCCCGGAGTGATTGCCGCTTTGGTAATTTTGAATAATCCTGAGCGATAATTGTTGTATCTTTGCGCAATATTTTAATTTATGAAAAAAACTATTTTATTGCTCGTAGGCCTTTCAATGCTTTTCTTCAATTGTACCGTTAAGGAGAAAATTGTTTTTAATGACGATTATTCAGGGACGTATCTCGTGAATTTCGATATGTCGCCTTTTATGAAAGCATTTGAGGAATCCATGGGAGGGAACCAAACTACGGATACAAATGAGGAAAAGGAATATGAAGTTATAGATACCGTAATGGTATTTGCCGATATAATGGAAATGTACAAGGACAGTATTTCGCAACTTCCAGAGGAAAAAAGAGTGGCTATGGAAGCTGTTAAGGACATGTACATGAAAATGCAGATGGATGAAAAGGAAAAAACAATGAGCTTTGGCATAGGACTTGATTTTTCTACAATAGATGAGCTTAAAGGAATTAGGGAAAAGGTGAGAAAGGCACAGAGCCTAAATGCCCAGAATGATCAGGTTAGCAGTCTAAAAGAAGGATCGCCATTGGGTAAATTTATGGGCGATAATAATTCAGATGTTGTTTACAGCATTTCAAACAGTGCCTTTTCAAGGGTTACAGTTATTGATGAGGAAACCCAAAAAGAACTTGAAGAGCTTAACAATGAATTGGATTCTTCTTCTGATGATCCTACCACAGATGAGTTTAAAAACTATTTTAGTGAGTCATTTTATGAAGTTGAAATAACGTTTCCGAGAAAAATAAAATCATCTTCCGTGGAAACTTCTGAAATTTCCAACGACTCTAAAACCATTTCCTACAAAGCTGATTGGATGGAATACCTTAAGGATCCAAGAGTTTTAGATGTAAACGTGGAGTTTGTTGATGAATAAAACCATAGAAGTCACAGATTTAGGCTATAAAG
>JAGQZG010000048.1 GCA_020435705.1 Mangrovimonas sp.
GAAGGTATTGAGCGCTTGCGAATTTCCTCTATTGAACCCAACCTTCTAAAGAACGACACTATTGAATTGGTCTCCAGGTCAAGGGCTTTTGTGCCTCATTTTCATATCCCTCTACAAAGTGGCAGTAACGATATCTTAAAGAAAATGAAGCGCCGTTACCTGCGGGAATTGTATGTAGATAGAGTGAACAAGGTGCGTGAAGTCATGCCTCATGCTTGTATTGGGGTAGATGTGATTGTTGGCTTTCCGGGAGAAACCGAGGAGCACTTCTTGGAAACCTACAACTTCTTAAACCAATTGAATATTTCCTACTTGCATGTGTTTACCTATTCTGAGCGTGACAATACGGAAGCGGCTGCAATGGAACATATGGTGCCTAAAAAAGTAAGGGCTAAACGAAGTAAAATGCTTCGGGGTCTTTCGGCAAAAAAACGAAGGGCCTTTTATGAAAGCCAATTGGGAACCACCAGAACGGTTTTGTTTGAAGGTGAAAACAAAGAAGGCTACATCCATGGGTTTACCGAAAACTATGTAAAAGTGAAGTCGCCTTGGAATCCGGAATTGGTCAATACGCTTCACGAGGTGGAACTGACAAAAATTGATGACGACGGATTGGTAAGGTTTGAATTCGTTACCGCAGTGGCTCAGTAATTCTCTTTTTACTGTTTATCTGCTTTTCTTATAGTTAATCGATTAATTGTTATCCAAAGTACTAAAGGGATTACTTTTGAAACTATAAATGAGCCCTAAATGAAAAATCTTTTTTTACTTATCTTCAGTTTAAGTTTATTGGTAAGCTGTTCTACCGAGGAAATGGATCGTCAAGAGGATCTAGTGGGAGTCTGGGAACAAAAGGGCTTTTTGGAAGACTCAGGGCATAGATTAGTACTAGCTCAAGACCACACAGGAATTCATATTTACAGAGAAGTGCATGATAATGCCGTTACGTCCAGTGCTGTTGCCATCTATTGGGAAAGTATGGAAGGTAACAAGGTTAGGATATCTGGAGGTTTAGATTTGTTTGAAGATATTATTCTAACTATTAACCCTGAGGGGCAATTAGTGGCAGAGAATCAAGCTATTTTGCCTTTCGAAAAAATCTCCAATACCACTTTGGATTACTATTAAATCATTTGAAACGTTAACCCGTCAATAAAAAAATCCGAAGATTTCTTCGGATTTTTAATTTTTATAAAAAGAGCGGCGGTTTACACTAAATTCTCACTCCAACAGGAAGCATACATTTGTATTCCCTATGCCTTCTTATGAATCGGGCAATTTTTGGACTGGTGGGAACCACACTAATGTTTCTTTCCTGAATGTTTTCAAACACCAATTTCAAAAAATCTTCTTCAAATTTTTGGGAATTAATGTCCTCTGGAATAATCAGTTTGGTGAGGAAAATTTTTCTTTCTTGTAAAGAATACTCAATTTTAGCGAGTCTGTCGTCAACTTTTAATTCAAATTGACGAAGAAAATCATTGTCTATTAGTTCAGCTGCATTAATCATGGTAACTTACTTTTAATTATAACGGATTAAGGTGGGAAGTGAAAACTAAGTTTTATAGTTTTGCAGTACAAAGTTACGAAAAAATTTCTTTAGTGTAAAGCTATTGTAACCTTAAAACCTTATGGATCAAGACCTCATACCTGTTTATTTTATGCCTGGAATGGCTGCAAATCCATCAATCTTTGAAAACATAAAGCTCCCTGAATCTGTTTTTGAATCCCATTGGCTAGAATGGGAAATTCCACAGGAAAATGAAACTATAGAGCACTACGCTAAGCGTTTATGTGAAAAGATACAGCACGAAAACCCAGTACTCATTGGGGTGTCTTTCGGCGGTATTATGGTTCAGGAAATGAGCAAGCAAATAAAAACGAGAAAAGTGGTGGTCATTTCCAGTGTGAAAAGTAAGAACGAATTACCCAACAGGATGAAATTGGCCAAGCTCACCAAAGCCTACAAGTTAATCCCTGCTCATTTAATGGAAGATGTAGATAAACTGGCTAAGTATGCTTTTGGCAAACTGGCAACCAAGCGGGTGGAGTTATACAAGAAATACCTTTCCATGAATGATAGACGCTACCTGGAATGGGCCATAAAACAGGTTGTTTTATGGAAGCAGGAACAGCCTTTGGAGAATGTAGTACACATTCATGGGGATAAAGACGGTGTTTTTCCATCAAGACATCTTTCCAACTACATCAAGGTGAAGGACGGTACCCACATCATGATTATCAACAAATACAAATGGTTCAATGAAAACTTGCCGGCCATTATTTTAACTTAATGTAAATCAAGGGTTCAAAAATATTTCCTTATTTTTATCTCAAAATCTACTTTACTATGAATTCCCTCAAGAATCTCCTGGCTTTAGTTGGCTTTATAAGTCTGTGTGCATTATTTGTTTATGCTATGCAGGATGCGCCAACAGACGAAAATTTTGAAAAGAAATTTATAAACGATTATAATGTTTACGCACTGCCAGTTCCTGAAAACTTGGAGTTTGCCGGAGAGAAATTGCCACTGTCCGAACCTGATATTTATGAACGAATGGACAGGGAACTATTGGTAAATACTTACTGGCAATCCAATGGTTTTTTAATGTTTAAAAGAGCCGAAAAGTATTTCCCGGTTATAGAGCCTATTTTAAAAAGGAATGGCGTTCCTGACGATTTTAAATATTTGGCTTTAATTGAAAGTGGCCTTACCAATGTAGTTTCACCTGCAGGAGCTACGGGGTTTTGGCAAATTATGAAAACCACCGGAAAAGAATACGGATTGGAGGTAAATGAAAATGTTGATGAACGTTACGATGTAGAAAAATCTACGGAAGTAGCCTGTAAATATTTACTGGATTCCAAGAAAAAGTTGGGATCTTGGACTTTGGCAGCAGCAGCATATAATGCTGGTATGTCGGGAGTTTCCAAAAGATTGGATGACCAAGAAGTAAACGATTATTACGATTTGCTATTAGGTGAAGAAACGGGTAGGTATGTGTTCCGTATTGTAGCGGTTAAGGAAATATTGAACAATCCGCTAAAATATGGTTTCAATTTTAGGGACAAGGATTTATATAGTCTAGTGCCAACCTATAAAGTCAAGGTTGATACTGCGGTAACGGATTTTGCCAAGTTTTCCAAGGAATTTGGTATTAACTATAAGATACCCAAACTTCATAACCCATGGTTAAGAGAGGCACATTTAAACAATAAAAGCGGAAAAGAATACCAGATTGAAATCCCAAAACCGGGGTACTATAACGCCAGTCGTTAATGCTTGAGTTTATCAAAGACCATCTATGGGGTGTTTTGATTTTTATCAATTATGGCATAGCTATTTCTGTTGCACTGGTTATTTTATTTAAAAATTTAAATCCCACCAAGACCCTTTCCTATATTATAGTCTTGGTTTTTCTGCCATTTTTGGGCGTGGTTATTTACTATTTCTTCGGACAAGAGTATCGAAAGAATAAGATTTTCAACAGAAAATATATCTACAACAAAAAGAAGATTAAAGAAATTAATGAAGAGCTGAAACTTAACCCTCATCAAAAACAAAAGCTCAAAGAGGTTTTAGATGAAAAAGTGAAATTGGTAAAACTGCTGTACCATAATCAGAATTCTCCATTAACACTCCATAACAACTTGAAGATTTTGGTCAATGGAGAAGAAAAATTCAAATATTTGATGGCGGATTTGAAAAAAGCTGAAAATCATATTCATTTTGAATATTACATTTTGAAGGACGATACTACGGGCACCCAGATTTTGGATATTTTATGTGACAAAGCAAAAGCTGGTGTTGAAGTTAGGGTGAGCTATGATGGTGTGGGAAGTAGTATTTCTTCAAGAATGCTGAAAAAAATGAAACAGAGTGGGGTGAAAAGTTACCCTTTCATGCCTGTGTTTTTTCCTAGGTTTACCAGTAAGATGAATTACAGAAACCATCGTAAAATTGCCATTATAGATGGAAAAATAGGGTATGTGGGCGGTTTGAACATTTCGGATAATTACAACAATGCCGTAAAACGAAAGAACAAGCCTTTTTGGAGAGATACCCATTTAAGGATGGAAGGGGAGGCCGTCAAGTCGTTGCAAATCCATTTTTTAATGACTTGGGATTTTGTTTCCAATGAAAAATTTAAAGTCACCAAAACCTATTTTCCTGAGACATCAATTGAAAATGAAGCACCAGTGCAAATTGCTGCCAGTGGTCCGGATACCGATTGGGCCAACATTATGGAAGCCATTTTCACGGCTATTCTCACTGCCGAAAGTTATGTATACATTACCACGCCCTATTTTATTCCCAACGATGAAATACTATCAGCCTTGCAGGTGGCTTCCAAAAGTGGTGTGGAAGTAAAGCTTCTTATCCCGAAGGAATCCGATTCCTGGACGGCCAAGTATGCCACGGATTCATATCTTGAACCCTTGCTGGAAGCGGGCGTTCAAGTGTATCGGTACACTAAAGGATTCATTCATGCCAAAACGATTGTGGTAGATGATCTTTTCAGTACCATTGGGACTTCCAACATAGATTACAGAAGTTTCAGTATCAATTTTGAAATTAATGCTCTTATCTACAACCAAAAAGAAAGCAAACTGCTCAAAAAAATATTTGAGGACGATTTAAAGGACAGTGAAAAAGTAACCTTGAATAAATGGCAAGCCAGACCCAAAACAGATTTACTTAAAGAATCTTTCTGCCGTCTTTGGTCGCCATTGCTTTAAAGGATTACCTAGGCCTACCTGGGCGTTGTTGTTTGTGACCGCCATAATGCTGATTGGGCATTTGGGCACGTTTCATGTTCTCCTTCATCAGTTTAATCTGTTCGGCAAGAATATTGTGCTTGTCCAATTGCTGAGCTTCTTTAAGCAACAAGTTGGCTTCCTGTTTTCTGCGTTTTGCAAAAGCAATACCTGCTAGGTTGAGTTTGGCCATGGCCAAATCATGATTCATGGAAAGACCTAGGGAAACAGCCTTTTTGAAGTACTTTTCGGCATCGTTCATGTTGGTTTGCGATACCATGATACCATTCAGGAAATTATAGTACCCTTGTTGTTTTTTTACCAGCGCAGTTTCTGGGTTTTTAATTTTGTTGAGCCACTTGGTGGCACCGGCAAAATCCTGCTTCCTCAATCTTAGGAAAGCCAAAAGGATAAATTCATTTTTAAAATAAAGGAAAACAAATATACCAGCCAGAAGAATGAACATGATACCGTTTCCTATGTTACCTTCGGTGAATTGGTAAACGGCGTACGCTAGAATAAGTGCTGCTATAATGAGTTTAAAGATTTTATTGTACATTTTTTAGTGCTTTATAAGTTGTTAAGGATGAAATTTTCATAGGTATTTTGATGGGCTCGGGCCCTTTGACAATAGAAACCCCTTCCATGTTGGACACCACTTCCATGGTGTTGATCATGCCATTGTTTTTATTTACGTTCAAGGCCGTAGTGCTGGAGCCTTTAAGTGTTAGCTTATACGTTTCATCGTCCGAAGCCATACTAACTTCACCTGTACCGTTAATGTTAAGTTTGGAGTTTTCGGTATTTTTTAGTTTCCACGTATTTTGGGCTTTAAAATCACCTTGAAGTTGTGTTGTCCAGGTTCCGTTGGGAGATAGTGGCTTTTTCGAATAAATTAAAGTCATTTGCTGCAAGCTGTTGGTCATTTTTTCATTTCCAAATTCTTTTTCCATGTATTCAGCCATAACAGCCTTGGTATAGTCATTTTCAAAACCAGCATTGTCAATCATATCTTGTATAAGCGTTTCGGTGCCTTGAAATTTAATGATCTTCCCATATTTGTTCATTTCAAAGCTTAAAGTAGACCGGGTTAAAGCCGAAAAAACTTTCGATTGTGGGTCTTTGGCATTGATGGAATCGGTATTAACATGTATTATATCTCCATAAAGATTGGATTTACTGTCAACCACAAATTTCTTATAGGCGAAACTCATGATAAAGGAGGAGTCCGTCACTTTCTTGACTTTAAGGACAAAAACACCCTCAATTGAATTGTCTACAGTATGACTGGTTCCTTCAATATCCTGCGTTATAGTTTGCTCAACTTTTTGGTGAAAAATAAAACTATCATTGGGTTTTAAATTGTACTTAATAGTTTGCTGCGAAAACACTAGGCTCTGAAAAGAGATAAATAACACAAGTGTTTTCAATACATTCTTGAACATTTCCTTTTAAATTTCGGACTACAAAGAAACTAAATTTTTATGTAAAAAATTATTTTTAAAATAGGTTTGTCAAAGTAAAAAGTCTTTGTATATTTGCCCGCAGTTTTGGAAGGACTTCCTTCACTTAGAAATAAACAATCAAGTAAAGAGATATCAAAGTAAAAGACAATGAGTAAAAGAACGTTTCAACCGTCAAAAAGAAAGAGAAGAAACAAGCACGGTTTCAGGGAAAGAATGGCTTCTGTCAATGGCAGAAAAGTACTTGCTCGTAGAAGAGCTAAAGGAAGAAAGAAACTCTCAGTGTCTTCTGAACCAAGACATAAGAAATAATGATTAACAATTGTTGATATTTAAAAGGTGTTGCTTAGGTGTAACACCTTTTTTTATACCCATTTGATAACTATTTTTGCAAGAATTATTCCTAGAAATGCCTAAAAACAAAAATCTTAAATCCATTTTAATCATAGGTTCTGGCCCTATTATTATAGGCCAAGCCTGTGAATTTGACTATTCAGGAACCCAAGCTCTTCGTTCGTTAAAGGAAGACGGCGTTGAAACCATTCTTATCAATTCCAATCCGGCAACTATTATGACCGACCCAACCATGGCCGATCATGTTTATTTGTTGCCGTTGACAACAAAATCCATTATTGAGATTCTCAAAAAGCACCCTAACATTGATGCGGTGTTGCCTACTATGGGAGGGCAAACGGCTCTTAATCTTTGTATTGAAGCCGATGATAAAGGGATTTGGGAAGATTTTGGGGTGAAATTAATTGGGGTTGACATCAATGCCATCAACATTACCGAAGATAGAGAGCAATTTAGGGAGCTCATGGGAAGAATTGGCATCCCTATGGCACCACAAGCTACGGCTACTTCGTTCTTGAAAGGTAAGGAAATTGCTCAAGAGTTTGGATTTCCATTGGTTATCCGATCATCCTATACCTTGGGTGGTGCTGGAGCCTCTATAGTGTACAAGCCGGAAGATTTTGATGAGCTATTAAGCAGAGGTCTGGAAGCGTCTCCTATTCATGAAGTCATGATTGACAAGGCCATGATAGGCTGGAAAGAGTTTGAGTTGGAGTTGCTTAGGGATAGAAACGATAACGTGGTAATTATTTGTACCATTGAAAATATGGATCCGATGGGAATCCACACGGGTGATTCCATCACAGTCGCTCCTGCTATGACCTTGAGCGATAGAACCTTCCAGAAAATGAGGGATATGGCTATCAAGATGATGCGTAGTATTGGCGATTTTGAAGGGGGATGTAATGTGCAGTTTGCGGTCTCACCAGACGATCAAGAAGATATTATCGCCATTGAAATTAATCCGCGTGTATCACGTTCGTCAGCGTTGGCAAGTAAAGCTACGGGATATCCTATTGCAAAAGTGGCTACCAAGTTGGCCATGGGCTATACTTTAGACGAACTGGACAATCAGATAACCAAGTCTACTTCAGCATTGTTTGAACCTACGCTAGACTATGTTATTGTAAAAATACCTCGTTGGAACTTTGATAAGTTTGAAGGTTCCGATAGAACCTTAGGCTTACAGATGAAGGCCGTGGGCGAAGTTATGGGAATTGGACGTTCCTTCCAGGAAGCACTTCATAAGGCCACTCAATCCTTGGAAATTAAACGCAATGGTTTAGGTGCCGATGGCAAAGGCTACAAGAATTACGACCAAATTATCAACAAGCTTCAAAACGCTAGTTGGGACCGTGTGTTTGTGATTTATGATGCCATTCAAATGGGAATTCCGTTGAGTAGAATCCATGAGATTACTAAAATTGACATGTGGTTCTTGAAACAATATGAAGAATTGTATTATTTGGAACGTGAGATCTCCCAATATACCATTGATACCATAGATCGCGACTTGATGCTGGAAGCTAAACAAAAGGGGTATGGCGATAGACAAATTGCCCACATGCTGAAGTGTTTGGAGAGTCAAGTGTACAAGAAGCGGGAAGAGCTCAAAATAAAACGGGTATACAAATTAGTTGATACCTGTGCCGCCGAATTTAAGGCACAAACGCCGTATTACTATTCAACCTTCGAAAATGAAGTGGAACTGTCCAATGGCGAAAGGTTTTCTGCCAATGAGAGTGAAGTTTCAAACAAGAAGAAAATTATTGTTTTAGGGTCTGGCCCTAATCGAATTGGACAAGGAATTGAGTTTGACTATTGTTGTGTCCATGGGGTCTTGGCCGCTTCCGAATGTGGTTATGAGACCATTATGATCAACTGTAATCCTGAAACGGTCTCAACAGATTTTGATATTGCTGATAAACTATACTTTGAACCCGTTTTCTGGGAACACATTTACGATATCATCAAACATGAAAAACCAGAAGGTGTTATCGTGCAATTAGGTGGGCAAACAGCACTTAAACTGGCTGAAAAACTGGATAGATACGGGATCAAGATCATAGGGACAAGTTTTAAATCTTTGGATTTAGCCGAAGATAGGGGAAGCTTCTCTACCTTGTTAAAAGAAAACAATATTCCATATCCTGAGTTTGATGTGGCTACCAATGCCGATGAAGCTCTGGCTGTAGCCGAAAAGCTGGACTTTCCCATATTGGTTCGTCCTTCCTATGTACTAGGTGGGCAAGGCATGAAAATTGTCATCAATAAAAAAGAATTGGAAGAACATGTCGTAGATTTACTTCGTGGCATGCCCAACAATAAACTCTTATTAGATCATTACCTAGATGGTGCTATTGAAGCTGAAGCCGATGCTATTTGTGATGGTGAAAATGTGTACATTATAGGAATCATGGAACATATTGAACCTTGTGGTATCCATTCTGGAGATAGTAATGCTACCTTGCCACCGTTCAATTTAGGGCCGCTGGAAATGGAACAGATTATTGATCATACCAAGAAAATAGCTTTGGCGCTTAATACGGTTGGTTTAATAAACATTCAATTTGCTATTAAAGATGAAAAGGTGTACATCATTGAAGCCAATCCAAGAGCTTCTAGAACGGTACCGTTCATTGCAAAAGCCTATGGCGAACCGTATGTAAATTATGCGACCAAGATTATGCTGGGTGAGAAAAAAGTAACCGATTTTACATTTAATCCACAACTGAAAGGGTACGCCATCAAGCAGCCGGTATTCTCCTTTAATAAGTTCCCGAATGTGAACAAAAAACTTGGACCTGAAATGAAAAGTACAGGGGAAAGCATTCTGTTTATAGACAGTTTACGTGATGACGAGTTCTACAATTTGTATTCCCGCAGAAAAATGTATTTGAGTAAGTAAAATTGTACATATCTGAAATTCAGCACCTTGTAAAGTATCCTCTTTGATATTTTTTGTATCTTTAAGAGGAATCTTTAAAAATTGTGCTATGAAAACAAGATTACTCTCATTATTTTTTTTGGGTGCCATCACCCTTAATGCTCAAACAACGTACAACCTAGATTGGTTTGCTGGTGTAGGTTCTAATGTTGATTTAACAATTCAAACAGGCGATACGGTTACTTGGACATGGACGAGTCCTAACCATACGGTTGAAAATGATCCCTCAGGTTCAAGTGTAGAAACCTTTAACAGTGGGTTTTTGGGACCAACAGGTTCCACGTTTTCCCATACGTTTACAGTTATTGGTAGCAATGATTATTATTGTGGAATACATGGAGCTGCTAGCATGTCTGGGACTATTACCGTAGAGGCTTTGAGCGTGGATGAATTCACTTTAAAGAATTTTAAGATTTCCCCTAATCCGGTTATTGATAAGATAACATTGGAACTTCCTGAAAGAATAACAGAGGCAACCATAGAAGTTTATGATATTCTAGGGAAAAGGGTTTATGCCAAAAAGCTTGAAAACCTGACCTCCCATCCGGAAATTAATGTTTTGAGTTGGAACAAGGGCATTTATCTGGTGAAGGTTGCTTCGGGCAATAGCGTTGAAACCAAAAAGTTTGTGAAATTCTAAATTGTAGTTAGGGGGTATGAACTAATTCACAATATTGGGATTGTATTCAACCAATTCAGGTTTTCCAAAGTCAAAATCCATAAGTTGAAAATACCGATTGCCCACTGCATTGGCTTTAAAAATATTATTTCCTTGCCCTGGAATGGAGTTGTACCAAGCCAGGGACAACGTAAAATTGCTAAATATCAAGTAGTCATTGGTAAACATGATGCCAATCCCTATTTTGCTATACAGTTTACCCTTAAACAGATTCTCTTTATCATCGCTTATCAGGCCTAAAGATGAATTTAAAAAAGGAGAAAGGCGGAATCCCAAAAATTGGTGAGGGGAATAGGATTGTATCTGAATATTGGTCAGCCATTTTTTGGTGCCCAGAACGTCCAGACTATAAAAACCTTCAATCCCAGAAGGGTCATTTTCATTTAAGGTCAATCGGTCACCTCTGGAATCCTTTCGGTTGTTTCCCAGTATCAAATCATTGGAAACAAAGGTTCTGAATTTCCATTGCCCCCAACTTTTCAAATGAGTGTAGTATAAAAGTTTCAATGAAAAAGCAGACTGTTCGGTTTTGCCACCAGTGAAAAAGCTGCCGTATTCAACCCCAAAGCTAAAATAACCAGGTTTAAAGTAATTTCCATATTTAAACTTTCCGGCCAAATAATATCGGCATTCACCATATTTTCTCTGAAATCCAGTATTGATTCCGTAAGCCATCCCTATCGGAATATCTTCAACAATATCATAGTTTTTGATAAAACGATCCTGTACATACCCTTTTTGTGAAACCCCTAAGCCAAACAGGTAAAACTCCTCGTTGGAATAAAAATCTATGGGGTCAAGTTCAGCAATAGGTTCTTCTACATAGTGGACATTAAAATATCTTGCAGAAATGACGAGATTGTTCAATCTCTTAGCTAATGTCGTTTCACGTTTGGATAGGTTGATGGAAAAACCGCCCCAATAATCCTGAAGGTTGTATTTGAAATTCTGCGCGACAATTCCATCGGTATTGGGAATAGAATCTTGATGGGCTCGTTGCCCAACATAGGCACCACCGGCCCAACGGGTGAGCGGAGAATAAAATTCCCGACTCAAGGAAACACTTTTACTATATTCATTTTCTTCGTTACTGTGGTATCCAATGTTGAAATTTATAAACGTTCTTTGGATATTTTGTATCGTATAATTGGTTCTGAAAACATACTTACCATTTTCAAAATTCTGCCTGTAGTAATTGGAAAAATCATGTCCCCAACCCATGAAATTTCTGTCCCGTAATTCGATGCCCAGTTTGCTGTTCGAATAATTAACAGTGGGAATAATAGACCAAGAATCCAGCGTATACACATACAAGTCAACACTGTCCGAATCTTTCCCCACGGTTTCCATTTGGACTACCACACGCCTAGTGAATCTCTGACTCCTGATTAAACGTTCAGATTCCAGAATTTTCAATGAATCCAACATTTCGCCCTGTTTTTGTAAAAGGTAATTTTTGATGGTGAAATTCTTGGTTTTAACGTGTAGTGAATTCCCAGCCTTTTCGATGAACTTTTCTGGTTTTTTGGTAGAATCGGCTATTGAATAGCCAAACGGATCAAGGGTTGTAATGTGAATGTTTCTAATGATTTTACCTTCAAAATCCTTGAACCGATTCAAATCTATGATTTTTTTGGAAGACTCTTTGGAACTTGAATTTTTAAAAAAGAGCTTGTAAACAAGTTTGTTGAACTTGTTTTTGTCTTTATTCTCTTCCATTTTTTTTTGAAAACTTGCTGGTTTGATAACCAAGGTGTCTTGTGTTACCACACTGTCTTTTGCTATTTGTGAGGAACAGAAATAGCTGCTAAACAGGAATGTCAAGAAGAAGCATAGCTTAAGCAAATTTCTTATGGAGTTTCTCAAATACTAAAGATTAATCCTCGGATTCTGCACGTTTCAGAATAGCCTCTGGAAGTTCTTTCTTGGCTTTTGCACCCATTTTCTTGAGCTTTTGCACACTGGTTATCAGGTTGCCCTTGCCTTCAACCAACTTGTTCATGGCGGCAGAATAATCACTCTTGGCCGAATCCAGTTTTTTACCAATGCCCGTTAGGTCAGTAATCAACCCTTCAAATTTATCATACAACGCACCTGCCTGTCTGGCAATCTCAAAGGCATTTTGTTGCTGTTTTTCGTTGGTCCACATACTGTCTACGGTGCGTAAGGTGGCCAAAAGGGTAGAAGGCGTTACAATGACAATGTTTTTCTCAAATGCTTTGTTGTATAACGAGTTGTCTTCAGTAACGGCAATGGCAAACGCAGGTTCAATGGGAATGAACATCAAAACAAAATCTGGGGATTCTATTTCGTATAAATCTTCATATTTTTTCTCCGAAAGTTGGTCTACATGTTTTTTAATGGAGTTCACATGAGCTTTCAAGAATGCAGGCTTTTCATCCTCTTCGGCGTTGACGTATCGTTCATAATCGGTGAGTGAAACCTTACTGTCAATAATCATTTTCTTGTTGTCCGGTAAATGCAAAACCACATCTGGCATTAATCGGGAACCATCTGGTCTGGTAAAACTTTGCTGCACAAAATACTCGCGGTCTTTTTCCAGTCCCGATTTTTCCAAGACACGTTCCAGTACCAATTCGCCCCAATTTCCTTGCATTTTGCTATCGCCTTTTAAGGCTTTGGTCAGGTTGTTGGCCTCTTTGGTCATTTGTTGGTTCAGGTCTTTCAAGCCTAACAATTGTTCTTTTAAAGCCGAATGCATACTGATGCTTTCCTTTTGGGAATCTTCAACTTTCTTTTCGAAGGTTTGGATTTTTTCCTGTAACGGATTCAGGATTTGCTTGATGTTTTCTTTATTCTGAAGGGTGAACTTCTCGCTTTTCTCATCTAGAATTTTATTGGCCAGGTTTTCAAACTCTTTGGTAAATTTCTCCTGAAGTTTTTCCACTTCATCCTTTTGCTCCTGCAGTTTTAGTTGAAGATTCTCAAACTCCGAATTTCTACGCACCAATTCACCATTTAAAAAATCTTTCTCTTTCCTAATAGTTTCGCGTTCGGTTTCAACTTTAGTTAGGGTTTCTTTTAAACTGGAGATGTTTTGGTTCAGTTGGTTTTGGCGTTCTTCCAAAGCACTTTGTTCACCTTTACTTTTCAGCTTGGCCATGGTAAGGCCAATGTAGGCACCTATGCCTGCGGAAACAAGAATGGCTATAATGAGAATAAGATTGTCGTTCATTTAAAAAAGTAGTTTCTCAAATATACGGTAGTTGTAAAATTTTGCAAAGCGATTTAAGGCTTACTTATTAACCCTAAAACTGCCTGTTTTATTGTCGAAGGCAATCAAGTCCTCTGGAAACAGCTTTTCAAAGGTCCCTTGCGCAATCAAGTTGCAAGGCTCGTCACTAACCACCTGTTCGTGGGTCATTACAATCATGTGGTCGCATAATTGGATAGCCAAGTCAATCTCATGGGAGGAGAATAGGATGGTTTTGCCTGTTTCTTTGGTTAGTTTCTGGAGTAATTTAAGCACATAGGCTTTATGGTACATATCCAGATGTGTAGTGGGCTCATCCAGAACAATAAGGTCAGTATCCTGAGCCAAAGCTCTGGAAATCATGGCTTTTTGTAGTTGGCCATCACTTAATTCATAACATTTTTTGTGTTGAATGGTTTCAATGTTGGTTTGCTTTAACGCTTGGTTGATTATGGAATAATCTTCGTGGGTTAAATTCCCAATCCAGTTGGTATAAGGCTGCCTACCTAAGGCTACCAGTTCAAAAACGGTTAAATTTTTGGAAACCAACTGTTCGGTCAAAACTACGCTGAGTGTCTGGGCCAGTTCACTGGGAGTCTGATTTTTTAAATTTTCACCATGAAGACTAACGGTACCTGTTAACGGTTCCTGTACATTGGTTAAAGTTCTGAGTAGGGTAGATTTTCCTATTCCGTTTGCACCCACTAAGCCTATCAATTTACCTTGTTCTAACTGCAAATTGATATTGGAGGCAACCACTGTTTTTTCCTTTTTGGAACTATAGCCTACAGACAGGTTGTGGGTTTCAAGGATGGTATGTTTAATATTAGTTGCCACGAATTACAAATATAGTATCAAATATCAACTTTACAGGAAAGACTTTCTCGTCTCTGTATCTCTTTTCTCAACTTAAAATACCATTTTCCGTTTTCTTACCAGTAACCAGATGACCACTGGCGCTCCAATCAATGAAGTGATGGCATTGATTGGCAAGGTGTAATCACTAGCGGGTAACTGGGCTATACTATCACAAATGAGCATCACAATAGCCCCAAAAATAAATACGGCGGGGACTAAAATTTTATGATTGGAAGTCGTGAAAACCTGTCTAACCATGTGAGGAATAGCCAAACCTATAAAAGCAATAGGGCCTGAAAAAGCGGTAATGGTTCCTGCCAATAAACTGGTAGCCAAAATGATAATCAATCTGCTTTGTTTGATATTCAAGCCCAAACTTTTGGCGTAATTTTCACCCAGTAAAAGTGTGTTTAAAGCTTTAATGGAAAGTATGCTAAGGAGAAGCCCCAGTAGATAAATGAAAAAGAAAACGGTCAATTCGTGCCATGACAAATTGCCTAAACTTCCAAAGCCCCAAAAAATATACTGTTGCAGTTTTTGAGCAGAACTAAAGTAGGAGAGCACACTCACTACAGCGGCCGTAATGCTTCCAAACATCAATCCTATAATAAGGATAGCCATACTGTCCCTAACTTTGGTTGCTACGGCCATGACAGCCAAAAGCACCAAAAAGCTCCCAAAACTTGCTGCAATCACAAGCGTCCATTTTGAAATTAAAAGCGTGGCTAGACCGCTGAAAATACCCGCTCCTAAAATGATTAATGCCACCCCCAAACTAGCGCCTGAGCTAATACCCAGCACAAAAGGCCCTGCCAATGGATTCCTGAACAATGTTTGCATTAACAAACCCGAAATTCCCAGACCTGAACCCACCATAACGGCCGTAAAGGCTTTAGGCAATCTATAATTATGAATGATGTAGT
>JAGQZG010000049.1 GCA_020435705.1 Mangrovimonas sp.
CATTTTGGGTAAAGGCCTAATTGTTCATGAAGGTGCGGACGACTATGTGACGCAACCCACAGGAAATGCCGGTGGCAGAATAAGCTGTGGCGGGATTATTGAGTAATTTACAATACGATTTTATATTAAAAGGGACTGAAACAGTCCCTTTTTTAGTTAAAAAAAGAAAGAACTATACCAACAATTTAACTACTCCTTTATTTAATTATTTTCATTCAAAACCCTAATTTTGCAAACCAATTGCAAAGCCCACTATGAGCCTAGAAAAAGAAATTAAGAAACGACGGACTTTTGGTATCATCTCCCACCCTGATGCCGGTAAAACCACCTTGACAGAAAAACTGTTGCTCTTTGGTGGTGCCATTCAAGAAGCTGGTGCCGTAAAGAGCAATAAAATCAAGAAAGGTGCTACTAGCGACTTTATGGAAATTGAGCGCCAACGTGGTATTTCTGTAGCTACCTCAGTCTTGGCTTTTGAATACAACAATATCAAAATCAATATTTTAGATACACCCGGACACAAAGATTTTGCCGAAGATACGTTTAGAACCTTAACAGCCGTAGACAGTGTGATTGTGGTTATTGACGTGGCGAAAGGGGTTGAGGAACAAACCGAAAAATTGGTTGAAGTGTGCCGCATGCGCAACATTCCCATGATTGTGTTCATTAACAAATTGGACCGCGAGGGAAAAGATGCTTTCGATTTGCTGGATGAAATTGAACAGAAGCTAGGTTTAACCGTTACGCCTTTAAGTTTCCCCATAGGAATGGGTTACGATTTTAAAGGAATCTATAATATTTGGGAGAAAAACATCAACCTCTTTACTGGAGATAGTAGAAAAGATATAGAAGATACTATTGAAATTTCCGATTTAAGCTCTTCCGACTTAAACCAACTCATAGGTGATAAGGCCGCCGATAAACTTCGGGAAGAAGTAGAGTTGGTTGAGGGAATTTATCCTGAATTCAATAAAGAAGATTATCTTAATGGTAAGTTGCAACCCGTTTTCTTTGGTTCGGCTTTGAATAATTTTGGTGTTCGCGAACTTTTGGATTGTTTCATAGAAATTGCTCCGCAGCCGAGACCAAAACAAAGTGAAGAACGTCTTGTTTTGCCCAATGAACCTAAGTTTACAGGCTTTGTCTTTAAAATCCATGCCAATATGGATCCTAATCACAGAGACCGATTAGCATTCATCAAAATAGTATCGGGCAAATTTGAACGCAATACGCCCTACCTACATGTAAGACATAACAAAAAGCTGAAATTCTCCAGCCCCAATGCTTTCTTTGCCGAAAAGAAAGAGATTGTAGATGTTTCTTATCCAGGCGATATTGTTGGTTTACACGATACCGGAAATTTTAAAATAGGCGACACTTTAACCGAAGGTGAAGTCTTGAACTACAAAGGTATTCCAAGCTTCTCGCCTGAACACTTCAGATATATAAATAATGCCGACCCTATGAAAGCCAAACAGCTTTTTAAAGGCATAGACCAATTGATGGACGAAGGAGTGGCGCAGTTGTTCACTTTAGATTTAAACGGCAGAAAGGTGATTGGGACCGTTGGTGCCTTACAGTATGAAGTCATTCAATACCGATTGGAGCACGAATATGGCGCCAAATGCTCTTATGAACCTCTAAACGTTTATAAAGCTTGTTGGGTTGAACCAGACAATCCCAAAAGTGAAGAATTCAAGGAATTTTTGCGAGTCAAACAAAAGTTTATGGCAAGAGACAAGCATGATCAATTAGTATTTTTGGCCGATTCATCCTTTTCGTTACAAATGACGCAACAAAAGTACCCTAACATCAAATTCCATTTTACATCAGAATATTAATTATTTAGCAAGAAATAACCTACACTCATTTACATTTAGACTATTAAATAGTAGTGTATCGAATATTTTATTTATAATTGTTATTGAATTTATAAATTCATTATTGATTATAACCCCAAAATAATCTACTATGAACCTAAACGACAATGTGTTCAGTAATGAAGATATTACTGTAACGTACGAGCCGCATGTGTGTGTTCATGCCGAAAAATGTGCTAGGGAATTATCAGATGTTTTTAGAACCTCGGTTATACCTTGGATAAATTTGGATGGCACAGAAACCCAAAGAATCATTAAACAAATTAACCGATGCCCTTCTGGCGCATTGAAATATTGTTTAAACCAAAAGAAACATGCCAGCTGATTTTCACTAAATGATTGTTTAATCATAAAAAAATCCCGAACTCCAATAAGTTCGGGATTTTTTTATGCTTCACCAGTAGGCCCAAAATTAAGTGGTATTGGCGGTTGATCGTATTCTTTGATTTCTCCATGGGCTTTTTCAAACCTATGAACGTTTTCACCCAAAGCTTTTAAAAATCTTTTAGCATGTTGGGGAGTCAAAACAATTCGCGCCTTCACTTTGCTTTTTGGTGTTCCGGGCATAATACTCAAAAAATCTACTACAAACTCGGATACAGAATGGTTAATGATAGCCAGATTGGAGTAAACCCCTTCGGCTGTTTTTTCATCTAGTTCTATATTAATTTGTCCTTGTTTTTTTTGATTGTTATCTTCAGCCATAGCCTAAATATTATTTCGGCTTCACACTTGGTAGTATGAAGCCGAAAATTATTAATTATAATTCAATTCTTTTTTTGCTTGCATCATTTCGTCAAATTCTTCCCTTGAACCCACTATGATTGTATCATACTCTCTTAGTCCGGTTCCAGCTGGAATCTTATGACCAACGATAACATTTTCCTTCAAGCCTTCAAGATCATCCACCTTGGCACTTACCGCAGCTTCGTTCAATACTTTTGTAGTTTCTTGGAACGATGCAGCCGAAATAAATGATTTAGTTTGAAGTGAAGCTCTAGTAATACCTTGCAGTATTGGAGTCCCTGTTGCTGGTCTTACATCTCTTGCAGTCACTAGTTTCTTGTCTTCTCTAGTCAACAAAGAGTTTTCATCTCTTAATTGACGAGGCGTTACCATTTGACCAGATTTAAGATTTACTGAATCTCCCGCATCTTCAACTATTTTCATGCCGAAGATAGCATCGTTTACTTCCATGAAATCTGCCTTGTGTACCAAATCGTCTTCAAGGAAAGTAGTGTCTCCAGAATCAATAATCTGAACTTTACGCATCATTTGGCGCACAATAACTTCAAAATGCTTATCATTAATTTTAACCCCTTGAAGGCGGTAAACTTCCTGAACTTCATTTACCAAGTATTGTTGCACCGCAGAAGGACCTTTGATATTTAAGATATCTTCTGGAGTGATAGAACCATCAGACAATGGCATACCCGCTTTGATATAGTCATTTTCCTGAACTAGGATTTGGTTAGAAAGTTTCACAAGATACTTCTTAATTTCACCTAGTTTAGATTCGACCACAATCTCACGGTTACCGCGCTTGATTTTACCGAAAGAAACCACACCGTCAATCTCGCTTACAACAGCTGGATTGGATGGATTACGAGCTTCAAATAATTCGGTTACACGAGGAAGACCACCGGTAATATCACCAGCCTTCGCAGATTTTCTTGGTATTTTCACCAAGATTTTACCCACTTTTATTTTGTCTCCATCGTTGGTCATCAAATGTGCTCCAACAGGTAAGTTGTATGAACGAAGAACATTTCCTTTGCCATCTTCAATATGAAGTGTTGGGATTAGTTTCTTATTTCTGGATTCGGAAATTACTTTTTCTTGGAAACCGGTTTGTTCGTCAATCTCTACTTGGTAAGTTACCCCTTGCTCAATGTTCTCAAACTTCACTTTACCAGCAAATTCAGAAATAATCACACCGTTATAAGGATCCCATTGACAAACCACATCACCTCTTTTCAACTCTTGTCCGTTCTTAACAAACAAAGTAGAACCGTAAGGAATGTTGTTAGAACTTAATGTGATTCCAGTTTTCTTATCAACCAGTTTAATCTCACTTGTTCTGGAAATAACGATATCGGCAGGATTGCCTTCAGAATCTTCACCTTTAACAGTTTTTAGATCTTCAATTTCGGCAACTCCATCATACTTGATGATAAGTTTATTTTCTTCTGAAATGTTACCGGCAATACCACCCACGTGGAACGTACGAAGCGTTAACTGCGTACCAGGTTCACCAATGGATTGTGCTGCCACAACTCCCACGGCTTCACCTTTTTGTACCATTTTTCCTGTCGCTAAGTTACGGCCGTAACATTTAGCACAAAGTCCTTTTTTAGCTTCACAAGCCAATGGAGAACGTACTTCAACAGTTTCAATTGGAGAAGCTTCAATAGTATCGGCAATGTCATCACCAATTAGCTCTCCAGCTTTAACCAGTAACTCTTCGGTTAATGGATTGTAAACATCGTGAAGTGATACACGGCCTACAATACGTTCGGCCAGTGTTTCAACGATTTCGTCATTTTTCTTTAAGGCGGTTACTTCAACACCTCTTAAAGTTCCACAATCTTCAGAATTAATGATTACGTCTTGAGAAACGTCAACCAAACGACGTGTCAAGTAACCAGCATCGGCCGTTTTAAGAGCCGTATCGGCAAGACCTTTACGAGCACCGTGGGTTGAGATAAAGTATTCCAAAATGGAAAGCCCTTCCTTAAAGTTGGATAAGATTGGATTTTCAATAATCTCTCCACCACCGGCAGTAGATTTTTTAGGTTTAGCCATCAAACCACGCATTCCTGTTAACTGGCGGATTTGCTCTTTAGAACCCCTCGCTCCAGAATCCAACATCATATATACTGAGTTAAACCCTTGCTGATCCTCACGGATACGTTTCATGGATAATTCAGTTAATGCAGCATTGGTTGATGTCCAAATATCAATAACTTGGTTATAACGTTCGTTATTGGTAATAAGTCCCATGTTATAATTGGCCATAATACCATCAACTTGTGTGTTGGCGCTGGCAATCATATCTTGTTTTTCCTTAGGAATGATAATATCACCCAAACTGAATGATAGTCCTCCTTGGAACGCAAACTTATACCCTAGCCCTTTAATCTCATCAAGGAATTCGGCAGTTTCAGGTACTGTTGTTGTTTTCAATACCCCAGCAATGATATCTCTTAGAGATTTTTTAGTCAAAACTTGGTTTATATAACCCGCAGCTTGAGGAACTTTTTCGTTGAAAAGTACTCTACCTACTGTAGTCTCAATAATTCTATAATCAAGTTTCCCTTCCTCATTAATATCCAAAGTCCTAACCTTGATAGCCGCATTAAGGTCTACTTTTTTCTCATTGTAAGCAATCACTACCTCTTCAGGAGAATAGAACGTTAACCCTTCACCTTTTACGGGAACTTCAGGAGTAGATCTTCTTTCCTTGGTCATGTAATAAAGTCCAAGTACCATGTCTTGAGAAGGTACCGTAATTGGAGAACCGTTTGCAGGGTTCAAAATATTGTGAGAAGCCAACATTAACAATTGTGCCTCCAAAATTGCTTCAGGCCCTAATGGTAAGTGAACCGCCATTTGGTCACCATCAAAGTCGGCGTTGAAAGCCGTACACACTAATGGGTGCAACTGGATTGCTTTACCTTCAATCAATTTAGGTTGAAACGCTTGGATACCCAAACGGTGCAACGTAGGAGCACGGTTCAGTAACACCGGATGTCCTTTAAGAACATTTTCCAAGATGTCCCAAACTACTGGTTCTCTTTTATCTATAATCTTTTTAGCAGATTTTACTGTTTTCACAATACCTCTTTCAATCAGTTTTCTGATTACGAAAGGTTTGTAAAGTTCTGCTGCCATATTCTTAGGAAGACCACACTCGTATAATTTCAATTCAGGGCCAACAACAATTACCGAACGAGCAGAGTAATCAACACGTTTACCCAAAAGGTTTTGACGGAAACGTCCTTGTTTACCTTTCAAGGAATCTGAAAGAGATTTTAATGGTCTATTAGAATCTGTTTTAACAGCTGAAGCCTTACGAGTATTATCGAATAGAGAATCAACCGCTTCTTGAAGCATACGTTTTTCGTTACGTAAAATCACTTCTGGTGCTTTAATCTCAACCAATCTTTTAAGACGGTTGTTACGGATAATCACACGACGATAAAGATCATTCAAATCCGAAGTAGCAAAACGACCACCATCCAATGGTACCAATGGGCGTAATTCTGGTGGAATAACTGGCACCACCTTCATGATCATCCATTCAGGACGGTTTTCTCTATTGTTGTTTGATTCACGGAAAGCTTCAACAACTTGCAAACGTTTTAAAGCTTCTGTTTTTCTTTGTTTAGAAGTCTCGTTGTTTGCTTTATGTCTCAATTCATAAGACAATTCATCCAAATTAGTTCTTGCCAAAAGGTCTGACAAACATTCAGCTCCCATTTTAGCAATAAATTTATTAGGATCGGTATCATCTAGGTATTGGTTATCCTGCGGAAGTGTTTCCAGAATATTCAAATATTCTTCTTCAGTCAAGAAATCCATTGCTTGTAAGGCATCACCGTCAATGTTTTTGGCAATACCCGGTTGAATCACTACGTATCTTTCGTAGTAGATAATCATGTCCAATTTTTTGGATGGCAACCCTAGAAGATATCCTATTTTGTTAGGTAAAGAACGGAAATACCAAATGTGTGCTACGGGCACCACTAAATTAATATGACCGACTCTATCACGACGGACTTTCTTCTCGGTTACTTCAACACCACAACGGTCACAAACAATGCCTTTGTAGCGAATACGCTTATATTTTCCACAAGCACATTCATAATCCTTTACAGGACCAAAAATACGCTCGCAGAACAAACCGTCACGTTCCGGTTTATGAGTTCGATAATTGATAGTTTCAGGTTTTAGAACTTCACCTCTGGATTCAGCTAGAATAGATTCCGGAGACGCTAAACCTATCGAGATTTTATTAAATCTCTGTACAGTATTCTTATCTTGTTTTCTTGCCATAATATATGGTACTATCGAATTTTATTAACGTTTGGTAGTGCCCCGAAAGGCACTACCCTTTATGATATTATTACTCTTCTAATCTGATGTCCAATCCAAGACCTTTCAATTCGTGCATCAACACGTTGAATGATTCTGGAAGTCCAGGTTCTGGCATAGGTTCCCCTTTTACGATAGCCTCGTAAGTTTTGGCTCTACCAATGACATCATCAGATTTTACCGTCAAGATTTCACGTAGGGTGCTTGATGCGCCATAAGCTTCAAGAGCCCAAACCTCCATCTCACCAAAACGCTGACCACCAAATTGTGCTTTACCACCAAGAGGCTGTTGCGTAATAAGAGAGTAAGGTCCTATGGAACGTGAGTGCATCTTATCGTCAACCATATGGCCTAGCTTAAGCATGTAAATAACACCTACTGTTGCCGCTTGGTCAAAACGTTCTCCTGTTCCTCCATCGTATAGATAGGTATGTCCATAACGAGGGATTCCAGCACCGTCGGTCAACTCATTAATTTGGTCTATGGTAGCTCCATCAAAAATTGGCGTTGCAAATGAGCGTCCTAATTTTTGACCGGCCCAACCAAGAACCGTTTCATAAATTTGACCAATGTTCATACGTGAAGGTACCCCTAGTGGGTTCAATACGATATCAACCGGTGTTCCATCTTCAAGGAATGGCATGTCTTCTTCTCTTACGATACGGGCAACAATACCTTTATTTCCGTGACGTCCTGCCATCTTATCACCCACTTTCAGTTTACGTTTTTTAGCAATGTAAACTTTAGCCAGTTTGATAATACCTGCTGGAAGTTCATCTCCTACAGAAATGGTAAACTTCTCACGTCTTAGCGACCCTTGAAGGTCATTTTCTTTAATCTTATAGTTGTGGATTAGGTCGGCCACCAATTTATTTGTATGGTCATCTGTCGTCCACATTCCAGAAGTCAAGTGGGTATAATCCTCAACGGCGTTCAACATTTTTTGAGTGAATTTTTTTCCTTTAGGAAGCACTTCTTCACCTAAATCATTATATACTCCTTGAGCGGTTTTACCACTTACGATTTCAAATAACTTTTCAACAAGAACATCTTTCAGATCATCAAATTTCTTTTGGTAAAGTTCTTCCAATTGAACGATGTCTTCTTTATCCTTAGCACGTTTACGCTTGTCTTTGATAGCACGTGAGAATAATTTCTTGTCTATAACCACACCATTAAGAGATGGTGATGCTTTTAAAGAGGCATCCTTAACATCTCCCGCTTTGTCTCCAAAGATGGCACGAAGTAGTTTTTCTTCTGGTGTTGGATCGCTTTCACCTTTAGGTGTAATCTTTCCAATCAAAATATCGCCAGGTTTTACTTCGGCACCCACACGGATCATACCGTTTTCATCCAAATCTTTGGTAGCTTCTTCAGAAACGTTTGGAATATCGTTGGTCAGTTCTTCATTACCTAACTTGGTATCCCTTACTTCCAGAGCATATTCATCAATGTGGATTGAGGTGAAAATATCTTCGCGAACCACTTTTTCAGAAATCACAATCGCATCCTCGAAGTTGTATCCTTTCCAAGGCATGAAGGCTACTTTCATATTTCTACCAAGAGCTAATTCTCCTCCTTGCGTAGCATATCCTTCACACAATACTTGCCCTTTGGCAACTTTATCGCCTTTTCTAACAATAGGCTTTAAGTTGATGCTTGTACCTTGGTTGGTTTTTCTGAACTTAACCAATGGATAGGTTTTCACATCACTATCAAAGCTAACTTTGGCTTCGTCCTCAGTTCTTGAGTATTTGATAACAATTTCGTTAGCATCTACATATTCAACAACACCGTCACCTTCGGCATTAATCAAGACACGGGAATCTGTAGCCACTTGTCTTTCCAATCCAGTACCTACAATAGGTGCTTGTGGGCGTAGCAATGGAACGGCTTGACGCATCATGTTTGATCCCATCAAGGCACGGTTCGCATCATCATGTTCCAAGAACGGAATCAAAGAAGCCGAAATAGAGGCAATTTGGTTTGGTGATACGTCTGTATAGTGAACTTTATCTGGTTCAATTACAGGGAAGTCACCTTCCATTCTTGCGATAACTTTATCATGAAGGATCTTACCTTTATCATCTACTTTAACAGTCGCTTGAGCAACCAATTTCTCTTCTTCTTCTTCAGCACTCAAATAGATCGGCTCTCCTTTAATATCAACTACACCATCTTGAACAGGGCGATATGGCGTCTCGATGAATCCCATAGAATTCACCTTAGCATATACGGCCAAAGATGAAATCAAACCAATGTTTGGTCCTTCAGGAGTTTCAATTGGGCATAAACGACCATAATGGGTATAGTGAACGTCACGTACCTCAAAACCTGCTCTTTCACGGGATAAACCACCTGGTCCAAGAGCCGATAAACGACGCTTGTGTGTGATTTCTGCCAATGGATTTGTTTGATCCATGAACTGAGACAACTGATTGGTTCCAAAGAAAGAGTTGATCACTGAAGACAATGTTTTTGCATTGATCAAATCAATAGGCGTAAACACTTCGTTATCACGAACGTTCATTCGCTCACGAATGGTACGAGCCATACGAGCCAAACCAACACCAAACTGTTGAGATAACTGCTCACCAACTGTACGAACACGACGGTTGGATAAGTGGTCAATATCATCAATCTCAGCTTTGGAGTTGATAAGCTCAATTAAATATTTTACAATGGTAATGATATCTTCCTTGGTAAGCACTTGCTTATCCATACCAATATCAAGACCTAATTTTTTGTTCATTCTGTAACGTCCTACTTCACCTAAAGAGTAACGTTGGTCACTGAAAAACAATTTATCTATAATACCGCGAGCCGTTTCTTCGTCTGGCGGTTCAGCATTACGTAGCTGACGGTAGATATGTTCTACTGCTTCTTTTTCGGAGTTGGTAGGATCTTTTTGCAGTGTGTTGTGAATAATGGCATAATCTCCTTGTTCTGAACTCTCTTTATGCAAAAGAATTGTTTTAACATTGGCATCGATAATTTCTTCAATATTATCTTTGTCAAGTACTGTATCACGATCTAGAACAATCTCGTTACGCTCAATAGACACAACTTCACCAGTATCTTCGTCCACAAAATCTTCATGCCATGTGTTCAAAACACGAGCCGCTAATTTTCTGTCAATATACTTTTTAAGACCTGTTTTAGACACTTTGATTTCTTCAGCCAAGTCGAAAATTTCAAGAATATCCTTATCACGCTCAAAGCCAATAGCTCTAAAGAGAGTCGTTACAGGTAACTTCTTTTTACGATCAATATAGGCATACATAACATTGTTAATGTCAGTAGCAAATTCAATCCAAGATCCTTTAAATGGGATGACCCTAGCTGAATATAATTTGGTTCCATTGGCATGGAAAGATTGTCCGAAGAAAACCCCTGGCGAACGGTGCAATTGAGAAACAACTACACGCTCGGCACCATTAATAACAAACGTACCACTTGGAGTCATGTAAGGAATGGTTCCTAAGTACACATCCTGGACAATGGTTTCAAAATCTTCATGTTCAGGGTCTGTACAGTACAATTTCAACCTTGCTTTCAAGGGTACACTGTAAGTTAATCCTCTTTCAATACATTCTTCGATGGTATATCTAGGCGGATCGATAAAATAATCTAAAAATTCCAGTACAAATTGGTTTCTTGTATCAGTAATTGGGAAGTTTTCCATGAAGGTATTGTACAACCCTTCATTTCCTCTTTCTTCAGATTTTGTTTCTAGCTGGAAAAAATCCTGGAAGGATTTAATCTGGATATCCAAAAAATCCGGATACTCTGTTCTATTGACAATAGATGTGAAGTTTGTTCTTTCAGCTTGTGTTGCTAACATCAATGGACGGATTTTGATTAAAAACTATGTGTTGTTGCGTATTTACAATTATATACGCAAAATGGTTTAGGTCTTATCCAGCAATTGTGGACAGACCTAAACCTTTGTATTGTAGGTTGTTAAGCTTACTTAAGCTCAACTTCAGCTCCAGCTTCTTCTAAAGAAGATTTTAAGCCTTCAGCTTCGTCTTTAGAAACACCTTCTTTGATAACACCAGGTGCTCCATCAACTAATTCTTTTGCTTCTTTAAGACCTAAACCAGTTAATTCTTTAACTAATTTAACTACAGCCAATTTAGAAGCACCTGCAGCTTTAAGAACAACATCAAATTCTGTTTTCTCTTCAGCAGCAGCGGCATCACCACCAGCAGCGCCACCAGCCATCATTACAGGTGCAGCAGCAGCAGGTTCAATACCATACTCATCTTTTAATATTTGAGCTAACTCGTTTACTTCTTTAACAGTAAGGTTAACTAATTGTTCTGCGAAATCTTTTAAATCTGCCATTTTTCTATCGTTTAAAATGTTTTTTAAAAATTTAATTTATAATGTAAAAAGTGCGTACTCGCTAAGCTTATCCTTCTTTTTCGGATAAGGTTTTAAGGATACCTGCCAATTTTCCACCACCTGACTGAAGAGCAGAAATAACGTTCTTAGCAGGAGATTGCAACAAGGCAATGATATCTCCAACCAACTCTTCTTTAGATTTGATGTCAACAAGGGCATCCAATTGCTCATCACCAATGTAAATAGCTTCCTCAATGAAAGCCCCTTTCAATAAAGGTCTTTCAGATTTTTTACGGAAGGCTTTGATTACTTTAGCTGGAGCGTTACCAGTTTCAGCATACATTACGGAGGTATTTCCTTTCAATACTGTTGGGAGGTCTCCGAAGTTTTTATCTGAAGCTTCCATTGCTTTTGCAAGCAAGGTGTTCTTAACTACTGCTAATTTTACGTTTGCTTTGAAACAAGCACGACGTAAATCGGAAGTGTTACCTGCGTTCAATCCTGAAATATCAGCCAAATAAATGTTGTTATTTTCAGCCAGTTGAGCAGTTAACTCTTCAATTACCAATGATTTTTCTTCTCTTGTCATGATTAAAGTCTTTTAACTACTTAACTTATTAATTTACTTTAGGATCAACAGCAACACTAGGACTCATAGTACTTGACATGAAAATGCTTTTCACATAAGTTCCTTTAGCGGCAGTTGGTTTTAATTTTATCAAAGTGTGAATTAATTCGTTTGCATTGCCCGCAATTTTGTCAGCACTGAATGATGCTTTCCCAATTGAGGCATGAACGATACCGGTTTTATCAACCTTAAAGTCAATTTTACCAGCTTTTACTTCACTTACAGCTTTAGCGATATCCATAGTAACGGTACCGGTTTTAGGGTTTGGCATTAAGCCACGAGGCCCTAATACACGCCCTAAAGGCCCCAGTTTACCCATTACACTTGGCATGGTAATGATAACGTCTACATCTGTCCAACCATTCTTGATTTTATCAAGATAGTCGTCAAGACCTACGTAATCGGCTCCTGCTTCTTTAGCTTCTGCTTCTTTATCAGGAGTTACCAACGCTAAAACTTTCACGTCTTTACCTGTTCCATGAGGAAGTGTAACTACACCTCTCACCATTTGGTTTGCTTTTCGAGGATCAACGCCCAAACGTACAGCGATATCCACTGAAGCATCAAACTTGGTAGAGGTAATGTCTTTAACTAGCTGAGAAGCTTCTTCAACTGAATAAAGTCTACCTTTTTCAATTTTAGCTTGAGCTTCTTTTTGTTTTCTTGTTAATCTTGCCATCTTAAATTCGTGTTAGATTAGTTAGGTTCTTGACCACCTTTAACGGTTATCCCCATTGATCTCGCTGTACCGGCAACCATTCTCATGGCAGAGTCGATAGTAAATGCATTTAAATCTTGCATTTTGTCTTCAGCGATGGTTCTAACCTGATCCCAGGTAATTCTCGCTACTTTTCTAACGTGAGGCTCACCAGAACCCTTCTTCACCTTGGCCGCTTCTAATAATTGTACTGCTGCAGGAGGAGTTTTGATAACAAAGTCGAAAGACTTGTCTTTGTAAACAGAGATTACAACTGGAAGAACTTTACCAGGTTTATCCTGAGTTCTTGCGTTGAACTGTTTACAAAACTCCATGATGTTAACTCCAGCGGCACCTAAAGCGGGTCCAACCGGTGGCGATGGATTCGCTGCACCTCCCCTAACTTGTAGTTTAACTACTTTAAATAGTTCTTTTGCCATTTTTAATTAATTTTAATGATGTTCATCCAATTATTGGAAGCAATAGATGAGCATCGGTATCTGGTGTAACAATAATTATACTTTTTCTACTTGCATATAGCTTAATTCCAATGGTGTTTTTCTTCCGAAAATTTTCACCATCACTTCAAGCTTACGCTTCTCTTCATTTATTTTTTCGATAGTACCATCAAAACCATTGAAAGGACCATCTATAACTTTTACGGTTTCACCGATCGTGTAAGGAATATTGACATTTGCATCAGCATCTACTGATAGTTCGTCAACCTTACCTAACATTCTGTTCACTTCAGATTGTCTTAACGGCACAGGATCCCCACCTTTGGTTTCACCTAAAAACCCAATAACATTGGTTATTGACTTTATAATGTGTGGTATTTCTCCACTTAAATTTGCTTGAATCATTATATAACCAGGAAAGTAAACACGCTCTTTATTGATTTTCTTTCCATTGCGTATTTGAATCACTTTCTCTGTTGGAACCAAAACTTGATCTACGTATTCCTGTAACCCTAAACGGGCTATTTCATTCTCTATGTAAGTTTTGATCTTATTTTCTTGGCCGCTTACAGCTCTAACCACATACCATTTTTTTTCACTCACTTCAGACATAGCTCCAAGTTTTATTATCCTTTAATCCATTTAAAATATAATTCCACAACATGGCTGAATACTGTATCTATTCCCCAGATTGCCAGTGAAAACAGAATTGAAAATGTAGCCACAAGAACGGTTAACTTTTGGGCTTCAACCCAAGTAGGCCAAGTCACATGGTTTTTCAATTCCTCAAATGAATCCCTTATATAATTTATAAATGCCATTTATATTGTTTTAATGTGGTCTAAAGATAATCTCTAGTATCGCACGGGTTGAGAGGCTCGAACTCCCGACACCTGGTTTTGGAGACCAGTGCTCTACCAACTGAGCTAAACCCGTAAATAAGTGAAGGTACCCGCCACATTTGGGCGGACACCTTACTTATATATAAATTTATTCTTAGTCTAAAATCTTAGTTACCTGACCGGCACCAACTGTTCTACCACCTTCACGGATAGCAAAACGTAAACCTTCGTTTAATGCAATTGGTTGGATCAAATCAACAGTGATTGTTAAGTTGTCACCAGGCATAACCATTTCAACACCGCTTGGTAAGTTAATGTTACCAGTTACGTCAGTTGTACGTACGTAGAACTGTGGACGGTAGTTGTTGTGGAATGGTGTGTGACGACCACCTTCTTCTTTTTTAAGGATATAAACCTCAGCTTGGAATTTAGCATGTGGCTTAACAGAACCTGGCTTACAGATAACCATACCTCTTTTGATGTCGGTTTTTTCAATACCTCTCAACAATAGACCTACGTTATCACCAGCTTCACCTCTGTCAAGGATTTTACGGAACATCTCAACTCCAGTAATAGTAGAAGTCAATTTCTCAGCTCCCATACCAATAATCTCTACAGGATCTCCAGTATTAGCAACACCAGTTTCGATACGACCAGTGGCAACAGTACCACGACCAGTAATAGAGAAAACGTCTTCAACAGGCATCAAGAATGGCTTCTCAACATCTCTTGGAGGAAGTTCAATCCAGCTGTCAACAGCTTCCATCAAATCCATAACAGTTTTAACCCATTTTTCTTCTCCGTTAAGAGCACCAAGAGCTGAACCAGCAATTACAGGTCCATTGTCTCCATCATACTCGTAGAAGTTTAACAAGTCTCTTACTTCCATTTCAACAAGCTCTAAAAGCTCTTCGTCATCCACCATGTCAACTTTGTTCATGAACACAACGATACGTGGAATACCTACCTGACGTCCTAAAAGGATGTGCTCACGAGTTTGTGGCATTGGGCCGTCAGTAGCTGCTACAACTAGGATAGCGCCGTCCATCTGTGCCGCACCAGTAATCATGTTTTTAAC
>JAGQZG010000004.1 GCA_020435705.1 Mangrovimonas sp.
AAAGCGGGATGCAACGTAGCGGGTGGTTTTAAATCGGTGGAATCTTCCAACACCTGCCCCAATTTATTCGGGTATTCGGTCGTGATACAGTGCAAAGGTAATTTGGATAGCTTGTTGGCCCATTCCAGCGAAAGTTCGGGGGTTTTCACCTCTTCTTTCAAAGTTGTATTCTCCGTTTTGTTACAACTAAACGCCAAAAGTGCAATCCCTATAACTAAATATTTCATTGTGGGTTAAATTTTACCCCAACCAGCCATCTCTATCCAAGCTTCTGTATTGGATAGCCTCGCCAATATGGGCTTGAGTAATGTGTTCGCTCTGCTCAAGATCGGCAATGGTGCGTGCCACTTTTAAAATACGATCGTAAGCTCTTGCCGATAAATTTAAGCGTTCCATGGCGGTTTTCAAAAGGCTAAGCGAAGTTTCATCCAGTTGGCAATACTTCCTGATGAGTTTTGTGCTCATCTGCGCATTGTAATGTACATTTTCCAAGGCCTGAAACCGTTCGGTCTGAATATCCCTAGCAGCTATCACCCTGTTACGTATCTCAACGGATGCTTCGGCCTTTCTCTCTTCGGAAAGTTTTTCAAAAGGTACCGGTGTGACTTCAATATGAATGTCTATCCTATCCAGTAATGGCCCTGAAATTTTGCTCAAATACCGTTGCATTTCAGCAGGTGTTGAAGTGACCGGCGCACCTGGTTCATTGAAGTACCCACTCGGACTGGGGTTCATGCTGGCTACCAGCATAAACGATGACGGATAGGTAATGGTAAATCTAGCCCTTGAAATGGTTACTTCCCTATCCTCCAAAGGTTGACGCATGACTTCCAAGACCGTACGCTTAAACTCTGGTAACTCGTCCAAAAATAAAACGCCATTATGGGCTAAGGAAATTTCCCCAGGCTGTGGGAAAGTACCGCCTCCTACCAAGGCGACATCTGAAATAGTGTGGTGGGGATTTCTAAAAGGGCGTTGTGCTAACAATCCAGTGTTTTCTTTCATCCTACCGGCTACCGAATGGATTTTGGTGGTTTCCAAGGCCTCTTTCAAGGTCATGGGCGGCAAGATGCTGGGCAAGCGTTTGGCTAACATGGTTTTTCCTGCACCCGGTGGACCAATGAGAATAATATTATGTCCGCCGGCCGCTGCAATTTCCATGCATCGCTTAATGGATTCCTGTCCCTTTACATCGGCAAAATCATGTTCAGGAAACTCCAAGTTTTTATAGAATTCTTCCCGTGTATCTACCAGGGTTTGTTCCAAAGGAATATCCTTATCAAAAAAATCAATGACCTGTTTAATATTTTCAACCCCAAAGACCTGGATATCATTTACAATAGCCGCTTCCTTAGCATTCTGAACAGGAAGAATAAACCCTTTAAACCCTTCTTCCCTAGCCTTAATGGCTATGGGCAAGGCTCCTTTTATAGGCTGAAGGTTACCATCCAAAGACAATTCACCCATAATGAGGAAGTCTTCAAGATTTTCAGCTTTTATTTGATTGGAAGCGGCCAGAATTCCCATAGCCAGGGTCAGGTCGTAGGCACTGCCTTCTTTACGCATATCGGCAGGTGACATGTTGATAATGAGCTTTTTGCCCGGAATTTTATACCCGTTATTCTGAAGTGCCGCCGCGATACGGAAATTACTTTCTTTAATGGCATTATCCGGCAAGCCTACCAAGTGATACCCAATACCGGTATCTACATTAACTTCTACAGTGATTGTGGTGGCATCTACCCCAAAAACAGCACTTCCAAAAACTTTTTTGAGCATACATAATCATTTGCTCAAATGTAGGAAAATTAATATAAATTATCTAGGCTTCAATAGTAACAAACTGAAACGCATTACCATCAAACAAACCTTTATCACTTAGTTTTAAAGACGGAATAACCAACAGCGCCATAAAAGAAAGGGTCATAAAAGGTGCTTTTAAGGTACTGCCTAATTGTTTGGCATAAGCATCGGCGTAGGCATAGTTTTTACCAACAGTCTCGGCATCTTGATCACTCATGATACCTGCCACAGGGAGAGGAACCAGAATGGTTTCTTCCTCAGAATGGGCACACACCCCTCCTTTTTGTTCAATAATTGCATTTACTGCTTCACAAATAGCTTCATCGGTGGTTCCAACAACCACAATATTGTGGGAATCGTGGGCTACTGAACTGGCAATAGCTCCCTTTTTTAATCCAAAATTCTTAATAAAAGCTATTGAGGGATTTTCATTGTTATATCGATTGACCACTGCTATTTTAAGAATATCATTGCCTACATCCGAAGCTAAAGCACCATGTTCAACTAGAGTTTCAGAAATTAATTCCCTCGTAATCAATTCGCCATCCAAAGCTTCAATTACTCGAATCTTCTCAGCACTGGATTGAAGTCTGAAATCGGACACTTGCTTTTTATTGGTATTGAAGTTGTTTGGTTTTGAAAAAGCTACAGATGGAATTTTGGAAATACCTTGATCAAAAACCAAGTTTCCATTGATATAGGTTTGTAAAACTTTAAAATCCTTCAAATCTTCAACAACAATAAAATCGGCCAAATCGTTTACTTGCACTAAACCTACCCCCAAGCCATAATGTTTTACCGGGTTAATGCAGGCCGCCTGTAATACCTTGAAGATATCATTCCCTTGTGCTATCGCTCGAGCACACAATTGGTTAATGTGCCCCACCAATAAATCATCAGGATGTTTATCATCGCTGCAAAACATGATTTCGTTATAATAATCAGGTAACAAGTCAATCAAGGCCTTGAAATTTTTGGCCGCACTACCTTCACGAATCAACACTTTCATGCCCTTTTGCAGTTTTTCCAACGCTTCGTTATAAGTAAAGCATTCGTGATCGGTAGAAATACCCGCCGAGATATACTTGTCCAGTCTCTCCCCTCGCAAGCCAGGTGCATGACCGTCAATGGGTTTCTTAAAATGTTTGGCCCAAGCTATTTTTTTCAAAACTTCCTCATCGTCAAAAATAACACCAGGATAGTTCATCATTTCTGTTAAATATTTGATATCTGGCTTGGAAAGCAATGCCTTGACCGCTTCAGAATCAATACAAGCTCCGGCCGTTTCAAAAGTGGTGGCAGGCACACAAGATGGTGCGCCAAAATTGAACTTAAAAGGTGTTTTCTTTCCATTCTCAATCATAAACTCTACACCTTCTACTCCTAAAACATTAGCAATCTCATGCGGATCGGAGACCGTGGAAACCGTACCATGGCACACGGCAATTCGTGCAAACTCACTAGGCACCAACATGGAGCTTTCTATATGAATGTGTGCATCAACAAACCCTGGAAGAATATAATTTTCAATGGTGTGCTCCTTTTCCGAAATAGATATAATCCTATTGTTTTCAATGTTAACTTCGCCTTTGAAAATGCGTTTGTTCAGTACATCAACAATGTTGCCTTGGATGGTCATAAGGGTGTTTTGGTAAATCTACAATTTTAAAACTAAAAAAGCGGGAGTTACCCGCTTTGTATTTACTGTTTTTTGAAATTCTCCAGACCTGTTTTCAGCCATTCATAGTATTCATCTGAATCTGGAGTGTAGCCTACCGAGTGTATTAAATCATTTCCATTGGTATCTTGTATAACATAAAGAGGTTGGGCGTTGGTATTGTATTTTATCTGCTGAAGCTCCAACCATTTTTGTCCATAGGTTTTAATATAATTACCTGAAAATTCAGATTCATACTGCTCATCAACGGGTAGCTTATCCCTATTGTCCACATAAAGTGAAATCAGAATTAACTCGTTATCCAACAGGTTAAACACTCTGCTGTCTATCCAAACATGCTCTTCCATTTTTCTACAGTTAACACAAGTGATTCCTGTAAAATCTACCATAACTGGTTTATTTACTGACTTGGCATATGCCAAACCAACTTCATAATCATGAAAGGCAATTAAATCGTGAGGGCCAAGATAGGCGCCAACAGGCAATTCTTTGGAAGCTTTACCTGATACTGCTGTTTGCTTTTTCATGTAGCCAACACCATATGGTGATTCACTATTTGAACTCATCGGCGGAGGAAAGCCGCTCACTAATTTTAGAGGTGCTCCCCAAAGACCAGGGATCAAATAAAAGGTAAAAGCCAAAACAATAATTGCCATACTTAACCTTCCTACCGAAATATAATCCAATGGTGAATCATGTGGAAGTTTTATTTTGCCTAATAGATATAGTCCCAAAGTACCAAAGATGGCTATCCAAATAGCTAAAAAGACCTCTCTTTCCAATATATGCCATTCTAGTACCAAATCGACCATGGAAAGAAATTTAAAGGCAAACGCTAACTCCAAAAAACCTAAGACTACCTTCACTGTGTTAAGCCATCCTCCTGATTTTGGTAGTGAATTTAACCAACTTGGAAAAAAGGCAAATAATGCAAAGGGCAAGGCGATTGCAGAAGAGAACCCAAGCATACTTATTATTGGAGCAATGCCTCCTTTGGTTGCAGCATCTAAAAGAGCTGTTCCTGCTATGGGAAAAGTGCAAGAAAAAGATACTACTGCCAAAGCCAGAGCCATAAAGAAAATTCCAATAAGCCCTCCTTTACTAGCGCCTTTATCTACTTTATTAACCCAAGAGTTAGGCAGCATTATTTCAAATGCACCAAGAAATGAGAAAGCAAAAACTATGAGAATGATAAACATTAAAATATTGAAGAAAACTCCAGTAGAAAACTCATACATGGCATTACTACCAAAAACAGCTGATACCGCAGTTCCCAATAAAGTATAAATAGCAATGATAAACACGCCATATACTACTGCGTTTTTGATTCCCGAAGCTTTGTCCTTGCTTTGTTTGGTAAAAAAACTAACAGTCATTGGTATCATAGGAAATACACAAGGTGTTAATAAAACCAGAAAGCCTAAGAAAAAGGAAGTAAAGAAAATCCCCAAGAGTCCCTTATCTCCGGAATTTTCAGATTCAAGTGTAGGTTCCTCAGTATTACTAGTATTTACATGGGTTGTATCAGCAACAACTTCATCGTTTCCTGCTTCAACTGGTTTAGCATTGGTTAAATCAAACTCAACATTCTTGAATTTATATATACACCTCTGATCATCACACGCCTGATAAGAAATTTCAGCATTTATTGATTTTAGACTCGGATTCAAAAGTTTTATTTTCTGGGTGAACGTTGCATTGCTTTCAAAATAAGTCAAATCCATTTCAAACACCTTATCGTACTCCGTAACAGACTTACTTTCAATAGCTTTACCTATGAGTTGGTAATTATTAACTTGTTGAACCGAATCGTAGACAAACTCCGTAGGTAATGCACCACCTTCAGGAAGATTCTGTGAATATAAATGCCAGTGGAGATCAATCTTTGCTTTGTAAACCAAATTGAATTCACTATCAGATAGTTTCTGGGTTTCTACGGTCCATTGCACCGGATCAAGAACTTGCGCTCTGGAAGCAAAACTTATTGAAAAAAACAGCAGAAATAGGGTTAGAAAATGTTTCATGTTAGGATTGAAATTTTTAATATGTTTTGTGTGTCTTGAGTCACTTTAAATCGGTTGTCAAGTCGTTTGTTTAGAACCCAAACAATGTTATCTTTAGAACAAAGCACCAGTACTTTTTCTTTTTCCAAAGCTGAATACTTTTCGTCCTTAAAAAACTTGCTCAGTTTCTTCTTGCCTTGCATTCCAAAGGGATAAAAATAGTCGCCCTTTTCCCAATGTCTTACAGTTAGAGGAAACTTTAACAAATCTTTATCAACATAGACAATCTGGGAAATGGATTGTCCCATTGCATTTACATCTTCCAAAGTAAGGGTTCCAAGAGAGGTTTCTATACTTTCATCGCCTTCAAAAATCTTAAGAGTTGCTTTACGGCTATCCTCGGGAAGATTAGAGAGTACCAGGTATTCTCTGTTTTTTAAAAGTCTGTGGGTTTTGGAAAAAACACATTTCCCTGTTTGAGCATCCAAGAGCTCTTCAATATCATTCCATTCATTAAATCCACAATCTTTAAACAACTGATATAAAACTGTTTTAAAATGATTAAAGCTTTTAATTTTTTCAATGTTGAAATACCTTACGTCTCCATCTACTCTATCAACTACTTTTCCCGCAATCTCTTCTGAAATCGAATCCAAAAATTGTTTGCTTTCTCGTAAATGCTGTTGCGTTTTACTGAAATTTTGAAGGAATTGCGGGTTCACTGCTTTTAGTTTGGGAATCACATCATGACGTAGTTTATTCCGAAGATATTTTGTTGACGCATTGCTGCTATCCTCTCGCCATTTGATCTGGTTCTTCCCAGCAAAAATTTGAATTTCTTCACGGGAAAAAGGCAATAATGGTCGTACTAATTTTCCGTTCTTTTCAGGAATCCCTACCAATCCATCCAAGCCTGTCCCGCGGGAAAGATTGATAAGAAAGGTTTCCAAATTGTCATCGGCATGATGGGCAGTCAAGATGTAATCATAATGAAGTTGGCTGGCCAGCTCTTCAAACCAGACATAGCGCAATTCCCTTGCGGCCATTTGAATGGATATTTTGTGTTCTTGGGCATATGTTTCGGTCTCAAAACTTTCTAAGAAAACCTCTAATTCCAAATCTTCTGCCAATTGCAGAACAAAAGATTCATCTTCATCACTCTCATTTCCCCGTAAGTTGAAATTACAATGCACTAGGCTGATGTTGAGTTGGAGTTGGGCACACAAATGGGCCAAAACCACGCTGTCCAAGCCACCGGAAATGGCCACAAGAAGTTTTTTGTCCTTAATAAAGGCTAATTCTTTGTCAATATATTTGCTAAACAGGTCGAGCAAGCCAGTCTAAATTAGGTTATAAATATACCAACTTATACTGAGATTTAGCCCTCTAAAACCTCACGCATTGCTTTAGCCTTTACCAGACACTCTTCATATTCTTTCACGGGGTCACTTTTGGCCGTTATAGCGCCGCCAACCGAGTAGGAAACATACTTGTTCTTCTCGTTATAAAGAATACTTCGTATCACTACATTAAAATCGAAATCACCGTTTGGAGTAAAATACCCAACAGCCCCAGAATACAGTCCGCGTTTGGTTTCTTCATACGTTTCAATAAGCTTCATGGCCGAAATTTTTGGTGCCCCTGTCATGCTTCCCATAGGAAATGTGGCTCTGATAATATCTACAGGATGTATTTTAGTTTCTACTTCACAGGTAATGGTGGAAATAAGTTGGTGCACTTGCTCAAACGTATAGACCTTACACAATTCATCTACTTTTACGCTTCCTTTTAGGGCCACTCGAGACAAATCGTTCCTAACCAAATCCACAATCATGATATTCTCGCTTTGCTCTTTCATATCATTGGCCAATGCTTCTTTGAGCAACATATCCTCTACTTCATTGGCGGCTCTTTTGGCGGTTCCTTTTATGGGCTGGGAACTGACTTTTGAACCGGATTTTTTCAGATAACGCTCTGGGGATGCCGACAGCAAATAGCTGTCGCTGAGTTTTAAAAAAGCGGCAAAAGGCGGTTTGGAAATCTCATTGAGTTTAAAATAGGTTTCAACGGGGGCTATTTGTGTTTCTTCAGAATAAAACTCCTGACAAAAGTTTATTTCGTAAACATCTCCTTTGTGTATGTGCTCCAGCAATCTAGCAACTTTTTTAAAATAGTCGTCCTTGTGAATTCGAAGTTTAATTTTGATGGGGTCGTGCTTGGGTGTTCCTAGCGAAGAATCCATCTCGCCTATAGTTTTCAAATCGGCTTCAATCTCACTTTCATAAGACGACAAATAACTTACCTCAAGGCTATTTCCCTTAATGAAAAATATCTTTTTGGGTTGAAAAAAAAAGACGTCAGGAAAGTCTAAACCATCAAAATTTTTGGATTCCAGATTTTCAATATTGTTTTTTAAATCATAGGACAAGTATCCAAAAAGCCAATCCTTGGTAAGTGTCTGGTAGGTTTTTAACTGTTCAAGATCATTTGTGATTTTAATTTCAGAATGTGAACCCACAGCGATCAGGAAATCAAATTCTGAGGTTTCTTGAGGATATTCGTTGGAATCCAGACTGATAACATGAGTGAATTTTTGGCTCCATAGCAATAGCTTATGTTTCCAAACATTGGTATTCTCTAGTGTTTTGCTAAAAATAGTTCTCAACTGTCAAAAAAATTCTTTGCAAATTACTCAATAAATTGTGGCATATAAAAAAAAGCCCCTTTCAAAAATGAAAGGGACTTGTGATAACCAAATAGTCTAGGACTAACCAACCAAATCCTAAAAATAATTACTCATGAATTTCTATCTGATTATCGGAGAGTTCTTCAATGGGAAGGATAAGTTTCCCTTTACTTGTATTCAAAACCACCGTTGTAGGGTTAAGCGCTTCTATTTCACCCTCAATATGATTGATTTTAATTCTCTGACCAATTTCAAAAACACGTCTTGCATGATAGGCTTTCAGCATTTTTTCCACAATATTTCTGGCACCTATTCCAAAAGCAAGAGCAAAAGCAATTAGAAAACCTCCAAATACCATCGTGATATTATTGGTAATAATATCTGTATTAACACCTGCTTGATTCAAAGCTGTGATGGATACAAATACCAATATAATAGTGAAAACTAGCTGACTCACAAATTTTCCCCCGGAGAGTTCGACTGAATCAAAAAATGACTTGATTGCTTTTTTTATAGCGTTGGCAAGCAAAAGTCCAAAAACGACAATGATAAGTGCTGTAAGTAATTGAGGCAGATAATTGAGCAACTTACCTACTTCTTGGGTAACAATGGTAAGGTTCAAATATTCTGAAACAATTATAAGAAGAAAAACATACAGAATCCATTTAACAAATGTGGATACAATTTTTACAATATCAAAATTCAGTTTTTTGTCTCCAAACAATTCAATCTCATTGAGTTTATCATCAAGTTTATCAGCCTTTGCAAGCTTAAGAACCTTTTTAATGATGCCCACAATAAGTTTAGTGATTAAAATCCCTACCAGAATAATCACAATGGCTATTACCACTTTAAGTAACATATCACCCAATCCATTAAACATACCGGAAAACGTTTCTATAGTTTTGTCTTTTAAATCATTTAATTCGTCCATATTTTTAATTTTTGTGGTTGGTATCGTTTCTTTTCGCCATAGTTAGTTCAATAACTTTGGCTAAATCAAATGAGAACAATCTGGCCAATTCCATAAACAGTTTAGCCAAGGCAACATCGTTCATGACCTTGCTCTTAAGCTCTTCAGGAACTGGTTTTAGTGGCTTATCTATATATTTAAATGGATTTTCCCTCATGACATCTTTGAATAAGCATCGATTAGTTTATCCTTTGCCCGTTTAATTCTCATTTTTACAGCACTTTCCCCCAAACCAAGCAGCTCCTCAATTTCCTTGATAGACATTTGATCTTGATATTTCATTAGCAAAACCATTTTATCATCAGGGGAAATTTGACCTAGCGCTTCCTTTAGCATTTCAACTTTCATTTGCTCGAATGCACTTACGTCTTCATCCAAATCAACTAAATCATCGGCCAACTCAACCTCTACTGCTTTTTTGCTGATTTTTTTCTCAACATTTCGATTCACGTAATTTACACAATGATTATATGTAAATGCATATAGCCATGTTGAAAATTTAGACTTCCCTTTAAAACTCGCCAACTTGACAAATAACTTCAAAAATATATCTTGTGTCAAATCTTTGGCTTCATCCTCATCTTTTGCAAACCCCAAACACTTATTGTAAACGACCAATGAAAATCTATCATACAAAACTTCAAATAGTAGAGTGTCATTGCTCTTCACAATACGCCTCACCAATTCCTCATCAGAAATAGTATTTAACTTATCTTTCGCCTCCAACTGATTGGTTATTCTTTCACAAGACTTTACTCATTAGACACAAGCTATTATTTTTCGTCACATATTTTTTTTAAAAAAATCAAAAAAAAATTGCCACTCAGGGCAATTTTTTCGCAAATATATAATTTTCAAGCTTTTAAACATGCAATGCCCTATCTCCAGTTGCGGCCAAAGCAGCTTCTTTGATAGCTTCTGTAAAGGTTGGATGGGCATGTGACATTCTGGAAACATCTTCTGCAGAAGCACGGTATTCCATAGCAACCACGGCTTCAGCTATCATATCGGCAGCACGAGCGCCAATCATGTGGACTCCTAAAATTTCATCGGTATTCTTATCGGCAAGGATTTTTACAAATCCGTCCAAGTCCATACTTGCCCTACTACGACCCAAAGCTCTCATAGGGAATTGCCCTACCTTATAGTCTACTTTATTTTCCTGTAATTGTTCTTCGGTTTTTCCTACGGAAGCAACTTCAGGCCATGTATACACCACGCCAGGGATCAGATTGTAATCTACATGCGGTTTTTGCCCTGCCAAGGTTTCGGCAACAAAGACACCTTCTTCTTCAGCTTTGTGAGCGAGCATGGCGCCTTTAACAACATCTCCAATGGCATAAATATTTTTCGCTGATGTTTGTAAATGGTCGTTGACTTCCACTCTGCCTCTTTCATCAAGTTTAACTCCTGCTGCTTCGGCATTCAAGCCCTCAGTATACGGACGACGCCCAACTGAAACCAAACAATAGTCGCCTTTAAATTCCACTTCATTTCCTTTTTTATCGTCTGCTTTTACTATGACTTCATTTCCTTTGCGCTCAACAGATTTTACTTTATGGGACGTATTAATACTGAATTTTTGCTTTTTAAAGACCTTAGTAAGTTCTTTTGAAAGTCCGCTATCCATGGTTGGAATAATTCGGTCCATGTATTCAATCACGGTAACTTCGGCGCCCAATCGCTTGTAAACCTGACCCAGTTCCAAACCAATCACACCACCACCAATAACCAACAAATGCTTAGGCACTTCTTTTAATTTCAAAGCTTCCGTTGACGTAATAATTCGTTCTTTGTCAATAGTAATAAAAGGCAAAGAAGAAGGCTTACTTCCCGTAGCAATAATGGTGTTCTTGGCCTCAATTTCTTCCTTTTTCTCACCAGTTATCGTGATATGGGTTGCATCCTTAAAGCTCCCAACGCCTTGATATACCTCTATTTTATTTTTTTTCATTAAGAAATCGATACCGCCAGTTGTTTGGTCTACAACCGTTTGTTTGCGGTCAATCATTTGCTTTAGGTTGACTTTGATATCGCCCGAAATTTCGATTCCGTGTTCGTTAAAATGGGATATGGCATCTTCATAATGATGCGAAGAGTCCAATAAGGCTTTACTGGGGATACATCCAACATTTAAACACGTACCGCCCAACGTTGAGTATTTTTCAATCAAAGCCGTTTTCATACCTAATTGGGCACAGCGAATGGCCGCCACATAACCTCCAGGTCCAGACCCTATTATGGCTACATCGTAAGAATTCATATATAATCCTGATTTAATTAAACAGGTGTAAAATTACAAATTATATTGGCTTTGGAACTACTCATTTCATTAAATTACTGCCTCTCAATTTCATTTAAAATCCATTGAAGCGCATTATCTTGTGTTTCAGGGAGTGATTCTAAATCTGGAAGAATTTCTACGTCCGGTTTTATCCCGAAGCCATCCGGTTGTTGCTTGTACGGCGCTTCAATTTGCAATAAGCCCACTCTCAACTTTATCTTTGAGGTAGGCAGTTTCACAATTTTATAACTTCCCGCCACAGTACCATTGTAGGCACCGCCGGTTTCTTCGCCCACAAACGTAGCACGGCCCGTAGCCTGAAGGTTGGTTGATATAATCGAGGATGCCGAAAAGGAGCTTCCATTGATTAGCACATAAACCTTACCTGAAAAGTTGTTTTCCGCAGGTTCCATGGTTTTGGATTCCTTGAAATTGTAGTATAGTTTCCCATCTTCTTTACGTGTCTTTATAACATCCCGCACCCCAAATATGGGCGATAAAACGGTACCAACCACATTGAGCGCCGTTGGATTGCCCTTGGAAATTAACGCTTTTAATGTGGGGATACGTGAATTTACTTCAGCTTTGTTAATAAACGTAAAGGGTTCTTGCACCAAATAGGAATAAAGTATACTGATCTCCCTTAAACTTCCGCCATTGTTATCCCTTAGGTCAATGATAAGATTCTGTATCTTATTGGCCTTGATACTATCAAACGATTTTTCATAGAAGGGTTTGTACTTACCAGCACTAAAGCCTCTAATTTTCATGTAGGCAACAGCACTATCCTTTCCAATCAATTCAAAATTTCTGGTATAATTATTTTCTGAAGGATTGAAATCGTGAATTCTGTTATACTTACGCTTTTGCTTGGCTTTGGCCTTAAGCTCTTTCTTTTCGGCTTTGGTAAGTTTGGTTGGGGCTATAGAGTCTTTTGGTGTTTTTTCAGGAGCATAATAAACCGAATCACTTTTAACATATCTGAACATTTTTGAATAGACCGAATCTTTCTTTTGGAATGTCACTTGAATGCTGTCCTGAAATCCTCTGTCCCTGATATAAAGTTTTCCAAAATGCTGTGCCATAAACCGATTGTAAAACGTAGTGTTGTAGCCATCGGAGGCAATGGTTTTTTTATACTTTCCTAAAATCTTGTCAACAGGTTCATCATTAACCTTTAGAACTTGGCTGCCTATTAACAACGTATCATAGTTGTTCACCTTTTTTACATATAATTTCCCCTCCACAAACTCATAGTTTAACGCCTGAAATTCAAATCGCTTTCCTTTTAGCGATTTTCTTTTTGATTTCTCCAGTCTTTGATAAGGTCTGGAAGTGCTCAAATGCCCTTGGCCTACTCTTGTAACAACCGGTGCCAGTTTTTTATAGAACTCTTCGGGAGTCATGGGCTGGACAATGCTCGCTTTCAAATTTTCAAAGGCTTGATCTAAAGAATCTTTTGGAGTGTATTGGTATAAATGTGGATGCAGTTTTTTGAGTTTGCTGTAGGCATAATCTACATCGTTTTGTAAATCTTTTACAGGTTTCTTTTCAGTAATGCTCGCATTGTAAGCATCAACACTTTTACAGGAAGAAAACAAAAGAACACCTGCAAATAGGCAAATAATTATTCTCATAAAGAATTACATGGTTTAAAGTTTAGTTTTAGGTATAAAAAAATACTGTATTTATAAAGACGCAAAATTATTAGTAATGGTTGCCTCACAAAAAACAAATCCCTTTAATGTGGGAATCCAAGCATATTGCCCATACCCACAGTAAACAGCCAACACCCATAAATAGCATGCTCAATGGAAACCAAAAGCGTGGACTTGGTTTTCAGGAAAGTTAGTGCAAAAATTATACCACCCAAAAATGTAAGCACCAGAACTAAAGCATTTCTGAAAAATAAATGTGCCAGGGCAAATACTATGGCGTTAATAAAAACAAGCTGTGTCTTTGATGAAAACAAGGTTTTATATCTACTGAAAAAAAATGTCCTATACACCAACTCTTGTGGATATACCGAAAGCAAACTATACACCAGCAAAATCACCATCCAGAGTTTTGGCTTGTTAAGTACTATCTCAAAGAGATTTTCCTTATCAAAAAGAAATACATAAACAACAGACAAGACGGCTAGTGCCAGTAGTTTAATGAGCGTTCGCTTCCAAAATCTTTTCCAATCCAAAGGACTCGCCAGTCTAAATTTCAGTTTTTCAATTCTTAGAAGATAAAAAACAACATAAACGAACCCCATTAAACCTAAAACAGCTTTTAAAATTGGCCAAGCAGGCAAGGTAAGTGTTACAGGAATCAATATAAAAAGTAAAAAAAGCTCAACTGTTTTATAAAATCTTGAGTGCATCATAAACTTATGGCTGTGGTGTGCTTGACTTCATTAATAACAAACATACTGTGCGTACTCCCAATATGGTTAATGGATGTCAACTTTTCAACCATAAATTCCCTAAAGGATTCCATGTTGGAAACCACCACTTTGAGCAGGTAATCATAATCTCCGCTCACATGGTAAACCTCCAAAACTTCTGGTAGTTTCTTCACTTCCTTTTCAAACTCAACCACAAAACCCTGAGTGTGCTGAACTAATTTTACATGGCAAAAGGTTACAAAAGTTTTCTGGATCTTGTCCTTTTTCAACAGGGTCACATACTTAGAAATAATTCCTTCTTTCTCAAGCTTTTTAATGCGCTCATAAACAGCTGTAACCGAAAGATTCAACTTTATAGACAAAGCCTTGTTGGTTTGCTTGCAATCCTCTTGAAGGTAACCCAGTAGTTTTTTATCTATTTCATCTAAAGACATAACTGAAAAATTATCTGCCAAAAGTAGCAAATTGTCGTAAAATATGAAAAATAGTTAACTAAAATTATTAATTATAGTTTTTAAAACTGAATAACTGAATATACGTTGATTTTTTTACTGAATTTTTAGATATTTGATAATAAACTAAAACGCAGAACCATGTCATTTAAACCAGCGAATCATATTCAAGATTTACAATACTTTGGAGAGTTTGGAGGTGTAAATCCTTCCATTTCCGATTCATCTACCTACACTTTTCTTTCAGCCAAAACCATGTTCGATACCTTTGAAGGCAATGCCGATGGTTGTTATCTCTATTCCCGTCATTCGTCGCCATCCAATTTATATTTAGGGGAAGCTTTGGCTGCTATGGAAGGAACAGAAACCGCCAATGTTACCGCCTCTGGAATGGGTGCCATTACCTCCGTTCTCTTGCAACTTTGCCAACATGGTGATCATATTGTTTCAAGCCGAACCATTTATGGTGGCACGTATGCTTTTTTGAAGAATTTCACCCCTCGTTTAAATATTGAAACTTCCTTCGTTAATATCACGAAAATTGAAGACGTAGAAGCCGCCATCAAACCAGAAACCAAAGTTATTTTTTGTGAATGTGTGAGCAACCCTCTACTGGAAGTTGCAAACATGCAAGCTCTAGCTCAACTAGCGAAAAAACATGGTGTGAAGTTGGTGGTAGATAACACATTTACCCCTCTAAATATTTCCCCTTATAAATTTGGAGCCGATGTAGTGATTCACAGCTTAACCAAATTCATTAATGGTAGTAGCGATACTGTGGGTGGTGTTATATGCGGCACGCAAGAGTTTATCAACCAACTGCGGAGCGTGAATGATGGTGCCTGTATGTTATTGGGGCCAACTATGGACAGTATGCGGGCAGCTTCCATTTTAAAAAATATGAGAACGCTTCACATTCGTATGAAACAGCATAGTAAAAATGCACATTATCTCGCTGAAAAATTTGAAGCAGATGGGCTTAAAACCGTCTATCCTGGTTTAAAGTCGCACCCTTCTCACAATCTTTTTAAAAGTATGATGAATGAAGAGTACGGTTTTGGCGGCATGTTAACCATAGATGTTGGCTCTCTTGAAAAAGCCAATGAACTTATGGAACTCATGCAAAAACGCAATCTTGGTTATCTTGCCGTAAGTTTAGGGTTTTACAAAACATTATTTAGTGCGCCGGGTACTTCAACTTCTTCCGAAATTCCTGAAAGCGAGCAAAAAGAAATGGGGCTTAGTGATGGTTTAATTCGCTTTTCCATTGGTTTAGATAATGATATAGAGCGTACTTACCAAATGATGAAAGCTTGCATGAAAGAACTTTCCATTGTGGATTAGCACAAAATCTCTGGTTTATTTCAATGCTAGGTTTTGCCTAGCATTTTTTTTGGGACTTGCATAACTTAACCTAAAATTGTAACATTACATTTCAAAAACTAACTTAAAGAACGTTCATGGAAAGTCAAGAGATCAAACCTAGCACACCGCAAGACGAGCACATTGTAGAAAATAGAGAATTAAACATCTGGGAAGCCCTTATCCCTGTATTTGCCCTTGTGGGAATGCTAGCCTATAACGTTTATACTTATGGTGAAGACGCCCTCAGTGGCTCCAATCAGTTTGTCTTGTTAATGGGTGCAGCCGTTGCTGCTATCGTTGGCTTTTTCAACAAGGTTAAGTTTGATCAAATGCTGGAAGAAGTTGCCGAGAACATCAAGTCAACCTCCAGTTCAATTTTGATTTTGCTTATGGTGGGTGCACTGGCAGGAACATGGCTCATTAGCGGGATCATTCCAACGATGATTTATTACGGACTTCAAGTCTTGAACCCCAGTATTTTTCTAGCCGCCTGTGTCATTATTTGCGCTATTATTTCCGTAGCCACTGGCAGTAGCTGGACTACCTCGGCCACCGTGGGTATCGCACTTATTGGAATTGCCGATGCCCTGGGCGTACCGCTTGGCATGACGGCTGGAGCCATTTTATCGGGTGCTTACTTTGGAGATAAAATATCGCCTATGAGCGATACCACCAACCTCGCTCCCGCTATGGCTGGCACCGATTTGTTTACGCACATTAGGTATATGCTTCTCACCACGACTCCAACCATTATTGTTACCTTAATCGTTTTCATAATCATTGGACTTAATCTGGAAACCCATGGCGCTGCCGATACACACCTCATACTTCAGGACATCAAATCTGCTTTTAATGTGAGTCCGTGGCTATTTTTGGTTCCCATTATCGTCATTGTACTCATTGTTAAAAAAACATCTCCTTTGGTGGCGCTTCTCGTAGGTACGTTACTAGGTGGCGTGGCTGCCCTTGTTTTTCAACCGGGAATTGTAACTACAATAGGTGGCGGATCAACTTTAGATTTCACAACCGGTTACAAAGGCATCATGAACGCCATTACAATTGACACTGCAGTACCAACAGACAACGAGGCCTTGCAAGGCTTGTTTAAAGCCGGAGGCATGTCAAAAATGCTTGGGACCATTTGGCTCATCTTATGCGCCATGACTTTTGGAGGCATTATGGACGCCATTGGAGCATTGACCACCATAAGCAAAGCGTTATTGAAATTATTCCATACCACTTTTGGGCTGTTTGCCAGTACCGTGGCTAGCTGTCTTGCTTTAAATATCACAGCAAGCGACCAATACTTGGCAATTGTTGTTCCTGGAAAGATGTATGCCAAAGCATTTAAAGAAAAAGGGCTTGCTCCCGAAAATCTCTCCAGAACCTTAGAAGACAGTGGTACCGTAACTTCCGTTTTGGTTCCTTGGAATACTTGTGGTGCTTACCAAAGTGGCGTATTGGGCGTAGATACCTTACACTATGCAGGGTATGCTATTTTCAATTGGCTTAGCCCTTTTACTACACTTCTATTTGCCGCTTTTGGAATCAAAATTAGAACACTGCTGAAAAAATAGGGTTTTCCCTAGGCTATTGTTAAATTGATAGTTTTTTATGTAGGAAATTATTGAATCGATAATTTTCAACCTTTTATTTTGAGCCAATTCAGATGTCCTATTTTAGGATAAGATTTTATGATAAGAATCATTATTTATTGGTATTTCTTAACTTAAATTTGTGCCATTATTAACCTCAAACAAATATATAATGGCTTTTGTTGGAAAAAGATTCCCAAACTTAAGTGTTAATGCCATGAACGAGATGGGCGACACTTTTAAACTTAACGTTCTTGAAGAAGCATTAAAAAACAACAAAAAAGTAGTGCTTTTCTGGTATCCAAAGGATTTCACCTTTGTTTGTCCTACTGAACTGCATGCGTTTCAAGCAGCACTTCCTGAATTCGAAAAAAGAAACACCCTAGTTATTGGTGCCTCTTGCGATACTGCCGAAGTTCACTTCGCTTGGTTAAACACTGCTAAGGACAATGGCGGGATTGAAGGCGTTACCTATCCAATTTTGGCCGATTCCAATAGAAATCTTGCCTCAGCATTAGGGATTTTAGACATTACTTCTGAATCTTATGATGAAGAAACCGGTCTTTATACTGTTGAAGGTGACAATGTAAGTTATCGTGCTACTTATATTATTGATGAAGAAGGTGTGGTACAACACGAAAGCATCAACAACATGCCCTTGGGAAGAAATGTTTCTGAATTTTTAAGAATCATTGATGCCTTAACCCATGTTCAGGAAAAAGGAGAAGTTTGCTCGGCCAACTGGGAAGAAGGTAAAGATGCCATGAATGCCAATAGAAATGGTGTAGCCGAATATTTAGCCACTCACATAAACTAAGTTGAATATGGTATCTGAATTAAATCAAGACAACTTGGGCCAATTAATTTCCGAAAATGAGATTGTAATCGTACAATATTCAGCCTCTTGGTGTGGTAATTGCCGTATCATGAAGCCCAAGTTCAAAAAATTGGCCACCGAAACTGATAATGCACAGTTTGTAATGGTTGATGCCGAAAAATTTCCTGAATCACGAAAATTGGCAAATGTGAACAACTTACCAACATTCGCAACGTTCAAAAAGGGAACTTTTGTAAATCAGGTACAGACCAACAAATTTGAAGTTTTAAAAGATCTAGTAGATGAAGTTGCCAGTAATTAAACACCTCACGCAATTTATTGAGGAAAACGATGAAGATTTCGTCATTGAAACTATTGAAACTTTGGAAGCTTTGACCGAAGTTCCTTCTCTTAAGGATGAAGAACTGGATGTTATTGGCGAGTTGATTTCCAACCTTTATGGTGCTTTGGAAGTAAACAAACTGATTAAAGAAGGTACTCCAAAAAAAGAAGCCTTGAATCAATTCATGTCCAGGGTTTTAAGTTCTATAGATACGTAACAAACCTCTTTATAATTAGCATTTTTTTATAGAAAAGGCCTCGCAAATGCGAGGCCTTTTCTTTTGAGACAAAAACTTGCTATTAATCTACAAATCAAATCTGTCTGCGTTCATAACTTTAGTCCAAGCATTGACAAAGTCTTTTACAAACTTCTCTTTATTGTCGTCTTGGGCATATACTTCAGCATAAGCCCTAAGGATAGAATTTGAACCAAAAACCAAATCCATTCTAGTAGCTGTCCATTTTGCTTTACCGGTTTTACGGTCACAAATTTCATAAATATCATTTACAGGTTTCCAATAGTTACCCATATCAGTAAGGTTAACGAAGAAATCGTTGGTTAAAGCACCTTCGTTGCTGGTAAACACTCCGTGTTTGGTTCCACCATGATTGGTACCCATCACACGCATTCCACCTACAAGAACCGTCATTTCAGGAGCTGTAAGTCCCATTAATTGCGTACGGTCGAGCATTAACTCTTCGGCACTTACCACATAGTCTTTCTTCAACCAGTTTCTGTAACCATCGGCCAGTGGCTCGAGCGGTTCAAAAGATTCCCCGTCGGTCATGGCATCTGTTGCATCACCACGTCCAGGTGCAAAAGGAACAGTTATATTCATTCCAGCGTTCTTGATTGCTTTTTCCACACCTACATTCCCAGCCAGAACAATCGCATCGGCTACACTTATACCAAATTCAGCAGCAATGGGTTCCAATACAGAAAGTACATGGGCCAATCGTTTGGGCTCATTGCCTTCCCAATCTTTTTGAGGCGCCAAGCGAATACGTGCACCGTTGGCACCACCTCTATAATCGGAACCTCTAAAGGTTCTTGCACTGTCCCATGCCGTAGATACCATATCAGAAATCGATAAACCAGAAGCCGCGATTTTCGCTTTCACTGCCTCTACATTATAGTCTTTCTTCCCTTTAGGGATGGGATCTTGCCAAATCAAATCTTCTTGAGGAACATCCGGGCCATAATAACGATCTTTTGGCCCCATATCACGGTGCGTGAGCTTAAACCAAGCTCTAGCAAACGCATCGGAAAACGCCTCAAAATCATTCTTGAATCGCAATGAAATCTCTCGATATGCTGGATCCATCTTCATAGCCATATCGGCATCGGTCATCATTGGATTGTGGCGTGTTTTCATATCTTCTACATCCACGGGCCTATCTTCCTCTTTAATACTTACAGGTTCCCATTGCCAAGCTCCGGCTGGACTTTTTCGTGATTCCCAGTCATGGTTGAACAGCATTTCAAAAAAGCCATTGTCCCATTTGGTAGGATGAGTTGTCCAAGCCCCTTCCAAACCACTGGTTACTGTATCTTTACCTTTTCCGCTTCTCGTTGGGTTTTTCCACCCAAAACCTTGCTCTTCTACTGAAGCACTTTCAGGATCAAGGCCAAGAATACTCGCATCACCATTCCCGTGGGTTTTACCCACGGTGTGACCTCCTGCCGTTAAAGCAACGGTTTCTTCATCATTCATGGCCATTCGCTTAAAGGTCTCACGAACTTGGGCAGCTGTTTTCAACGGGTCGGGATTTCCATTAACGCCTTCGGGGTTTACATATATCAATCCCATCTGTACGGCCGCCAATGGGTTTTCCATAGTGGATGGCTTATCAACGCTTTCATACCGTTCATCACTTGGTGCCAACCATTCTTTTTCGGCTCCCCAATAGGTGTCTTTTTCCGGCCCCCAGATATCTTCTCTACCAAAGGCAAAACCAAAGGTTTTTAAACCCATGTTTTCATAGGCAATTGTACCTGCGAGAATGATTAAATCGGCCCAACTAACTTTATTTCCATATTTTTTCTTGATTGGCCACAGTAATCTACGGGCTTTGTCCAAGCTCACGTTATCCGGCCATGAATTAAGTGGTGCAAAACGCTGATTGCCAGTTCCAGCTCCACCACGACCATCGGCAATTCTGTAAGACCCTGCGGCGTGCCATGCCATACGAATCATCAAGCCACCATAATGCCCCCAATCTGCCGGCCACCAGTCTTGGCTATCGGTCATTAAATCATGAAGGTCTTCTTTAAGCGCTTGAACATCCAATTTCTTTAATTCCTCATGGTAATTAAAGTCATGACCCAACGGATTGGTTTTGGTATCATGCTGATGCAGAATGTCAAGATTGAGCGCATTAGGCCACCAATCCATTACCGATTTACTGGACGCTGTGTTTCCACCGTGCATTACCGGACATTTTCCGTTACTCATACTGTGATGCGATGAACTCGCATGAGGATTATTTTCCATAGTTTTAGTGTTAAGATTTGTAGTGTCTTAAAATTATGAATTAGTTATCTAATATTGAAGGGATTTCATTTGAATAAATTATATTAAAATTGATAAAATTTATGAGTTTAACCGTCAAATTATTCTTAGTTTTGAATACACACTAAATATTAAAAACTATGGCCACTGTAACATTAAAAGGGAATCCTATACACACGTCTGCTGAACTACCCAAAGTAGGCTCACCAGCACCAGATTTTATTTTGACCGCTAACGATCTTTCTTCAAAATCCTTAAAAGATTTTTCAGGGAGCAATTTGGTTCTTAATATTTTTCCAAGCATTGATACGGGAACCTGCGCACAATCCGTAAGGTCTTTCAACAAAAAAGCTAGTGAATTGAAAAACACAAAAGTCCTGTGCATCTCAAGAGATTTGCCTTTTGCACAAGCACGGTTTTGTGGCGCTGAAGGGATTGACAATGTAATCACTCTTTCCGATTTTAAAGAGGGTAGCTTTGGCAAGGATTACGGATTGGACTTTACCGATGGTCCCTTGGAAGGTCTGCATTCTAGATGCATTGTGGTTGTAGACGAAAATGGAATTGTCAAATATACCGAACAAGTTCAGGAAATTGTTGACGAGCCTAATTACGAGGCTGCAATTAATGCACTCCATTAATTCAACACTTTTCAATATCCAAGGAAATTAAAAGGAAAATACTGGGTATCGCAAATTTTGCTGCCCAACCAACAAAATAGTATCAATGAAGGCTTACAAACCCAAAAACAGACTTACCGCAAAGGCTTATGTTGATGGTGTTTTAAGTGGTGACAGAGTTATCTTATCCAGAGCCATCACTGTAGTGGAAAGTAATTTGGAGAGCGACAAAGTTCTAGCCAAAACCATTATCCAGGAAATTTTACCCCATTCAGGAAACTCTATAAGAATAGGAATTACTGGTGTTCCGGGTGTGGGGAAAAGCACTTTTATTGAGGCCTTTGGAAAATATCTTATCAAGCTAGGTCATAAAGTGGCCATCCTGTCCATTGACCCCAGCAGTCAACGTTCCAAAGGAAGCATTTTAGGCGACAAGACTCGCATGGAACAACTTAGTGGTATGGAAGAAGCCTATATAAGACCTTCTGCCTCTGGAGAAACATTAGGCGGCGTTGCCAATAAAACTGGAGAAAGTATGCTCCTGTGCGAAGCGGCTGGTTATGATGTAATCTTGATTGAGACAGTGGGCGTAGGCCAGTCGGAAACTGCCGTACATGGCATGACCGATTTTTTCCTGCTTCTTATGTTGGCCGGTGCGGGCGATGAACTTCAGGGCATCAAAAAAGGTATCATGGAAATGGCCGACATGGTCGTAATCAATAAAGCCGATGCTGATAATGTTCAAAAAAGCGAGCGGGCCAGAGTTCAATATCAAAATGCTTTACATCTTTTTCCTTTAGCCGAATCTGGTTGGTCTCCAGTTGTAACCAAAGCCTCTTCTGTTGAAAACACTGGGATTGAAAGAGTTTGGGAAGAAATCATGAAGTATAAGGAATTGGTAACCACTAATGGTTATTTTGAGAACAATAGAAACCATCAAAAAATAAAATGGCTATACAATAACATTAACGACGAGTTGAAGCGCTTGTTCTACAATTCAAAAGATGTTGAAAGCAAGCTCTCCCTTTTAAAAGAAGACATTATCTCTTCTAAAGTGTCTCCAGTTGAAGCTGCCCAACAAATTATAGAGACCTTCAAAAAATCATTTAAACCCTAAAAAACAAAACCCAATGTAAAACATTGGGTTTTGAAATCAAATTATTTCTACTCTTAATCTTGTTCCAAATATTTTTCCATGATTGTGATGGCAGATTTTGCAATAACGGTTCCAGGACCAAAAATGGCTGCTACGTTTCGGTCTAACAGATATTGATAATCTTGCTCTGGAATAACTCCTCCGGCAAAGACCATAATATCTTGTCTTCCTAATTTACCCAATTCTTCAATTAACTGTGGAATGAGTGTTTTATGACCCGCCGCCAAACTAGAGGCACCTACAAAGTGCACATCATTCTCAATGGCTTGCTTGGCCACCTCTTCAGGCGTTTGGAATAATGGCCCCATATCAACATCAAATCCTAAATCAGCAAAACTGGAAGCCACTACTTTAGCGCCTCTATCGTGCCCATCTTGCCCCATCTTGGCTATCATAACCCTTGGACGTCTCCCTTCAATTTCGGCAAATTTATCAGCCAATTTTTGGGCATCATTAAACACGCTATCACTCTTCACCTCTTTTTTATACACACCACTTATCAATCGGGTATCGGCTTGGTGGCGTCCAAAATGTGCTTCTAACGCATCGGAGATTTCCCCTAAAGTGGCAAAGTTTTCAGCGGCATCTACAGCCAACTCCAATAAATTTCCTTGACCAGTTTTGGCACAATTGGATAAGGCTTTCAATTTTGCATCAACCAATTCCTGATTCCTTTCAGCTTTTAGTTTTTTCAAACGCGCAATTTGGGAAATTCTCACGGCCGTGTTATCAACCTCCAAAATTTCTATATCGGATTTCTCATTGGTTTGGAATTTATTCACCCCTACCAATATATCCTGTCCGGAGTCAATACGAGCTTGTTTTCGGGCGGCCGCTTCTTCAATACGCATTTTGGGCACACCTGTTTCAATGGCTTTAGCCATACCTCCCAGTTCTTCCACTTCTTCAATCAATTTCCAAGCCTTTTTGGCAATTTCCTGAGTCAGATACTCCACATAATACGAACCCGCCCAAGGATCCACAGATTTTGTTATTTGGGTTTCCTCTTGAATATAAATTTGTGTATTTCGGGCAATTCTCGCAGAAAAATCCGTTGGCAAGGCAATGGCTTCATCCAAAGCATTGGTATGTAGCGACTGCGTACCACCTAATCCTGCAGCCATCGCTTCTATACAGGTTCTAGCCACATTGTTGAACGGATCTTGCTCGCTCAAACTCCACCCAGAGGTTTGACTATGGGTACGTAAAGCCATGGATTTTGGGTTTTGAGGATTGAATTGCTTGATGATTTTTGCCCATAGCATACGAGCAGCTCTCATTTTGGCAATTTCCATAAAATGGTTCATTCCTACAGCCCAGAAAAAGGACAACCTTGGAGCGAAATCGTCTATTTTCAATCCAGAGGCCAAACCTGTTCTAATGTACTCCAACCCATCGGCCAGAGTATAAGCCAGCTCAATATCAGCCGTAGCACCTGCCTCTTGCATGTGGTAACCACTAATGGAAATAGAATTGAACTTAGGCATGTACTTCGTGGTGTATTCAAAAATATCACCAATAATTCGCATGGAAGGTAGTGGTGGATAAATATAGGTGTTACGCACCATGAATTCCTTTAAAATATCATTTTGAATGGTGCCGCTCAATTGATCCAAGGACACGCCTTGCTTTTTGGCCGCAGCAATGTAAAACGCCATAACAGGCAATACGGCTCCGTTCATGGTCATGGAAACCGACATTTTATCCAATGGAATTTGGTCAAACAAAATTTCCATATCCCAAATAGAATCTATTGCAACACCTGCCTTACCTACATCGCCTGTTACCCGAGGATGATCGGAATCATACCCTCTATGGGTTGCCAAGTCAAATGCCACAGACAAGCCTTTTTGTCCTGCGGCAAGGTTTCTTCTGTAAAAGGCATTGGATTCTTCGGCGGTTGAAAATCCGGCATATTGACGAATGGTCCAAGGTCTGGTGACATACATCGTGCTGTAAGGCCCTCTTAAATACGGAGGGATTCCTGCTGCATACTGTAAATGTTCTGAGTCTTTGATGTCCGCTTTTGAAAAATGCGTTTTCACTGGAATGCCTTCCGGTGTTTCCCAACTCTTTTCATTTGCTGAAGACACTGGTTTATGTTCGGTAACGGTGTCTAATACTAAATCTGAAAAATCCCGTTTCATCTGTTATTATTTAGTGTTGTTAAAAGGTTCAATGCCATGTCCTAATTATCGTTTCCTACCCACATCTTGGTGTTGGACATTGGCCTATTATACCTCTAATGATTTTAGTTTGTTTTGAACTTTTTCCTGAATGTTTGAAATGGTTTGAATCACGTCGGATTTTATGTGAATATACCCATCCAAACCCGCTTGGTTTAATTGGTCAGTAATACCCACAGGATTACCTGCCAGTAAGAGTATTTTGTTCGTGTCCTGGGCTCTGAATGCTTTTACGAACGCCAAAGCACTTTCTTCATAATCAGGATCGGAACTACAAATCACAACGACGTCCGACTCTGAATTGGCACTGCCTTCTGCCGCCTTCAGAGCGTTTTCAAAACTTTTTTCTTGCCAAATTTCAAATCCGGAAACCCCTAAAAAGTCATACGAAAAAGCGGCTCTGGCTTTACGCATGGTCAAATTGCCATAACTGGTTAATTCCACTATAGGGCGTTTGCCTGTTTCTTCAACCAACTTTTCAGTTGTTTTTCTCACCGCTTCTATTTCCAACGAAGCTCTTCTGGGAGTCAGTAACTTCGGATTGTTCAATTCACCCGAAGAGAGCAGTTGTGAAGCTATGGTTTCCATTAAATTTGGATACTTGTTCACCCCTACCATGGGCAACCTTCTTTGACTGATAAGCTTAATTTTTTCTTGTCGAATTTCACTTATTTGTTTCTGAATCACTTCATTTTCAAAAGCTTGATAAAAACCACCATACTGTTCAATCTCCTTGAAAAGTTCCAAGGATTTTTCAGCAATCTTGGTAGTGATTTCTTCAATGTAGTAAGCTCCATCAACAGGGTTGGCTACTTTGCCCAAATAGGACTCTTCACGCAAAATTGTAGAAATGTTTCCTGCAATTCTAGATGAAAAGTCGGTAGGAGCTTTAAATTCCTTATCGTAAGGATCTATTAAAACGCCATCTACATTACCCAAAATAGCCGACATTGTTTCGGTGGTAGCCCGCAACATATTGGTATGCGCATCGGTCACCGATTTGCTCCACACCGATGTTTTAGCAGTCATCAAAGGATTGAATTCCGTTACCCTATATTTTTTGGCAATGAGCTTCAACAGACTATGAAAGGCTCTAAACTTGCCTATTTCAATAAAAAATTCAGAAGCAATACCCAATTGAATAGCTAGGTTATTGAAAATCACTTCTTCAGAAACGCCCCTATTCAAACATCCATCTGCCACAAAAACCAAGGCGTTTAACGTATAGGCCACTTCCTGAACTTGGTTTGAACCAGAATCCAAAAACGGCGTTCCAGATATGGTAAGGGCTCTAAAATTTGGATAGGAACTACTCTTATTGATGAATTTTACTACGGCATCCAAAGCAGCACTATTCAAGCTTCCTTTGGTTACATACTTGGTCAAAATTCCCAAATCCAAGTACCCCTTAAGGTTCTTTTTACTCGTTAGGTTTTTTTCAGCATACTCAAAGAATCCATCAACAACAGCTTGGGTTTCACTTTCAACTACCAGTGAAACAGCTATGGTATTCAAGTCAATTCCCTTAAATAGCTGCTCTAAAGAAACCGTTTCCTTGAAATCAAAAACAAGTCCCGTCATGCCTTCTTTAATGGCCAAAAGCGCTTCGTTATTAGCCTTTTCAACATTCGTCACAGGAATGGTCCTGAAATTTATTAACGCTTGGGAGTTTTCACCAGTACCCGCTAGGAAATCTACCTTATCATCAATCGTATAAAAAGGTTGGAAGGTTAATCCATTTAAATTTTTCCAAACCAATTTATTAAAGTCTTCACCCTTTAGATCTAGGGTCACTTTATCTATCCACTGCTGCTTTGTAACAGGTGTGAAATCTTGAAAAAGCTTGTGGTTCGAATTCATAATATGTTCTTTTTACTTTACTATTCAATTTACCCTAAGAAACTTAGTATAATACCTGCGGCAATAGCCGATCCTATAACACCAGACACGTTAGGCGCCATGGCGTGCATGAGTAAATAATTATGTTTATCGGCCTTGATACCTTCGGAGCGTACCACTCTTGCACTATCTGGAACTGCAGACACACCAGCTGCTCCAATGAGTGGGTTAATCTTATTATCCCCTTTGAGAAATAAATTCATGAACTTGGCAAATAGCAAGCCACCCATGGTTGCGATAACGAATGAGATAGCCCCTAGACCAAAAATCAACATCGAATCTTTAGTGATAAAGATATCGGCTTGTGTTGAAGCCCCCACAGTAACCCCCAAAAGGATAGTTACAATATCAATCATTTTTGTTCTGGCGGTTTCTGCTAACCGTTCAGTTCTTCCAGATTCCTTCAATAAATTACCAAAAAATAACATTCCAAGCAAAGGCAACGCACTAGGCGATATAAAGGTAGTAAGTAATAACGCAACTACAGGGAAAATCATTTTTTCTTTTTGGGAAACCGCTCTAGGTGGTTTCATTTTTATGACCCGTTCTTTTTTGGAAATTAACAACCTCATAATTGGCGGCTGAATTACAGGCACCAATGCCATATAGGAATAGGCCGCAATGGCTATAGGACCAATTAAGTTTTTCACAGTGGTACCATCTGGTAAAATATTAACTCCGTTGGCCAGCTTGGAAGACAGGAAAATGGCTGTTGGCCCATCGGCCCCACCAATGATTCCTATGGCGCCTGCTTCCGGTAAATTGAACCCTAAATAAAGCGCTCCTAGGAAAGTTCCAAAAACCCCAATTTGAGCCGCAGCACCCAATAACATCAGTTTAGGATTGGCAATAAGCGAGGAGAAATCGGTCATAGCGCCAATTCCCAAAAAAATCAATGGAGGATAAATTCCTTTTACCACACCAAAATAGAGGTAATTCAATACAGAACCAGACTCGTAAATCCCCGTTTGATTTCCAGCCACAAAAGGAATATTACCAATAATTACCCCTATTCCGATGGGAATTAATAAAAGAGGTTCGTAATCAAACTTAATGGCAAGATAAATAAAAATGATCCCTATTAAAATCATGATTATATTTCCCCAAGCTACGTTTGCAAACCCTGTATATTCATAAAAATGCTTTATTCCTTGAAAAGCTTCAGAAATAAAGCTTTCTCCTGTTTCTTCAGAAGATTGGCTTACCGTAGTTGTAACCAGCGTTGAACTTGCCGAATTGTTGGTAAGTCCCAAAACTGGTCGCATAGAAATCAGCAATGTCACTACCCCAAAGAATACTATTATTTTTTTCATTTTCTTTTGTTTTAATTCTTTCAAAAGCTATATAGCCTGGAAAGACATTGCTTAATCTATTCTATTTCAATCATTACATCGCCTTGTAAAACCTGTTGGCCTTGCTGAATGTGTATTGTTTTAACTACGCCTCCTCTTTCGCAAACAATATTGTTTTCCATTTTCATGGCTTCCAAAACCAGCAGAACATCATTAGGCTTAACGGTATCTCCAACTTTCACTTTAAGAGCCATTACAACGCCAGGCAGTGGTGCTGTAATTTTATCGTTTGAAGTAGAGCTGGGTTTCATTTTTACTGGTTCTGTTGGCACTACACCAGAAGGTCTTCTTACCAATGTTGGTGTTTTTTTGACACTGATGTCTTCTTTCATTTTAACCGAGTATCCTGTCCCATTTACTTCAAGTTCTATGGTGTTGTTTTCTTGAGAAAGAATTTTAACACTATAGCTATTTTCGTTTATTTTGAATGAGAAATTTTTCATGATTATTGTTTTATCTTATAGATTGAACTAAAGTTTTCTACTATACACACCATAAATTTTGGAACTCCAAGGTGAATATAATTTTCTAGCCTGCTTAATGGTTAAAATAGCATTTTCTTTATCGTGTCTTTCATCCAGATACATATGAACCGCAGCAGAAATGGCCGCCGCTATCTCACCTGTAAACTCTTCGTTGACCTTTGAAGAAATTTCATTGATTTTTTTATCAGGCCCTTTCGTGATTATCTTGTATATATATAGTAAGAATGGAAGTCCGAACTTAAAAAACAAGGTTAAAAGCAAGAGGCCACTAAAAACTATCAACAAACCTGTAATAAGGATAATATAACCTTCGTCCAGAGTATTATTATATAAAAATATAGGTCTCATTATAATGGAATATTTGCGTGTTTTTTAGGCGGATTAGTCTCCTTTTTATTGGCTAGCAGCTCTAAAGCTCTCACTATCCTAAACCTTGTATTTCTAGGCTCAATTACATCGTCAATGAAACCGTACTTAGCCGCTACATAAGGGTTGGCAAACTTGGCCGTATACTCATTTTCTTTTTCCAGTATGTATTGGCTCTTTTCATCGGCATCTTCAATCTTACGGATATTGGAACCTTCCAAAACCTCTACAGCGCCTTTGGCTCCCATAACTGCAATTTCAGCTGATGGCCAAGCATAATTCAAATCGCCTCGCAATTGTTTACAGCTCATCACATCGTGGGCACCACCATAAGATTTACGTAGGGTAATGGTTACCTTGGGCACAGTAGCTTCACCATAGGCAAAGAGCAGTTTAGCACCGTGAAGAATGATTCCCGCATACTCCTGTCCTGTTCCTGGCAAGAATCCAGGCACATCAACCAAGGTTACCAACGGAATATTGAACGCATCACAATAACGTACAAATCGGGCCGCTTTTCTGGAAGCTTCACAATCAAGAACACCAGCATAATATTTAGGCTGGTTTGCCACAATACCTACTGATTTCCCATTGAAACGGGCAAATCCAACAACTATATTTTTAGCATAATTTCTATGTACTTCCAAAAACTCTCCATTATCTGTTATAGTTGTTATGATATCCAAAACATCATACGCCTGATTAGGATTTTCAGGAATAATCGTGTTCAAGATATCGTCCAATCTATCTATAGGATCGGATGTTGGAACCATTGGTGGATCTTCCAAATTATTGGATGGCATGTAACTTAACAGCTTTCTGATAAGCATTAAGTTGACTTCATCATTTTCGGCCAAGAAATGCGAAACACCGGATTTTGTTGAGTGAATGGTTGCACCGCCCAATTGTTCGGTGGTGACCACTTCTCCGGTTACCGCCTGAACCACTTTTGGCCCTGTGACAAACATGTAACTTGTTTGTTCGGTCATGATCGTGAAATCGGTCAAAGCTGGCGAATAGACCGCCCCACCGGCACAAGGTCCTAAAATAGATGATATTTGAGGAATGAGTCCTGAAGCCATAATATTTCTTTGGAAAATTTCGGCATAACCCGCCAAAGATCTCACACCTTCTTGAATACGAGCACCACCACTATCGTTAAGTCCAATAACGGGAGCACCCATTCTCATAGCCATGTCCATTATTTTACAGATTTTCAAGGCATAGGTTTCAGAAAGTGATCCTCCAAAAACCGTAAAGTCCTGTGAAAACACGTACACGATTCTACCGTCAATAGTGCCATGTCCTGTAACCACACCATCGGACAGGTACTGTTCTTTATCCAAGCCAAACGATTTTGTTCTGTGGGTGACAAACATGTCAAATTCTTCAAAACTGTCTTCGTCCAGTAGAATTTCTATTCTCTCACGGGCGGTTAATTTTCCTTTGGCGTGTTGTGAATCGATTCGTTTTTCACCACCGCCTAACCGTGCCTCGGCTCTTTTTTGAATGAGTTCGTTTATTTTATCTTGAGTTGCCATAAGCTTCAATGTTTACTTAGTTTTCGTTTTTTGAACATAGTTCGGTGAGCACTCCCAGTGTTGACTTGGGGTGAAGAAAGCCAATGTTCAAACCTTCGGCTCCTTTTCTTGATACTTTATCTATCAATTCCACGCCTCGTTCCTCGGCTTGTTTCAAAGCCGTATTTGTACTGTTTACCGCAAAGGCAATGTGATGAATCCCTTGGCCTTTTTTGGCAATATACTTCCCAATGGGACCATCGGGCGAGGTGCTTTCCAACAATTCAATTTTTGTATCACCAACCAAGAAAAAAGCCGTTTTCACTTTTTGGTCCACGACTTCTTCTATTGAGTAACATTTCATTCCTAAAACATTTTCATAATACTTGATTGCTTCATCCAAATTTTCAACAGCAATTCCAATGTGTTCAATGTGAGAAATATTCATGATTAAAAATTTTACTTGATTTTTTAAAGATTCCCTTGAAATTATACCTCAAAATTAGGGTAGACTTCCTCCTTAAATTATGATGTAAATCATATTATTTCAACTATTTTTACTGAGTTTTCCAACGAAAACGTTGTAATTTCACGGTTGAAAAATTTTAACATTTTGTTTAGTGATTAAAATGAGTTTTGAAACTCATGGAATTTTTTATTTATGTCAGAAAAGGAATCGTTTTTAATGAACCGAATAAGAAGTGTAGGCTATGCTTTTAAGGGAGCATTTCTTCTTCTAAAAACCGAAGCGAGCATCCAAATTCAATTTGTAATTGCTATTTTGGTGACCATTGCTGGTTTTTATTTTAAAATTTCGGCAACGGAATGGATCATGCAAATTTTCGCCATAGGCTTGGTCATGGGGATTGAAGGTCTCAATACGGCCGTGGAATCCATAGCCGATTTCATTCATCCTGAGCACCATAAGAAAATTGGCTTTATCAAGGATATTTCTGCAGGTGCTGTTTTTATTGCAGCAATAGTTGCCATTATCATCGGTTTTATTATCTATTTCCCTAAACTTTTTTAAATACCAAGAGTTGGCATTTAAACGTTAGTAATTTGTATTTTTGTTCAAAATTTAGAACGCGTTAATGGCGAAAAAGAAAACCAAAACTAAAAACCCATCTTCTTTTAAACTCAGAAAGATTTCGTTGACACTCTCCAGTCAGCAGAAATTGGTTTTGGGCAGTTTTTTGTTGATTATGGGCATTTTGCTTTGTATTGCGTTCCTTTCCTTTTTATTTACTTGGCAGGAAGACCAAAGCACACTGTCCCAAATGGGCTCAAGAGACGTAGAAGCCAAAAATTGGCTCAACAAATTTGGGGCTTGGGTTAGTGATTTATTTATTCATAAAGGCTTTGGAGTGTCCTCCTTTGTTTTTTCAGGACTTATTTTCCTCTCGGGCATTTACGTCCTTCTGGACATGAGCAAAGCAAAATTGAGGAAACACTGGTTCTGGGGCATTCTAGTAATCATTTGGCTTTCCGTATTTTTTGGGTTCTTTGCGCAAGAATACGATGTTCTTGGTGGCACGATTGGATTCGAAATCAATTCCTTCCTTCAAGACTATCTGGGCAAAATAGGAACCTCCTTGCTCCTGTTGTTTGGTTTAATTACCTATCTGGCTACACGTTTCCGTGTGACTGTACAAAGCTTCAAGAGTCTTTTCAAAAAACTGAAAAAGGAAGTAACCGAAGAAATTTCGGAATTCAATGAAACTGAAACATCTTCTGTAGTTGACAATAACCTTACTGCAGAAGCCGAAGAAATAAAAACCGTTTTCAACCTAGAGGAAGAAGAAACTACCGAAGATCTTGAACCCCAAATTGTAAAACCAACGGTAACGGCTCCTGAAGCTGACAAACCGGATTATAGCGATATTGCCATTGAAGTTGAGGAAAGCAAGGAAGAAGAAGTGACGGACACTAACCAACTTTCAAAGAAATTAGTAGAAGATTTTGGCGAATTTGACCCAACGTTGGAACTTGGCAAATATCAATTCCCTCCTCTAGACTTATTGAAAAAGTATGATTCTGAAGGAATTACCATCAACCAAGAAGAACTGGAAGAAAACAAAAACAGAATTGTTGACACCCTCAATAATTACAAAATAGGCATTGCCAGCATCAAGGCTACCATTGGTCCAACAGTTACACTATATGAGATCGTACCTGAAGCGGGCATCAGAATTTCCAAAATCAAGAATTTGGAAGACGACATAGCACTGTCCCTTTCGGCCTTGGGAATCCGTATTATAGCTCCCATCCCGGGCAAAGGAACTATTGGTATTGAAGTACCCAATAAAAACGCCACGGTGGTATCCATGCGTTCGGTTATTGCCGCACAGAAATTCCAAAAAGCCGAAATGCAATTGCCCATTGCTCTTGGAAAAACAATTAGCAACGAAACTTTTGTTGTAGACCTTGCCAAAATGCCCCACTTGTTAATGGCAGGTGCTACAGGCCAAGGAAAATCGGTGGGATTGAATGCCGTATTAACGTCACTACTCTACAAAAAGCACCCTGCGGAAGTCAAATTTGTACTCGTAGATCCCAAGAAAGTAGAATTGACCCTTTTCAATAAAATTGAAAGACATTATTTAGCCAAACTCCCTGATAGCGAAGAAGCCATTATTACAGACAATACCAAGGTTATCAACACTTTAAACTCGCTTTGTATTGAAATGGACAACCGCTATGAGTTGCTCAAAAATGCCATGTGCCGAAACTTGGCTGAATATAATGCCAAATTCAAAGCCAGAAAACTAAATCCGCATGACGGGCATCGCTATTTGCCGTTTATCGTCCTAGTCGTTGACGAGTTTGCCGATTTGATCATGACCGCTGGAAAAGAGGTGGAAACCCCTATTGCCCGTTTGGCGCAATTGGCTCGTGCCATTGGTATCCACCTGATTATTGCGACCCAAAGACCTTCCGTAAACGTGATTACCGGTATTATTAAAGCCAACTTCCCTGCAAGGATAGCATTTAGGGTAACTTCAAAAATTGATTCCAGAACCATTTTAGACAGTTCGGGCGCCGATCAATTAATTGGTCGTGGAGATATGCTCTACACACAAGGAAACGATATGATTCGTTTGCAATGTGCTTTTGTAGACACGCCTGAAGTAGAAAAAATAACGGAGTTTATTGGCGCACAAAAAGCCTATCCTGACGCCTATCTTTTACCCGAATATGTTGGTGAGGAAAGTGGCACAGGTCTTGATATAGATATCGAGGATCGAGATAGCCTATTTAAGGAAGCTGCCGAAGTTATCGTTACCGCCCAACAAGGTTCGGCTTCCCTACTCCAGCGAAAATTGAAATTGGGCTATAATCGCGCCGGTAGACTAATTGACCAACTGGAAGCCGCCGGAATTGTAGGGCCTTTTGAGGGCAGTAAAGCTAGACAGGTATTAGTCCCTGATTTGGTTGCCCTAGAACAATTGTTAGAAAATGAAAAAAACTCTTAAAATGAAAAAATTATTCACAGTGTTGGCCATCTTGGTAAGCCTTGCGTCCTTCTCTCAAAATGATGCAAAAGCAAAAACACTGCTCAGTGAAGTTTCTGCTAAAGTGAAAAGCTATAACAACATTAGCATAGACTTTAAGTATGTCTTGACCAATCTTTCAGAAAACATTAACCAGGAAACTCGTGGTTCGGTGGTTATGCAAGGAAACAAATATAAACTGGACATCTTGGGGATTACAAGAATTTATGATGGAAAAACCCTATACTCCATAAGTCCGGAAGATGAAGAAGTGACTATTTCAAAAGAAGACGGTACCGACCCCAATAGTATTACCCCCAGCAAAATGCTCTCTTTTTATGAAGACGGCTTCACCTATCAAATGGATATTTTACAAACCATAAAAGGGCGAAAAATACAATATGTAAAGCTTACTCCCATGGATTCCCACTCTGAGATAAAGCAAATCCTTTTAGGAATAGATGCCGAAACCAAACATATTTACAACCTTATAGAAACAGGAAAAAATGGCACTAGAACTACTTTGACTGTTAATTCTTTTAAAACGAACGAGCCTATATCGCCTGCCTTATTTACTTTTGACGAAAGTAAACACAAGGAATACTACATCAATCGACTGGATTAGGTAACACTTGAAAATACTCGATCGTTACATATTAACCACTTATCTGAAAACATTCTTAAGCGTGTTCATAATCCTCATGCTTATTTTTGTTTTACAGACCATTTGGCTTTACATAAAAGAGTTGGCTGGTAAGGATCTGGATATAATTGTGGTTGCCAAATTCCTTCTTTACTTTGCTCCAAAGCTTATCCCTTTAGTCTTGCCACTCACCATTCTTCTGGCCTCAATTATGGTTTTTGGAAGCTTTGCGGAAAATTATGAGTTTGCAGCCATGAAATCTACCGGGATTTCGCTGCAACGGGCCATGGCCGGTTTAAGTGTGTTTATTGGGATACTTGCCATTATCACTTTCTTTTTTGCCAACAATGTGATTCCGTGGGCTGAGTTCAATTCGTATAACTTGCGGAAAAACATAGCCAAATTAAAGCCCGCTATGGTTATTGCCGAAGGCCAATTTAACGAGGTGGGCAACATAACCATTAAGGTTGATGAAAAGAGTGGCGACCGAGGTCAGTACCTAAAAAATGTCATTTTGCACCAAAGTAACTCCAAACAAGCAGGAAATTTCACCACCATTGTTTCAAAAACCGGTGAACTCATGAGTAAAGAAGACAGTGAAGTTTTAAAGCTTGTGCTATTTGATGGCAATTATTATGATGATACACCGCCTAAGAATTATAAGGAGCGGAACAAAAGACCGTTCAAAAAGAGTGATTTTGAAACCTATACCATCAATATTGATCTTTCCCAGTTCAACAATATAGATCTTGATGAGAAAAACATCTCAGATAAGTATAATATGTTGAATATATCTGATTTGAGCTATACCATTGACACGCTTAAAACAAAACGTCAAAAAGAATACGAAGACCTTTCCAAAACCCTTTACGGCAGAACCAATATTTCTGAAAAAAAGAATCCTGAAGTAAAGGAAAAAGATTCTCTAAAAGAGCAAAATATACTGGATCTTTTTGAAGATTATCGGGCCAAAAGCATTGTAGATGTCTCCTTGAATACAATTAACAGTACCTCGCAAATTTTAACTAGCAAGAAGCAAGTTTTAAAAAACAGCGATGTGTGGTTAAACAAACACATTATATCCCTACACGAGAAATTGGCCTTGCCATTTGCCTGTATCATTCTCTTCTTTGTGGGAGCACCCTTAGGAGCGCTGATTAGGAAAGGTGGACTTGGGTTACCCATGGTTATAGCCATCCTGTTGTTTTTAACCTATCATTTCATAGGTATTTTTGCAAAAAACAGTGCCAAAGACGGAAGCTTCAACCCTATTCTAGCCAGTTGGTTTTCAACTTTGATCATGTTGCCGTTGGGCATCTATCTAACCAAACGTGCTACTGCAGACCAAGGATTGTTTGAAAGTATTGGCATCCTGGAACGCCTGAAAAAACTCTTTGGTATCAAGAAGAAACAAACCGATATAGACGAATCTCTTTTCAAGGCTGGCACGACAGAGTTTGATGACCTGAACGCTCTTGATAATAAAAAATTGATTGATGTCATCAAGAACTACAGGCAGTACGACATCAACATCAAATCTAAAAATACCGCTTTATTCATCCTTAATTCCAGAGGCGTTACCAAAGAAGAACTCAAGTTTGGCGGAAATCTTACCAATCAGAAGTTTGAAGAAATCATAAGGCTGAAAGATAGATTTGACGAAGACTCTAAGTTAACCTTCATCCTGTACTTCCTTTCCATCCCATTCATTGTTATTGGTGCAATCCTAAAAAACAATGGGTATGCAGCTACCGGGAAAACCATTTTCATTTTTGGGATAGTGGTAGGTATTCTTTATCTCTTTGCTCTCATTAGGTCTTTCTTTTCACATTCCAATCTCAACAAACAATTTGGGACCGAGGGCATTTCGAATGCTATATTTTATTTGATTTTAGGATTACCACTGTATATGCTTTTTTACTTCTTCCAGAAAAAGAAAATTGAAGAAGACCTACATCTGAACATTCATAAAAATCTTGAGCCAACCAGTGATGCCTCAAAAATTGAAGGGTCAAAATTTACAACCGACTATCACGATTACGCGCTGTTTTCTTTTATTTTTTACTGCCTAGTCGTTGTGTTTATTGTTCTCAATCTAGTGCTTGCAAACAACAAGCAGCCTGCTCTGGCTCTAGCGTCAATGCAGTTGGCACTGGTAAGCGTATTCATTTATATTCTATACCATTTACTATCTTTCATAAAGCTTCGCAATTTCTATAAAGAGAATGATGCCCTTCATAAATTTCCAATTCCAATATTTTTGCTAGGTGTATTGATTCAGCCTTTTAGCTATTTTTCCATTCCTAAGCGAATTCAAAAAGACTTTTATTAGCAAGTGCACGCACATTAAAATAAGACCTATCTTTGCATTATGACAACAAATGAAACCATTTTGGAAAATCCATTGATTCAACTCAACACTATTGAAGAAGCCATTCAAGATATTAGACAAGGCAAGGTAGTTATTGTTGTTGATGACGCCAACAGAGAAAATGAAGGTGATTTTGTGGCTGCTGCTGAAAAAGTAACTCCTGAAATGGTGAATTTCATGGCTACACATGGTCGCGGGCTTATTTGCACACCGCTTACAGAAAGCAGATGTAAAGCACTGGAATTAAATATGATGGTGAGCAACAACACCGATCCCATGGAAACAGCCTTTACCGTTTCAGTAGATTTAAGAGGAAAAGGTGTTACCACAGGCATTTCGGCCAATGACAGAGCCAAAACCATTACAGCGTTGATTGACCCTAGCACGAAACCTTTTGAATTGGCTCGCCCCGGACATATTTTCCCTCTGGTAGCTAAAGAAGGTGGTGTTTTAAGGCGAACTGGACATACAGAAGCTGCCATTGATTTGGCCAGATTGGCAGGCCTGAATCCTGCTGGTGTGATTGTTGAGATCATGAATGAAGATGGTACCATGGCACGCTTACCTCAACTGCTAAACGTTGCCAAAAAATTCAACCTTAAAATTATTTCCATTGAGGATTTGGTTGCCTACAGGATGCAGCATGACTCCCTAATTGAGAAAAAAGAAGATTTTGACATCCAAACAAGATTTGGAAATTTTCGCTTGCGAGCTTACAAGCAAACCACTAACAATCAAATACATATTGCATTAACCAAAGGGTCCTGGAATACCCAAGAAGCCATTTTAACGCGCATTAATTCTACTTTGGTAAACAATGATATTCTAGGGACTCTTACCAATAATCCTGACAAAAAATTGGACAACATGTTCAAAGCGATAAGTGAGGCTGGTAAAGGCGCTATTGTTTTCATTAACCAACAAAGTGGGTCTATCGATTTATTGAACCGACTCTCAATTTTGAAAGACTTACAAAACGGCAAAGAAGTTATTAAAGCCCCAAGCATTCAAATGGATGCCAGAGATTTTGGAATTGGCGCCCAAATACTTCACGATCTCAATTTACATAAGTTGAAATTGATGACCAACAGCGAGCAAAAACCACGCGTGGGTATGATAGGTTACGGTTTGGAAATTGTAGAAACGGTAAATTATTAAAAAAGGGAAATGCCAATAGCATTCCCCTTTTCAACTTTCAATTACACTACTTACTCGACTACTTCAAAAGTCTTAAACAATCCTTTACTTTTTGTATTTGGTACTTCA
>JAGQZG010000050.1 GCA_020435705.1 Mangrovimonas sp.
CCTTTGTTTATTGCTTTTTGAGGATATTTTTTTATGTTTTGGCTGTTTATATAGAGCTATTTGATAGCTAAAAACTTATCCAAAAAAAGACCTTTTGTTTTTTGGATAAATGAAAATGGTTTTGGCTTGTAAATTATCTTTTGTTTTGAAAATATTTCTTTCAGAAAAACCTAAAAACATATTAACAACTTATCAATAAGATAATTCACTATACCATAACTTTTAGCAAATTTGTACCTTTATAACGTAAAAGAAAAATCATGAAAATCTCCATAGGTAACGACCATGCGGGCACTTTGTACAAATTTGCAATTGTTGATTATTTGGAAGCAAAAGGAATTACCGTTATTAACCACGGTACAGATTCAACGGATAGTGCCGATTATGCCGACTTTGTTCATCCTGTGGCAACTGATGTTGAAAACGAGAAGGTAGATTTTGGAATCATTATTTGTGGTAGCGGCAATGGTGCCAATATGACGGCCAATAAACACCAAGGAATACGCTCGGCTTTATGTTGGACCAAAGAGATTGCGCAATTAGCAAGAAGTCATAACGATGCCAATATTTTAAGTATTCCCGCAAGATTTACAGCGAAGGAGCAAGCAATAGAAATGGTGGAAACGTTTCTTAATACAGCCTTTGAAGGAGGAAGACATGCCAAGCGCATTGCAAAAATTCCTCTAAATTGCTAAATGGGGCATTCGCATTCACATACTCATAGTCATCATAATGAAATGAAGGATAAGAATTTATTTATTTCTATCCTTTTAAACATTGTTATTACTGCAGCTCAAGTTGTAGGCGGATTGATTTCCGGAAGTTTATCCCTGCTAAGCGATGCGCTGCACAATTTTAGCGACGTGCTTTCTTTAGTTGTGAGCTATGTTGCTTCAAAACTATCGAAAAAAAAAGCCTCTATCAATAGAACGTTTGGATATAAACGTGCCGAAATTTTAGCCGCTTTTGTCAATGCTTCTACCCTTATCATCGTAGCTGTTATTTTAATTAAAGAAGCTATTGAACGATTTTATAATCCGCAAACCATTGAATCTGATTTAGTTGTTTGGTTAGCGCTTTTGGCTATCGTGGCCAACGGTTTTAGTGTGTTGTTGTTGAAAAAAGACTCCAAGAATAATATCAATATCAAGTCGGCTTATATTCATTTATTAACAGATATGCTGGCCAGTGTGGCGGTGTTGATAGGTGGTCTTTTGATGAAATACTACCAACTTTTTTGGGTAGATAGTTTACTAACATTGTTGATTGCATTATACCTAATTTGGGTGGGCTATTTTCTTTTGAAAGACTCTACTAAAATGTTGATGCTTTTTACACCTGAACACATCAATATAAAGGAGGTAGTAAGGGAAGTTAACAAGCTTACACAAGTAAAGAAATTGCACCATGTTCATATTTGGAATTTAAGTGACGATGAATTGCATCTTGAAGCTCATTTAGATTTGAACGAAGATATTTCCACCACCGAATTTAATCTGCTCTTAGCTCAAGTTGAAGACCTGTTACATGAGAAATTCAATATAAACCATGTTACTATTCAACCTGAATACAACAAAGAAGATCCTAAAGAAGTCATAGTACAAGATTAATGCTAGAATACCGTATAAAATCTTATTCCGATTTAACCAAAGATGAACTCTATGCGCTTTTACAATTGCGTAGCGAAGTTTTTGTGGTAGAACAAAACTGTGTTTATCAAGATATTGACGGAAAAGACCCCAAAGCATTTCATGTTTTGGGATTTAAAAACGAAGTGTTAATTGCGTACACCCGACTCTTTAAACCTGGCGATTATTTTAAGGAAGCCAGCATTGGCAGAGTAGTTGTAAAAAAAGAAGAACGGCAGCATAGCTATGGTCACGAACTCATGGAAGTTTCCATTGAAGCCATTAAGGAGCATTTTAAAGAAAAAGTTGTCAAGATCTCAGCACAGTCTTACCTAAAGTCATTCTATAACAATTTTTTTTTAGGGTTTAAAGAAGAAGGCGAAGAGTATTTGGAAGACGGGATTCCACATACAGCTATGAGGTTAATATAGTTATTGCTTTTCACCACCCACATAGGTAATCAAAAACTCCACGCGCCTATCATATTTAGCATCACCTCCAAGAGGGAATTTACGCTGCATGCCCACATATTTCATGCGATATTTTTCTATGCCTTTTTCAGCGAGAAAGTCATAAATGTATTTTGCCCTGGCCACAGAAAGGTTTCTTTCCTTAGTTTTGAAATCTACCGCATCCCTAGTATCCGAAGTGCAGCAAACGTGGCCTTCTATGGTAAAAAAAATGTTGTTGCGTTTAACTAAAATTTCGGCAATTTTTTCCAACTCTTTTTTAGATTCCGGAAGAAGAAAGCTATAGCCTACCTCAAAATACAGATTTTCAAACCTAATCTTATCCCCCACTTTAAAATCGTCATTCAGCACATCAATATTGTTATCAGGATATCCCTTAATGACCACTACTTTATTTTCACTTTTAGGCTCGGATTTAACAGTTTCTTTTTTAATTTCAGTTGGAGTTACGGTACGTTCCATTGGAGAATTTTCTGAGATGTCATGATTTGAAGCAAGGGAAATGTTCACGCGCCTATTTTGGCTTCTAACAGTACTTACTTTTTCGGTATCTAAAGGGCTTAGGGCAACTTCACCTTTCCCAGAGGCAATTTTTATTTGATGGTTGTTAAAGCCATTGGAAATGAATATTGTCTTAATTGTATGGGCTCTTTTTTCAGAAAGAATTTGATTGTAGTGTACAGAGCCACGGTCATCACAGTAACCAAAAATGGAGATAGCTGTTGTTTGTGAGGTATCAATGGTTGAAATAAACCGAATAAGTTTTTGCTTTTCAGCCTCCGAAATATGGTACTTATCGGTTTCAAAAAACACGTCATGGGTTGTGTTTTGGGCGGTAATAATTTGCACCAAAAGACAAATAAAAATGGTTAAGGGTTTCATATCAAATAATATGAAAGTAAAACCTAAATATAGTTATTTTAATTTTAAACGAGTGGGCCTTTACGGTCTTAAATAACTATTGTAAACGGCGGGTTTTGATAGAATTTCAGTCGCTTTTTTAATTTCGGGATTGTTTAGTGTGTAGTACTTGTACAAGCCCTCGCTATAGTCGTAGCGTTTTACAATTTCATCAGATAACAAGCTCATCAATTGCTCTTTGTTTTTATCAATTGCCGATGTTTTATAGGCATTGAGACCATTTAATAAGTTGTTGTATTCTGCTTGGATGGCACTGTCTATACGATCGTCTTTTGCTTGCTCGTAAGCAATGGCAAATGCTTTTTCCGTATCTGTTTCGAACGAAAAGTTCTGCGCTTTGATATAGTCCTTGAAATCTTTGAAATCCTTATCGGTTAACCTGAAATTATCCATCTTGGCAGTAGGGTGCGAATAGTAATATTTTGTAGCAAAGTCAAAGACTAAATCTTGATTTAGAATCGCATTGGTTATAGCCGAATTTTTACTGATTTCCAAAGCTTCATCGGGCAAAACACCACCACCGTCAAAAACAGGTCTTCCCGATTTGGTTTTAAATTCATTATAGCTTTCTTTGGCAATTCTTACGGCATTGCCTTTTTCATCCCTATGCCAGTAATCCAGCGCTTGGATACATCTGCCAGAAGGGGTATAATATCTGGAAATAGTGACTTTCAATTGCGTCCCGTAATTGAGCAATTTTGGGCGTTGTACCAAGCCTTTTCCAAAACTTCTTGCGCCCACTATTACAGCCCGGTCTAAATCCTGTAACGATCCGGAAACAATTTCACTGGCCGAAGCACTGGAACCGTTAATTAAAACCACCAAAGGAATGTCAGTGTCCACAGGGTCTTTTTGGGTATAATACGTTTTGTTATATGATTTTACTTTTGATTTGGTTGTTACCACCAATTGCCCTTTGGGAACAAATAAATTAACCACATTAATGGCTTCATTTAAGAGACCGCCGGGATTGCCTCGTAAATCCAAGATAATACGCTTAGCTCCTTGCGCTTTTAAATCTCTTAAAGCATAACCGGTTTGTTGGGATGCTTTGTTGTTGAACTTGCTCAAGACAATGTATCCAGTAGATTCATTGACCATAGCATAATAAGGCACCGCATTTATTTCTACTTCAGCATGCTCAATAGCCGCAGTATAGGTTTTGCCTTGTCTCACATAAGTAACTTCCACTTTGGAGCCCGGTGTTCCCTGAAGCAAATTTCCAGCATCGTCCTTATAATCGGCTACTGAGATATTGCCCACTTTTATAATCTCATCCCCTGCTTTTAGCCCAGCTTTATCGGCAGGATAATCTTTGTACGGCTCTACAATAACCAGTTTTTCCTTTAAGGTTTTGACTTTGGCCCCAATACCAATGTAATCCCCTGTTTGATTGATCCTGGCTGCTTCCACATCCTGTTCGTTCAAGAAATTGGTATAAGGATCCAGATCGGCCAACATACTTTTAATGGCAGTATCCATCAACTCTCCGGGATTGGTCTCATCAACATAGTTCATGTTGAGCTCTTTGAACAGGGTGGTGAAAATTTCAATCTGCTTAGCTATTTCGAAGAAATCATTTTGAAATGCCGTAGTTGATAAAAAAACGGTGAGTGCCAAAACAGGTAGCAAGATTCTTTTCTTCAGGACTTTTTTCATGGCAATTTTTTAGTGTTCGTTAGGAAAAGTTCTACTTGAAAATTTTTCAAAAAGACGATCCATAGTGGCGTTAATTGATTGAAAATCGGGTTTTTCATTCCCAATGTACAAAATCATCAACGCATACTGTGTTGAAATGTTGTTAAAATAGTGAGACTTCTTTAATCTGAAAACCTCTCTGATAAGCCGCTTTATACGATTTCTATCCACGGCTTTTTTAAAATGCCGCTTACTTACCGAAACCGCCGTTTTGGTAAACGACCCATCTTCAAATGAGGTTTCAAGATAGACCAATCTTAACGGGTAGGCAGAAACCGATTGTCCTTCATTAAAAAGAGTTTCAATGAGTTTCCTGCTTTTAAGCTTGTCTTTTTTTCCAAAGTAAAACCCCATTGGTCGTTATGCATTTTTTTTTAAACGTTCTTCTAAATCTATCAATTTGCTTTCCAATTCCTGCAACCTATCATAAACATCAACGGGTTCGGGCATTTGACTGGATGCAAACAGGGTAACATCCCAGGCTTCCAGAATCTCCTCAGCATTGACCATGTAGATAGGATAGTTGCCATCTACATTATCACTTTTTAAGATAAGTTTGCCCATTTTCTTGATTCCGTTAATAACCCGTTTTAGGACAATCCCATCATTTTTACTCACAATTACATAAACACGGCCGTCCTTAATATCATCAAGGCTTTCTACATACTTTCCAAAAACCAAATCTCCATCCGAGAAAGTTCGAGCCATAGAATTCCCTTGCACCTCAAAGCACCTAAAGGTACCGTTGGTAAGGTGTGGCATGTTAAAGGTAGGGAGCGTTTCAATATATTCAGGATCACCATAACCACTTAAATAGCCAGCACGTGCTTTGGCGGGTACAAAAACAACATTTTCATCGCCAGATTGATTCACGGTAATTACCTGCGGCATTCCAGAATATGTTGGAATAAGCCCTACTTCTGGTTTAAGCATGAGATTGCTTTTTCCAAAAAGATAGTCGGGATTAATATTGAATTCATCAATAACAGCCAAAAGAACGTCATAACCCGGTTTTGTTTTCTTTCGTGTGCCATCTGCCTGTGGTCGTCCATTAACAATACTATCCACGGTAGTTCCGGTAACCCCTATGCGCTTTGAAAAAGCATAGTTATTAAGGTTGAAGTGATTAATAATGGCCTTTATTTTTTGGTTTATTTCCTCCATTAGGTTTTCACAGGTGGGTTTTACACAAAGAAAGCAATGCTTTAAAAGGCTAAAATACGAAAACAATCTACCATCAAACATTTGTTGTATTTTAATTTTGACACAATAAATGAGACACCGTTGTTGAAGGATATCAAATGACGAATATCATTTTTTATCTTAGGGGTTAGTGTTAACTTCACTAAGAAATTCAAAATGAAGTGTTTTGGGTTATTTACATGTTACAAAGCTCACGTCAAAAAAGGATAAAGCCAATTATATTTATCAATTGACTCAAGACATCAATGCACTAGAATTGATGCTAAGCGAGAATATGATTGAAACGGCGCCCATTCGCATTGGTGCCGAACAGGAATTTTGTATCACTACCGATGAGTTTCTGCCTAATACCAACTCCCTTGAGCTTCTTGAGGAAATTAACGACCCGCATTTTACAACCGAAATAGGGGTTTTCAATTTGGAAATCAATTCCGATCCTTTGGAGTTGAAAAACGATTGCTTTTCCAAACTTCATCAGCAGTTGAATGACTTGTTGAAAAAAGCCCATTTGGCTGCTGGAGAACAGCAAACCAAAATAGTTTTAACCGGGATTTTGCCCACTTTATCCCTTAAGCATATTAAGTTGGATCACATGACACCCATACAACGCTATTATGTGCTTAATGAAGCTATAAAGGAATCCAGAAAGCAGGATTTTAACTTTCATATAAAAGGGGTAGACGAGCTCAATTTGCTGAACGATTCTGTTATGCTGGAAGCTTGCAACACGAGTTTCCAGATGCATTTGCAAATTCACCCCAATGATTTTATACACAGTTACAATTGGGCGCAAGCCATTTCGGGGCCGGTATTGAGCGTGTGTGCCAATTCGCCCTTACTTTTTGGCAAAGAGCTATGGAAAGAAACCCGCATTGCGTTATTTACACAAAGTGTAGATACCAGAGCCAACTCTTTTCTTTTGAATGAAAGACAGTCTAGGGTGAGTTTTGGAGCGCATTGGGAAACAGGTACTGCGGTTGATATTTTTAAAGATAACATATCAAGGTTTAGAAGTCTAATTACTTCAACCTATGACAGGGATAGTGTGGAAATGATTAAAAATGGCGAGGTTCCCAAACTTATGGCACTTCAACTACACAACGGCACGGTTTATAGATGGAACCGGGTGTGTTATGGCATAGGAAACGGAAAGCCTCATTTACGAATTGAATGCCGATACATTCCGTCCGGCCCATCGGTTGCCGATGAAATAGCCAACATGGCTTTTTGGGTGGGATTAATGACGGGTAGACCTAAAAAATATGACAATATTCACGAGAAATGGGATTTTAAGGATGCCAAAATCAATTTCTTTAGAGCCGCCAGACAAGGTATGGCAACTCAATTTAATTGGGACAATGAGATCATTGCCTGTCAAGATCTTATACTGAAAGAACTATTGCCCATTGCCTACTCGGGACTGAGAAAAATGAATGTTTCAACAACCGATATTGAATATTACCTAAAAATTATTGAGAATAGAGTTTTACACCGAAATGGGTCGCAATGGATGGTTTTGAGTTATAGGAATCTACTGAAACAGCACAAACCGTATGCAGCTTCACAAATTCTTGCCGCTACAATTTACAACAAGCAAATGCGAGATTTCCCCGTAGCAAGCTGGAAACTAATTGAATCGGAATCGGAAATGAGTTTCAAATCGGCAAACACGGTTAAGCATTTCATGACCACGTCTGTTTTTACCGTGGATGCCAATGATAGTTTGCAACTGGTTTATAACATCATGGTATGGAAAAAAATCAACCATGTTCCGGTTATCAATACTAAAAAAGAGCTAGTTGGAATCTTATCAATTAAAGATATATCGCCAGAAAACCTTAATACAACCGTAGATAAGATCATGTGCAAACAGGTCGTGACCATATCAGAATCGGATACTATAAAGAGAGCCAAGCAATTATTCAACACACATAAAATTAACAGTTTGCCAGTGGTTCAAGAAAAACGATTGCTGGGAATTCTAACTACAAATGACATTTAAAATGACAGAGGTTCAAAGCAAAGCCTTAAAGAGCGCCATAAAAGTGAATAGAATAATTTCTGAAATTCATGGCCATGAAAAAGGGCCAACAGTTGTGTTTTTTGGAGGCATACACGGCAATGAAGTGGCTGGGGTTTTTGCCATTGAAAAAGTGCTTAATAATTTGCTAGAGTCTAAAACAGCAATAAATGGCTCAATTTATGGCATTGCTGGAAATTTACAAGCCCTTGGGTCAAACCACCGTTTTATAGAAAAAGATTTAAACCGTTTATGGACTTTTGATCATATTTACAATGCTCACGAAAATTTAAGAGCGAATGAAGATAATGAGCAGCAGGATTTACTGGATTTGATAGAAGACATCATTTTTCATAACCACCCCCCCTTTTATTTTATAGACATTCACACAACCTCTAGCCAGTCCATTCCCTTTATTACCATAAATGATGCACTTATCAATAGAAAGTTTTCTGAACTCTTCCCCTTGCCCGTTGTTTTAGGGATTGAAGAATATCTGGAAGGGCCTTTGTTAAGTTACATTAATGAACTTGGATATGTTTCCTTAGGAATTGAAGTGGGTCAACACGATTCTATTGAATCCATCCATAATGCCGAAGCGTGCATATATTTAGCTCTCACTTATGCTGTTAGTTTAAAGGAAGATGATTGCAATCATTTTAGACTTTATTTCAACACGTTAAAAGAAAGCAGCCAAAACAATAGCTCCTTTTTTGAGGTGAGGCATAGAGAGGCTATTGCTTTGAGTGACAATTTCAAAATGAATGGTATATTTCACAGTTTTCAACCAGTTAAAAGAAATGATTTATTGGCGTTTAAAAACGACATACCCGTTCAGGCCAAAAAAGAGGGCTATATTTTTATGCCATTATATCAAAAACAAGGAGAAGAAGGCTTTTTTATCATACAGAAAATCAATCCTTTGTTTTTAAGATTTTCCTCTTTCCTAAGAAAGCTGAAAGGATATAATGTACTGGTAGTTCTTCCAGGAATTAAATGGAAAAACAAAAAAAGGGGCATACTGGAAGTCAATTTAAGAATTGCCAAATTCTTCGCAAAGAAGATCGCTCACCTCTTAGGCTTTAGGGCTAAAAAGATTCAGAACAATAGAATGCTGATGTACAACCGAGAAAAGGTGGCTAGAACAAAAGACTATAACAAGGAAAAGTGGTTTAAAAAATAAAAGCGGCTTAAATCAAGCCGCTTTCAATTATTTAGAGTTATTTGATTTATCAATATCGGCCATCAGATCCTTAGGGTCAATTACAACCGATTTTATAGGTTTGCCAGTCTCAAAGGTATACGTTGGATACGCCCAAGGCCAATCGTTCAACACTCTAGAGGAAGTAGGCTTGTGCCCGTACATCATTCGTAAAGGAATCAAGAAGGCCTCCGTAGAACCATCGTCATAAGTAACCGTTACATCCAAAGGCATAGGCATAAGACCAATGCGCTCAAGAGTAACTTTAGTGCCTTCCACAGAAGCAACCGAATAATCTATCGTGTTGGTCGTTTGTCCAAAATCGGTTAGGTACCAATCCAATTCCAACCCAGAAACTTTTTCGGCACAGCGAATAAAATCATTGGGCGTAGGGTGCTTGAAAGACCAATCGTCAAAATATTTTTTAATGGTTTTGGCCAGATTATCCTGTCCTATAACATAGCCTAATTGCGCCATGAACACTTCCCCTTTACTATATGCCGAAATACCGTAGGCCATATTTAGGGCATAACGATCGGCATGGGTGGTTAAGGGTTGTTCTTTTCCCGAAGTGGCTAAATATAAGTAACCCCTATAGGCTCCAGCGGCAGGGTTTTCTCTATTTTGTCCCATGATGTCATTCATGGCCAAATCACTGATGTAGCTTGTAAAACCTTCGTCCATCCATTCGTGTTTAGACTCGTTGGTAGCTAATAAAAATTGGAACCAGGAATGTGCCATTTCATGAGCGGTAACACCTATAAGACTGCCCAGTTTTCGCTGCCCCGTGATAAGGGTACACATGGCATATTCCATTCCGCCATCACCACCTTGAATCACCGAGTATTGTTTATAAGGATAGGTTCCTATATGCTCACTGTAATACTGCATCAACTCGACCGTTTTAGGCTGAAGTTGTTTCCATTGCTCTTTAATGGAATCGTTGTTTTTATAGAAGAAATGCAGCAAAGGCCCGTTGGGCACTTGGGCGGTATCGTGAATATACTCAGGATCGGCAGCCCAAGTAAAATCATGGACTTCAGGAGCCATAAAATGCCAAGTCAGCTTTTTACCGCTTGGTCTTTTTACCTCGCCGGTTTCATACCCGTGACCAATTTCATTTGGGTTTTGAAGATAGCCCGTACCACCTATCACATAGTTCTTGTCAATAGAGATAGAGACATCAAAATTTCCCCAAACGCCATGAAATTCCCTTCCTATGTAAGGATCGGCATGCCAGCCTTCAAAATCGTATTCGGCTAGTTTTGGGTACCATTGTGTCATGGAAAGCGCTACGCCTTCGGCATTGTTTCTTCCAGAACGACGGATTTGTAAAGGTACTTGTGCTTCAAAAACCATATCAAACGTGACTTTTTCACCAGGTTGAATAGGCGAATTCAGCATAACTTCCAGAATAGTTCCAGTGGTTTTATGTTGCACATCTTGTCCGTTTTGTTTTAAGGAATTCACATGAATGTAACCTATTTCATCTGGAGCAAGCTTACTTATTCTGTCACCTACACGCGGATCGGGGTCGGTAATTGTGCGGGAACGTACATCCATTTCGCTTCCAGGTTGAAAAGCATTGAAATACAAATGGTAATAAACCTTGTTCAGGACATCCGGAGAGTTATTGGTATACACCAGTTTTTGAACCCCGTTATAGCGATAATTTTCCACGTTCATATCAATGTTCATGGTATAATCTACATGCTGTTGCCAGTAACCGCAGTTGGCTATTGGTTTTTCTGAAGCGGATGCAACACCCTTAGTTCCAGTACAAGAAAAAACTAAATAAGATAAAAGAAAAAAGAAATGGAAAATACGTTTCATGATTTAGTTTTAAAACAAAAGACCGCAACAAATAGGTTGCGGTGTATGGTTGATAAGGTATTATTTTATTTCGGAAGCCAGAATTAAGGCATTGTAAACATTGGCAATCTTTCCTGATTTTGATAGCCCATTGAAAGCTCTAACATCGCTCGCTTCACCGCCAACAACAACTTTAGTAGTCAAAGGCAGGCCAGAGTCCAATATAACTTTCTTGACCTGAGCCGCACTTAATTTTGGATAATAAGAACGAATTAAAGCCGCGACACCAGCTACAGCGGGTGAAGCCATAGACGTTCCTCCTTTGGTGTCATATTCATTTTCAGGCGTTGTAGAATAAATTTTGGCACCAGGAGCAAAAATATCTACATTAATTTTTCCATAATTTGAAAAACCAGCCACCATTCCTGAACCATATTTAGGCTCTAAAGCCCCAACAGTAATAAAGTTATCGGCCACTTCAGGGCCAGTTCCAATGGCATCATTAGGATAAACGGCTTTTTTATCAATATCCAAGCTTTCGTTACCAGCGGCATTCACAATTAGCACATCGTGGTCACCAGCATATTTTATGGCATCACGTACCCAATCACTGTGAGGGGAGTAGTATTTACCAAAACTGGTATTGATTACTTTAGCTCCATTATCAACAGCATAACGGATAGCCAAGGCCACATCTTTATCATACTCGTCTCCATTTGGAACGGCACGAACGGCCATGATTTTTACATTATTGGCAACTCCGTCAACACCTTTGCCATTGCCTCTTTCGGCAGCAATAATTCCGGACACGTGTGTTCCGTGGCTTTCACCTTTTTCGCTTGGTTTTACATTGTTATTACCATAGAATTTATTGTCCATGGTATCAGGGTTGTCTCCTGTTTTTCTGCCCTTGAAATCTTTGTTGAGGTTATAAGCCAAACGATCATTGATTTGCTCCAAACTACTTGTTAAGTCGGTTTTGGCTTTTTCAACCGAATCAAAACCTACACTGTACATATATTGAATCATGCCAACGGCTTTGGCGAGTGTTTCGTCTTCCGTTTTGATGGCTTCAACCTCTTCTTTGGAGTAAGTGTCTTTTTTAAGGTAGGCCTTAACGGCTTCGTCAGCGCTGTTTAATTGAGTTAGTATTTGGTCGTATTGTGTTTTATAGCCCGACCATTTTTGATACTCTTCATCATATTCTTCTTTGGCTCTGGCATAATCTGGGTTGCTTGTGTCGCCACTGGCCAATAGGCGAACAAACTCTAATTGTTCGTCATACGCATCGCCCAAAAAATTCCATCCATGGATATCATCTATATACCCATTTTTATCATCATCAATACCATTATTGGGAATTTCATCTTCATTGGTCCAAACCACATCATTTAGATCTTCATGATCAATGTCTATCCCCGAATCTATAACCGCTACAATAACGGTCTTTCCTTTTTTGTCCTTAATGATTTCGGAGTAAGCTTTCTCAACACTCATTCCCGGGATGGTGTCTTTTGTAAGATCTAAATGACCCCAAGTGTGTTTTTCCTGTTCCGTAAGGGCAGATTCCTTTAAGGGAACCGAGTCAATGTTTTCAATAGGTGTGGAGACAACATCCAAAGAGCCACCACAGCCATAAAATAAAGTTGCTGTAAGGCCAGCAATAAAAAATGATTTATAAATATTCATATTAATTAGATTTAAATATATCGTTACAAGTAAAAGTGTCTTTTAAGCGCACGCCTTTTTCAGTGTGCTGGACCGTAATGATTTGGTTGTGGGCATCGTGTTCCAAAAATAGGTAATAATTGTTATCTGCTGCTAGGTTTAGGAACTTTTCTTTTTCGGGCAGCGTAAGCAAAGGTCTTGTGTCATAACCCATAACGTAAGGTAAGGGTAAGTGCCCTACAGTAGGTAGGAGATCGGCCATAAAACAAATGGTTTTACCTTTATAATCTATCATAGGAATCATTTGCTTTTCGGTATGTCCATTGGCAAAAAAAACCCCAAAACCTAATTCACTGGATTCTTTTAAATCGGTATTAGGAATTGATATAAATTTTAATTGCCCACTTTCTTCCAAAGGGAGAATGTTTTCTTTTAAAAATGAAGCCTTTTCGCGGGCATTTGGTTTTGTGGCCCAGTCCCAATGATTGGCATTGGACCAAAATGTGGCATTTTTAAAAGCAGGTTCATATCCTGTCCTATCTGCATTCCATTGAACGCTTCCGCCACAATGATCAAAATGTAAATGCGTCATAAAAACATCGGTCACATCGTTTCTATGGAAACCTAATTTTGAGAAGGATTGGTCTATACTATGCGTACCCCATAAGTAATAATAACTAAAAAATTTTTCGGACTGTTTGTTGCCCATTCCGGTATCTACCAAGATGAGCCTGTTCCCGTCTTCTATCAATAAACATCTAGTGGCCAAATCAATCATATTGTGCTCATCGGCTGGATTGGTGCGTTGCCAAATGGATTTAGGCACAACGCCAAACATGGCACCACCATCGAGCTTGAAATTGCCCGCTTCAATAGGGTATAAATTCATGAATTTTAAAGTTACTTTACAAAATAACAAAACATACTGAAGAATTAATAACATTTAACCTCATATTTAATGGATTTTTAACTTTTTTTCAATGATAGTGGCTGTGAAGTAAATTTTGACTATTTTCAAATCCGCAACAAACGAAATTAAATGATAGAACTAGCCGGTATAGTAATTTTGGGAATTTTGGCTCAGTGGTTTGCCTGGAAATTAAAAATTCCAGCCATTTTACCCCTAATCCTTATAGGGTTATTGGTGGGCCCCGTTTCTTCTTTGTATACTGAAAATGGGATGAAATTGCTAGAACCTATATGGAACGGCCAAAAAGGATTGTTCCCTGGGGAAGGGTTGTATTATTTTGTTTCGCTGGCCATAAGCATCATTCTTTTTGAAGGTGGCTTGACCTTAAAGCGGGAGGAAATAAAAAATGTAGGCCCCGAAATCACAAAACTTATTACTTTAGGATCTGTTATTACCTTCTTTTGTGCAGGACTGGCGGCACACTATATTTTTTACTTAAGCTGGGAAGTTTCTTTTCTTTTCTCTTCTTTGGTGATAGTGACTGGCCCTACAGTAATTACGCCTATTTTAAGAAATATACCTTTGAAAAAAGACGTTTCGGCGGTTTTAAAATGGGAAGGGATATTGATTGACCCCATTGGGGCATTGGTAGCCGTATTGGTTTTTGAATTTATTAGTGCGGGGAGCAGTAGCGGATTTACCCAAACAGCCTTTGTAGAGTTTGGTAAGATTTTACTTTTTGGTGCAACCTTCGGATTTACATTTGCGCATGCATTGGCTTTTTGCATCAATAAAAATTTCATACCTCACTATCTATTGAATGTAGTTTCTCTTTCTACGGTTCTTTTGGTTTTTATTGTGTCTGATGTTTTTGCTCACGAATCTGGCCTATTGGCGGTTGTGGTCATGGGTATGGTCATGGGTAACGGCAAACTCAACAACATCAAGGAACTCCTGTATTTTAAGGAATCGTTGAGCGTGCTATTAATTTCCATTCTTTTCATTTTGCTGGCTGCAAACATAAACATTAAAGATTTGGAATTGCTCTACAATTGGAATTCAGTAGTACTGTTTATCACGGTTGTATTTTTAATTAGACCACTTGCTGTTTTTTTAAGTACGATTAATTCAAACTTAAAAGTAAACGAAAAACTGTTTGTGAGCTGGGTTGGTCCAAGGGGGATTGTAGCTGCTGGTATTGCCTCATTATTTGGCGAAAAACTTATTTTGGAAGGTGTTGAAGGCGCAGAATACATCATGCCCTTAGTATTCATGATAGTTTTAGGTACGGTACTTCTCAATGCTACTACGGCACGTCCTAT
>JAGQZG010000051.1 GCA_020435705.1 Mangrovimonas sp.
AAGGCTCTGGAAGTACTGCAGAACGGGAGAAACCGCGTGCAATCTATGGCTATCTTGCATAAAAACCTGTATGCGGGAGAAGATCTTACCATGGTGAGCATCCAAAGTTATTTTGAAGGATTGGTGGAAAGTATTTTAAACTCCTATCAGAAATCCGATAAGGATATCCAAATTCATATTCAGGCCAAGGACATGGTGATGGAAGTGGAGTCTGTTATCCCTATTGGTTTAATTGTAAACGAACTGGTTACCAATTCTTTGAAACACGCCTTTCCTAAAGATATTACCCAAAAACCGGAAATACGTATTGAAATGACCCAGGGCGAAGAGGCCTATACATTACGGGTAAAGGACAATGGTAAGGGCATTGATGACGAAATCATCCAAAAAGGAAAAGACGAATCCTTTGGCCAGCGATTAATACGATCGCTCACGCAAAAACTCAAAGCAAGAATCGAGATTCAAAACGAAAAAGGGACACAAGTTGTCGTGACGATTCCCAAAAAAGCTTAGTGCAGTAAATCGTTGAGTAACGATATGGTTTCAGAACGTGTGTGGGTATCCATTTTCTCATAAATGTTTTTGATGTGCGTTTTGATAGTGTTAACGCTCACAAACTGTTCTTCGGCCAATTGCTGGTTGGTCTTTCCTTCGTATAGGCCTTTTAAAACATCAAACTCCTTTTGTGTCAATGGGTTTACAATCAGGTTGTTGATAATATCCCGATTGAGTTCCAGAGGGAGGATGAATTTGGAGAAGTTGTGAAGTGCAATTTCTATACTGGAAAATAGTTCCCGTTCATTAAAAGGCTTTACTATATAACCCATAGGTAGGGTTTGCTTGGCTTTGTCAATCACTTCTTTTCCAGAATAGGAAGTCAGGTATAAAAAAGGGATTTTACGGGTTTTGTTAATGTATTCGGCAACTTCAAACCCCTCATAATTGCCATCTAAATTGATGTCCAGTAAAACCAAATCCGGTTTAATTTGGTCTATGGCTTCAAAGGCCTCTTCTTTATCATATGCCGTTGCCACCACTTGATAGTTTACGCTGGTGAGCATATCCTTAATATCTTCGGTGATAATAGGGTCATCTTCTACAATTAAAACACGTATAGCCAACATAACAGTACCTCTTTCAGAATAAAGGTATAAAGTTTTACTTTAACGGAAGGTTAAGCTTTTATAATTTGGATGAAAGGAAAGATTATTCGTTTATATAATGTGTAGCCTCTAAATTTTCATTGCGATCCTTTTGAAATTTAGTCATACTGAACCCTTTATGAATTGCATAACTCCCAGTTTCCCCTTGTTTGTTCACTGCAATGTAGCCCACTTGAAAATCTTTAAAGTTGCTGTTGGGTTTGCTTACAATTCTTCGAATGGCTTCTTCACAGGCTTCTTGAGGCGATTTCCCTTGACGCATGAGTTCAACCACCAAAAAACTGCCCACGGTTTTCACCACTTCTTCACCTAAACCAGTGGCAACGCAAGCGCCTATTTCATTGTCAACAAACAATCCAGATCCTATAATAGGCGAATCGCCCACACGGCCGTGCATCTTGTAAGCGAGGCCGCTCGTTGTACAGGCGCCTGAGAGATCCCCATTTTTATCAATGGCAAGCATGCCAATCGTGTCGTGATTTTCAATGTTTATAATGGGCTTGTACTCGCTTTTTACTTTCCATTCTTCCCAGGCCTTTTTAGAGGCTTCGGTTAGCAGGTTTTCCTTTGGAAATCCTATTTCATAGGCGAATTGTTCAGCCCCTTTACCCGCAAGCATAACATGTGGCGTGTCTTCCATGACCTTTCTGGCCACGGAAACGGCATGCACTACATGTTCCAAAAACACGACCGAACCGCAATTTCCGTGCTTGTCCATAATACAGGCATCCAGCGTGACGTGTCCATCTCTGTCTGGCAAACCGCCTTTCCCAACAGATTGCCCGGTTTCATCGGCTTCTTCCACCATACAGCCTTGTTCCACAGCATCCAGAGCACTACCACCGGTTTGAATGACTTCCCAAGCTTTTTGGGTTGCATTTTTTACGTTCCAGGTAGCAATGACCAAGGGTGCAGTAACCTCGGGCGTTTTGATAGGCAATGCTTTTTCTTTTTCAGAGTCTTTACAGGCCGATAGTGTAGCTCCGGTGGCCAAGCCAACGCCTGTTAAGGAAGTGGCCTTGATAAAATTACGTCGTTTCATGCGCACATTATTTTATAGTTATTTCATCAGCAAAAATCCAGCATTTACCATCGTCACCATAGCCCAAATGCCATTCAGGAAGTGCCCCAAGATTTTTTGCTGTTATTTTTACGTAACGAATTGTTTGCCCTTTTAAATGATAGTCATACGATTTTATCTCGGTTAGATCAGAGAGTTCTACAGTTTCTGAATCAAAATGAGCAATTGATTTGAATGTTTTTCCATCTGTTGAGACCGAAAAGATAACTTTTTTTGGGAGAAATATCCAAGCTCTTTGATCCTGTAGGAAATTAATACCTATGCTTTCTACCCAAGTGTCTTTTCCCAAATCAACCGTTGCAATTAAATCTTTGTCGAAATACCCTTGCCAAACGCCTGTTCTAAAATCTTTTGTGCCATAGAGGCCATCAATTAAGGCATCGTTGCCGCCGGCGTTGTATTGGTTGGCATATTCAGTATCTAGTTTAATGGAAATATTAGGGTTTATTTTATGGAATTGTGTTTTCATAACCACACTTTTTTCTCCATTTCTTTCTGAATAAATTTTTAATAAAGCGGCTTCAGTAAGGGTAATAGGCTCAGTATAAAGTTTGAAATCTGAATCGTTCAATGCGTAATAAATGGCAGCTTCCTTATTGGCATTTCCCAAAATAATTTCAGTACTGTTTTTAAAAGCAATATCCCCTTTGGCAATAAAAGGTACAGGAACTATTTTATGTTCATCAATAGACGTTTTTGGTAAGTCGTTGTCGTGAGTGCCCCATGCTGAAGGGTGGTTACTCATATTAAAAACCAAGCTGCCACCATTTATGATATCATCATGATTTATATAGGTATGGTTCAGAGGTTTTCCATTAAGCTCTGCCGAAGCTATATATTTATTTTCGTTGGAAAGATTGTTGGCTTGAATGGTGAATTGGTTTCCATTTTCTAAATTAATTGTGGCTTTATCCATTAACGGCGTGCCAATAATGTATTGGTTGCTTCCCGGCGTTACGGGATAAAAACCTAGGGCGCTAAACACATACCATGCACTCATTTGACCACAGTCTTCATTACCTGAAATCCCGTCAGGGTCGTTTTTATACAATTGGGTTAAAATTTGATAAACCTTTTCTTGGGTTTTATTAGGTTTGCCAACAAAGTTGTACAAATAGGCCATGTGATGGCTGGGTTCGTTACCATGGGCATATTGCCCAATCAATCCGGTAATATCGGCTTGATTACGACCCGAAGTTTCAGCTTTGGCGGTGAATAATTTATCCAATTGGGCTTCCAATTGGGTGTTTCCACCTAACAACTCTGCAAATCCTGAAATATCCTGAGGCACATAAAAACTGTATTGCCAAGCATTGGCTTCGGTGTAGTTGAAATTCACTTCATAAGGATCAAAAGGAGCAAACCAGGTGTTTTTAAAACGTCCACGCATAAAGCCTGTTTTGGGATCAAAAATGTTCTTGTAGTTTTGGGCGCGTTGGATAAAGGTTTTATAGTCATCTTCTTTACCCATGGCTTTGGCCATTTGGGCGATGGTCCAATCGTCATAGGCATATTCCAGTGTTTTGGAGACCGATTCGCTTTCTTCTTCCACGGGAATAAATCCTAGTGCTTTATAAGTCTTTAGTCCCAAATGGTCCTGATTGGCCGAATGCTTCATCGCTAGCAGCGCTTTTTCGGTATCGTATCCCTGGAGGCCTTTCAAGTAAGCATCGGCAATCACGGAAACCCCATGATAACCAATCATGCACCCGGTATAATTGGCACTCAAATCCCAAATGGGCATGATGCCCCCTTCATCATATTTAGCCAAAAACGTATTGATGAAATCGTTGGTTCTTTTTTGCTCAATAATGGTGTAAAGTGGATGGGCGGCTCTATAGGTGTCCCAAAGGGAAAAAACCGTGTAATAATCAAAATCCTTGGTTTGATGAATTTCCATGTCCATACCGCGGTAGCGGCCATCTACATCTTGGTATAAATTAGGCGCAATCATGGTGTGGTAAAGCGCTGTATAGAAATTGGTTTTATAATCGGCATTCGAACTTTCCACCACGATTTTCCCCAGTTCTTGTTCCCAAGCGTCTTGCGCTTCCTGTTTGACTTGGTCAAAGGTTTTGTTGCCAATTTCAGTTTGTAGGTTGTTTTTGGCTCCTATTTCATCAACGGCTGAAATACCTATTTTTACTTCAATGGGATTGTTATTCGGATTGTTGAAATGAAAAATGGCTTTGGTAGGATTTTCTTCTGAATTATATTCTATTGAACGTACCTCTTCAGAAAACTCCAAATAGTAAAACAATTTTTGATTGCTTGCCCAAGCGGCACTGTGCCTGTGTCCTTGAAAAGCTCGGTTGCTTACTTGCTCAATGGCATGCGAAAGTACTTTGTCCCGATGTTCCAAATCCAAAACAACAAATTGATTTTCCTTTGAAGGGAATTGATAGTTATGAATGCCACTGCGTTTGGAAACGGTCAGTTCCACATCAATATTAGAGGAATCCAAATGCACTTTGTAGTACCCAGGTTCAGCAGTTTCGTTGGCATGTGAAAAATGGGCACGGTACCCTTTTTTGCCATCGGCGCCATTGTTGAAACTAGCTTCATTGGTTGGCATGAGTAAAACATCGCCGTAGTCAGAAATACCTGTCCCGCTAAGATGGGTGTGGGAAAAACCATAAATATAGTCATCTGTATAGTGATACCCACTGCAGCCATCCCAACCTTCCAAGCGCGTGTCCGGACTCAATTGCATCATTCCAAAAGGCATAGTGGCTCCAGGATAGGTATGGCCATGACCGCCTGTGCCAATAAATGGATTCACATAATTAATGAGAGGTTGCTGATTTTCGGCAGGGACTACCGTGGTGTTTTTTTGGCAATTGGAAACTAAAAGAAATACAATAAATATGCTTGAAAAACGGAGTTTCATTAAAAATAGATTGCTAATTTTATAGGATTCTAAGATAGTGAAAATGACCTTTGAAAAATGTTTTTTGCTAATGCTTTTGTCGTTAGCCCTATTTCAATGTAAGGACGAGCCTCTTCAAGTGGTTGAACCCCAAATTATTCCAAAGCCTCAGGAGCAGACCATTCTGGAAGGACAATTTGTATTGGATTCTAAAGTTGGTTTGCAGTTTGAGGATGCGTTTCAGGTTTCAGCAGATTTCTTGAGGGGATTTGTTGAAAGCGATACGTTGATTCAGTTGAAATCAGAAAATGCAAAACGGACTATTGCCTTCATAAAGGATGAAACTATAAAGCCGGAAGGCTATCATTTAAATATTTCAGAAAATAGTATTGAAATTAAGGCATCTAGTGATGCAGGTACGTTTTATGCGGTGCAAAGTTTGAGGCAATTGTTACCTGTAAGTTTTGAAAATGGAACTTTCCAAGAACCCAAGGTGGCTATTCAATGTTTAACTATTCAGGACGAACCGAGGTTTGCCTATAGAGGCATGCATCTAGATGTATGCAGGCACATGTTTTCGGTTGAATTTGTCAAGAAGTATATAGATGCCTTAGCCATGTTAAAAATGAATACGTTTCATTGGCATTTAACGGACGATCAGGGTTGGCGTATTGAAATCAAGCGCTATCCAAAGTTGCAGAGTCTGGCAGCTTACCGCAATGGAACCATTGTGGGGCATCACCCTGGAACGGCCAATGATAACCAGAAGCACGGCGGTTTTTACACTCAAGACGAAGTAAAAGAAGTAGTAAGCTATGCCGCTAAAAAACAGGTAACTATCATTCCAGAGATAGAAATGCCGGGACATGCTTCGGCAGCCATCGCCGCGTATCCATTTTTAAGTTGTTTCCCGAATAAACCCACGGAAATTCCAAATGGTATGGCTTCGCAGGCAAGTGTTGTGCAACAGGAAGCTGGCCAAATAAAATTGGTTCAGGAAACGTGGGGCGTGTTTGATGATATCTTTTGTGCAGGAAAGGATAGTACGTTTGTGTTCTTAGAGAATGTGCTGGATGAGGTTGTTGGCCTTTTCCCCAGTAAATACATACACATTGGAGGCGATGAGGCACCCAAAAAACATTGGGAACAATGCCCCAATTGCCAAAAGCGAATGAAAGAATTAGGGTTGAAGAATGAACATGAATTGCAAAGCTATTTTGTAACCAGAATTGAAAAGTATTTAAACGCTAAAGGCAAACAAATTATTGGCTGGGATGAAATTTTGGAAGGCGGTTTGGCGCCCAATGCGACGGTCATGTCTTGGCGTGGTGAAAGCGGGGCTATGGAAGCGACTGAACAACAGCACCAAGTCATTTTAACACCTAACGATTTTTGTTATTTTGATCATTACCAAAGCAAGGATACAGACAAAGAACCTTTGGCTATTGGTGGTTTTACACCGTTGGAAGAGGTTTATAATTACAATCCGGTTTCAAAGGAAATGAGCAAAGAGCAGGCAAACTATGTTTTAGGAGCTCAAGGTAATGTTTGGACTGAGTACATCACTACGCCTGAACATGTGGAATATATGGTGTTTCCTCGAATTTTTGCCATGAGCGAAATAGATTGGACTTTAACAGAGAAGAAAAACTACCAAGACTTTAAGGGTAGAACTGAAAATTTCTTCAAGAGATTGAAAGCAATGAATGTGAATTATGCCAATCATTTAACCGAAAAATACGACTAATGTTACTGGAAATTTGCGCCAATTCATTTCAATCGGCTAAGAACGCACAAGAGGCTGGAGCTCATCGTATTGAATTGTGTAGTGAACTTTCCGTTGGCGGAATTACACCCAGTTATGGCTTGCTCAAAAAAGTAGTGGAAACGTTATCTATTGAAGCTTTTGTTTTAATTCGCCCACGAAGTGGAAATTTTGTCTATTCTGCTGCGGAATTTGAGGTCATGAAACGAGACATAGAAGTGGCCAAACAAGCAGGTTGCCATGGGATTGTCTCGGGTGCTTTAACCGAAGATTTCTCTATTGATATTCAAAGAACTCAAGAATTAATTGCCCTTTCAAACCCTTTGCCTTTTACATTCCACCGCGCATTTGATGAGGTGTCCAACCCTGAGGAAGCCTTGGAGCAGTTAGCAGATTTAGGCGTAACTAGAATTTTATCCTCTGGGCAAAAGGCATCAGCTGAAAACGGGTTGGAGTTGCTTATAAAATTGAACCGTAGGGCAACACATAATATTATCATTATGCCGGGTGGTGGGATTAATCCCAGTAATGCCAAGCTTTTTAAACAAGCAGGGTTTAGGGAAATTCACGCTTCGGCTTCAAAACCCATTGAGAGTGTTGGGATGCCATCTATTTTTGAAATGCAACAAACAGTTTCCGATACGGGAATTATTAAAGCTATTTTAAATGAAATTTAGCTTGCTTTCCTTCATTGTCTTATGCTGTTTTGCATGCCAAACGCCCCCAAGCCTTCCTGAGGTTATAGCGATTGAGACGCATTGGCAATTCAAACAAGCAACGGATACGGTTTGGAAACCAGCTTCGGTACCGGGCAATGTCTTTTCGGATTTATTGAATAATGAACTTATTGAAGATCCCTTTTTAGGAAATAATGAAGAAAACGTACAATGGGTTTCGCAGGCCAACTGGGAATACAAAACAACTTTTTCCATCAGCAAAAGGGTTCTCAACAGAAAGCACCTAGAGCTTAATTTTGACGGGCTAGATACTTATGCTTCCGTTTTTTTGAATGACAGCCTGATTCTAAAAACCGCCAATGCTTTCAGAAACTATTCTGTTGATGTAAAACCCTTGTTGAGAAGTAGTAATGACTTGAAAATAGTATTTGAAACGGCTTCAAAACAAGAAGAAATTGAAAAGGCTAAACAACCTTTTAACTTGCCCGAGGGCAACCGAATCTTTACTCGGAAAGCCCAATTTCAGTATGGTTGGGATTGGGGCCCAAAACTGAATACCATGGGTATTTGGCGACCTATAAAATTGCAGGCTTGGGACAATTATCATATCAATAACGTAACTATTACTCAGCATACGTTAACGGATTCAATAGCAGATTTAGTAGTGACTATAGAATCGGAAATGGAAGGTAATCCGCCTTTGGAGTACACCATTCTTGTAAATGACAGCCTTGTTTACAATAGACAAAAAGGGAATCCGCTTTTACCTGAAATTTTCCCAGTTCAAATTAGAAATCCCAAACGCTGGTGGCCACACAACCTGGGAGAACCTTATTTATATGATGTAAAGATTGTTGTTAAGGATGGTGATAGAATTTTAGATAGTACCTCTACTAAAATGGGTTTGCGAACCATAAAGTTAGTGACCGAAAAAGATAGCATAGGGCAATCGTTTTACTTTAAAGTAAATGGTATTCCTGTGTATGCCAAAGGCGCCAATTACATCCCGCAACACAGTTTTCAAGATAAAGTAAGCAAAGCAGATTATGAAAAAATACTTGATGCAGCTGTTTTGGCCAACATGAACATGTTAAGGGTTTGGGGCGGTGGTATTTATGAAAACGATGTATTTTACGAACTGTGTGATGAAAAGGGCCTTATGGTGTGGCAGGATTTTATGTTTGCCTGTGCTATGTATCCAAGCGATATGGCTTTTTTGGAAAACGTAAAACAAGAGGCTATTTATAATGTACAGCGGTTGCAAAACCATCCATCTATTGCTTTGTGGTGCGGAAATAATGAAAATAGTGAGGGCTGGCATCGCTGGGGTTGGCAAGATGGTAGAGGTGACGATGAAAAGGAAAAGATATGGAAGGACTATCTTAAGATCTTTGATTCAATTTTACCAAACGCTGTAAGACAATTTTCAGAAGTTGATTATTGGGAAAGTTCGCCCAAATTTGGAAGAGGCAATCCACGGTATGAGTTTGAAGGCGATGCCCACGATTGGTGGGTTTGGCATGACAGTTATCCATTTGAGCATTTTCAAGAACATGTGCCTAGGTTTATGAGCGAGTTTGGTTTTCAATCGTTTCCCAGCACTGAAGTCGTTAAGTTTATAAATCAAAATGAGACATTGAATTTTGATTCTGAAGCTTTCAAAAACCATCAAAAGCACAACCGTGGTTTTCAGTTGATTCACGATTACATGGAGCGTGATTTTCCCGTGCCTTCAAATCCTGAAGATTATATTTACATGAGTCAGTTGTTGCAGGCTTATGGGGTTTGCAAGGGCATTGAAGCCCAACGTCGGGCCAAACCAAAAACCATGGGCAGCCTCTATTGGCAACTGAATGATTGTTGGCCAGCAGTGTCTTGGTCCAGCATTGATTTCTTCGGAAATTGGAAAGCACTGCACTATCAAGCTAAAAAAGCATTTGATAATGTCTTGATAACATTTGATGTAAATAACGACCAATTGGAACTATATTTAGTGAATGATACCATGACGAGCATTAGCGGAAGTCTTGAGACAAAAATAATGGACTTTAATGGGGAAGACCTCTTTTTTGATAAACATGAGATTGTTTTGGAGCCTAATTCCAGTGAAATTAAACAGAGACTACATCTGGAACATTTGCCCAAAGACAGAAGTAATTTGGTGGTGGTCTCAAGATTTAATGAGAAGGAAGCTTTGTATTATTTTGAATCCCCAAAGAATTTAAAGTTGCAAAAAGGAGAAATAACCAAAACCATTACCAAAACTAATAAAGGGTTTTTGCTCAAGTTACAATCCAATACCTTGCAGAAAAGTGTATTCTTAACTACAGAGACTAAAGGCTTTTTTTCTGATAACTATTTTGATATAGTGCCCAATAAAATGTATGAAGTAGAGTTTATAACAGAACAAACTGAACTGAATTCAGTTCATATCAAGACCCTTAACAATTTTATAAGATTTTAGAAACTTTAATTGTTTAATTTTACACCGTATGATCCGCTGGATAATTTTCATCTTAATTTATGGAGTAATTGATTTTTATGCTTACCAAGCATTCAAAACAGCTATTAAAACACCTTGGGTGCATTGGTTGTATTGGATTCTTTCCTTGGTAGTTTTAGGAAACTTCATTTATCAGTTTTATGGTCTTGAACGTAAGGATTTTGGCATTTCGCAAGAGTATGCCGTAGGCTTTTTGATTGCCTTGTTAATTCCTAAGTTCATTCCCTTTTTAATCATGATAATTGAGGATCTTTTTAGGGTCGTGATTGCCGGGTATTGGTATGTTTCTGAAAGTGGACAGCAAAATTATTTTCCGTCAAGAAGAAAATTCATAAGTCAGATTGCTTTAGGTATCGCTGCGATTCCTTTTGCTTCTATTTTGTACGGAATTACCAAAGGCAAGTACAATTTTAAAGTATTGAAATACACCTTGACCTTTGAGGATCTCCCAGAAGCTTTTGATGGTTACCAAATCACGCAAATAAGTGACATCCATTCGGGGAGCTTTGATAATTTTGATAAGGTTTCCTATGCGGTAGATTTGGTTAATGAGCAACAAAGTGATGTCATTCTCTTTACGGGAGATATGGTTAACAACGAATCTACGGAAATGGAACCTTATATGGAACTGTTTTCCAAGCTCAAGGCCAAAGATGGCATGTTTTCGGTTTTGGGGAATCATGATTATGGCGATTATATTTCGTGGAGTTCGGAGGAAGCAAAAGCCCAAAATTTAGAGTATTTGAAAAAAATCCAGAAAAATCTAGGATTTGATCTCTTACTGAATGAAAATAGATATTTAGAAAAAGATGGACAACGATTGGCCATCATAGGTGTTGAAAATTGGGGCGCTGGCGGATTCAAAAAAGCAGGCGATTTGAACAAGGCGGTTTCAGGACTTGATCCTAACGATTTCAAGATTCTTTTAAGCCATGACCCAACGCACTGGCAGTTTGAAGTGCTGCCCCACGACTACCACTATCATTTAACCTTAAGCGGACATACTCATGGAATGCAGTTTGGTATTGAGATTCCCGGTTGGATAAAATGGAGTCCGGCTAAGTGGCGCTACAAGTATTGGGCGGGGATTTATGAGGAGAAGGGACAGTTTATAAATGTCAATCGTGGGTTTGGCTATTTGGCTTTTCCCGGACGGGTAGGAATCTGGCCTGAGGTAACTGTGATTCAACTTAAAAAAGGTACAAATAGTGCATAATCTCAAGGAAATGTTATATTTGTAATAGCATATTTGACTTAAAGCTTTAATGTATGTCAAAATTTGGGGAACTAATTGATGTAGATGTTCCTGTTCTATTGGACTTCTTTACCGAATGGAACGAACAATCTACAGCTATGCATCCTGTGTTAAGAGACGTAGCTGCCGCTCTGGGAGACAAGGCTAAGGTCATCAAAATTGATGTTGACAAGAATAAAGAACTTGCCGAAGCGCTTCGCGTAAAAGGATTGCCCACTTTAATTATCTACAAGAATGGCGAAATGAAATGGCGCCATAGCGGCGAGCAAGACGCCAATACCTTAATTGGGATTATTCAGGAGTATATTTAAAAAGAAAGAGGTTTAAATTCATAACCTTCCTTAGAAAAATATTCTAAGGTAAGAAGCAAGGCATACTTCATATTTAGAGAAGCCTTAACACTATCGTGAAAGACAATAATACTACCGGGTTTACTCTTGGAAATCACATTGTTTAGACACTCTTGTTCTGAAACCGAAGCATCCCAATCAAAAGACAACACATCCCACATGATAATTTTATACCCTAATTCAAGAATCCTTGAACCTTGCTGAGGTTTAATTTGCCCATAAGGAGGGCGAAATAATTTCTGCTGTACTTTGAAGTTGGGAACATGGGAAGCCAGTACATTTTCAGTTTTAAGAACATTTTCCATGTACTCTGGTGTTTTGGTTTTCCAGCCATTTACATGGTTTTGGGTGTGATTCCCAACCAAATGCCCTTCTTCCAGTATCCGCTGAAAAAGTTCAGGATTGCCTTCAATATTTTTCCCAATGCAAAAGAAGGTTGCTTTAGCATTGAACGTTTTTAAAGTGTCCAGAACCCAAGAAGTTATTTCAGGCGTTGGGCCATCATCAAAAGTGAGATAAAGGTCCTTTTTGTCCGTTTCAATACTCCAAACATAGTTTGGGAAAAGCTTAGAAACAAGCTTGGGTGTTTTAACGGGTGTTAGGTTCATTCGTTTTGTACAGGAACTATAACACTATCAGTAGTGGGCAAAATATCTTCATCTATTGGAGGTGCTTCCTCAATGGGCTCTTTTTTACTCTTTCCAAAGTCAAATAAATCTAAATAATTTGAGAAGCTTTCAGATTCTTTGTCGGCAAAATCACCTTTGTCATATTGGTTCACAACATCCAAAATAGCCTTGTAACGTTGTATATCTGTTAAGATATCGTCGGCTTTTTGGTATTGGGTAATTTCATCTTGATCTGCATAATAAGTTAGATTTTCCTGATACTTTTTAGAAACTTGCTTAAACAGCTCTCTGGCTTTATCCTTGGCGCCCACTTCATAGTAAGCACTAATATAAGGTTCCAGAAGCGTGTAATAATTGTAATAGTCTACCGGCATATTATCCATAGCTATATCAGCTATTTCTTCGGCCTTTTTGGGCTCCTCTTCATTGATGAATTGTTCCACTAAACGGGCCAAGTTCCCTCTGTAGGTAATAGAGTTTTTACGTGTCTCTGGATCGTGGTAAAGGTTAGGGTCGCTACTATTGCCCCAATCCCATTTTTTCACGATGTTGTACATAAGATCGCTGTCTACACGTCCCATATCAAATGGATTGGCTCTGTCAACAGGTGTTTTTATAGGCACCAACTTATAGCACATACCATCCAATTGCAGGTAATCTTTCATCCAGATATAATCCTCATCTCCAAAGGCGCCACCTGAAAAATAAATTGGACGTTTCCAGTCATTGTTGGCTACAATATCTAACATGAGTAATCTGTTTTTGTAAAGAGCACTTCCCTTAATTTTGATTACCATGTCCGACACGATTTTATCAGCATCTTTAGGAGCCACAATTCCATATTTTAAAACATTTTCCTTGTTCACGGGAATCTTCACATACTCTACAGGGAAATAATTGGAATTGGTTAACTGTGAAGGGTAGTAATCAACATCTTCACCTTGAAGCTCAAGAATGCGTTTAAATTTGGTGCGAGGATCGTCACTGGTTACAAAATTCAAGAAGGATTTAATATCCAAAGTGTCGGTGTCCATTATTTTCCGTGCCTTTCCATCTTGACCAACATAATAGGTGCGTTTCATGATGTAATCACGGGTTCCATAACGGTATTGGTCGTGAGTGAGTTGTGAAGGAATAGGGTCGCTGTCGTACGCTTTTCGTTTCATTTGGTCTATGTACCAATCGGTTTGGAATAAGCTCGTGTTTACAATGCGAACGTCGGTGCGGTAGCCTTCTATTTCCTGGACATACCAAAGGGCAAAGGTGTCGTTATCGCCTATGGTGAAGAGGATGCCATTTTCGGCACACGAATCCAGATACATTTTGGCCATGGCCAAAGCTGTTTTTTTGTTAGAACGGTCGTGGTCATCCCAATTGTTGGCTGCCAGAATTCCTGGTACTAAAATCAAGCAAACCAAGGTAATGGCTGGAGCCAGCATTTTGTTTTTCACGTTCTTTTTCAGCCCTTCAAAAAGCGCATAAACCCCCATGCCTATAAACAAGGCAAAAACATAAAACGATCCCACTACCGAATAATCCCGTTCTCGTGGTTCAAAGGGCCTTACATTTGTATATACTTGAATTGCAACTCCCGTGAATAGGAAGAATACTAAAAGTATCCAGAACCATTTTTTATCCTTGGCAAGAAGAAAAAAGAAACCTATCAACCCTAAAATAAAAGGTAAAAAGTAATAGGTGTTTCGGGCTTTGTTGTTTAATACATCACTTGGGAGTTTGTCTTGTGACATTCCTAAAATAAGACCATCCAAAGGTTTGATGCCGCTAATCCAATTTCCGTGGTTGTCATACTTTCCTTGGATATCATCTTGTCTGCCCACAAAATTCCACATAAAATAACGCCAGTACATATAGCCCAATTGATACTGGAACATGTAGGTTACATTGTCCCAGAACGAAGGTTTTTCAACATCTATGTATTGTGCAAACTGTTTTAGGAAATTATTGTAATCTTCATAGTCAACATGACCTGAAATCACATCGTTCTTGAATTCCTGAACGGCGTTGCGTAAATCGTTTTCCATTTGGTATTCCGGCTTTAGCTTAAAATCCAAAACCCCAGTAAACATCATATAATTCTCGGCATGCTCCTGACTCCACATTCTGGGTAAAATAGAGGCATGCTTGTGGTTGTAGTTTTGTTTGGCGTTTTTCCAATCATTAATGATCACATACTTGCCTGATTTTTCATCTTTCTCATAGTTGGGTTTGTCGTCTACATACGGATTGTCTTCATCCAGACCAGAGTACTGATCAGTAAATTGCGGGCCATAAAACAAGTGCGTTTCAGGGTATTGCTCCAAATTGTAATAAGCCAAAAGTTCCCTAGCATCCGAAGGGTCGTTTTCGTTGATTACCACATTGGCATTGGCACGAATGGGCAACATTAACCAAGATGAAAATCCTATCATGATAAACGTAATACAGAGGATGGCCGTATTGAAATGCTTGTAGTCCTTTTTACGGGTATAGTTTAATCCAAAATAAATTAAGGAAACGAGC
>JAGQZG010000052.1 GCA_020435705.1 Mangrovimonas sp.
TGTGAAACTCAATTTATCACTGGCTCGCAAAGACTGCTCTTGCAAAACCATCGAATTTCTTTCAATATAATACTCTGAATGGTGTACTAATACGACAATGATATTTCAGGGACTTATTTGAGCGATTACCTGTTGTCCATCAACCACTTCCAAATAGTTTAAAAGACGAATACGTTGATAAACGTCCCTTGAATGTTTGGCAAGTTGAACGGATATATTCATTTTAACTTTTTTTAAAAAATAGAATCTTCAATTTAATAATTAAAGTGGTATTTTTGATGTAAATCGAAACTTACTTCATGTATCAAGCAGCTTCCAACAGATATGATACCATGACATATCGTCGTTGTGGTCGTAGTGGTCTTATGCTACCCGAGATTTCCCTGGGTTTATGGCACAACTTTGGTCATGTAGACCATTTTGAAACAGGGAAAGAGATTCTTGAAACCGCTTTTGACCATGGGATTACCCATTTTGATCTGGCCAATAATTATGGGCCACCGCCAGGGAGCGCCGAAGAGAATTTCGGTAAGATCTTGAAACAAAGTTTTTCTAATCATAGAGATGAACTTATTATTTCAACGAAGGCAGGGTACTTGATGTGGCCAGGGCCTTATGGTGAGTGGGGCTCCAAAAAGTACTTGGTGGCTAGTCTGGACCAAAGCTTGAAACGTATGGGATTGGATTATGTGGATATTTTTTATAGCCATCGGTTTGACCCTAATACACCCTTGGAAGAAACCATGGGGGCTTTGGACTTAATAGTTAAGCAAGGTAAGGCACTCTATATAGGGATTTCCAGTTACAGTGCAGAAAACACTCAGAAGGCGTTGACTATATTGCGAGATTTAGGAACACCATGTTTGATTCATCAACCCAGGTACAATATGCTGGATCGTTGGGTAGAAAATGGTCTTATAGATGTGTTGGGTGAAGAGGGTATAGGCTGCATTCCGTTTTCGCCATTAGAGCAAGGTATCTTGACCTCTAAATATTTAGATGGAATTCCAGAAGATTCCAGAGCAGCTAAAAGCACTGGCTATTTGCAAAAAGATCAAGTCACAGAGAAGAAAATTGAACAAGCAAAACAACTCAACGCCATTGCAGAGCAACGCGGGCAAACACTGGCTCAAATGGCGGTTGCTTGGCTGCTAAAGGATGAAAGGATCACTTCTGTTTTAGTAGGAGTGAGTAGTAAAAAACAACTATTGGATAATTTGGGCGCTTTGGAGAACAAAGCTTTTTCAGAAGGTGAATTGAATATAATTGAAAGTATTTTAATGACTTGAATTAGAAGTAATTTAAAGGATGTTTTTTATTTAAATTAATTTCCATTAATTAGTTTTGTAAATTAATATTAAGGATGAAATCAAAAATCACGCTTAAAGATCTGGCTGCTATTCTTGGAGTTTCTGTTTCTACAGTCTCCAAGGCTTTAAGCGACAATCCTGAAATTAGTTTACCAACTCGAAAGAAAATTAAGCAAGCAGCCGAGGCTTATAATTATATTCCCAATAACATAGCGCAAAGTTTAAAGGCAAAATCCACCAAAACTTTAGGGGTTATCATTCCGGCTATATTATTGGAGTTTTTCAGTAAGGTTTTATATGGTATCGAAATTGAAGCGACCCAAAGAGGTTATAAAATAGTTATTTGCCTTTCCAATGAATTATTGAAAAAAGAAAGTGAGAGTATCAATACATTTATCACCGGTAGTGTAGATGGAATCATTCTCTCGTTAGCCGAAGAAACCCAGCGATTAAAGAGTTACAACCATTTCCAAAAGGCCCAACAGTATAATTTGCCTATGGTCATGTTTGACCGTGTTGTTGAAGAGATTCCTTGCGATAAGGTAACGGTGGATGATTTTGAAGGGGCCTTCAATGCGACGAAATTTTTACATGAACTAGGTGAAAGAAAAATTCTTTTTCTAAATACCATTCATAGTATAACTGTAGGGGTTTTAAGGGAGCAAGGGTATGTAGAAGCCATGAAATCCCTTAAATTGGATCCGCAGGTTTTGCGTTTGGAGAATTATAACCAGATTGAAAAAGAACTAACCAAAATGCTCCAAAGCGAAAAGTTTGATGCTATTCTGGCAGCAGAAGAATATTCGGCTGCATTGGCAATGAACGTAGCCAGACTCAATGGGTTGCATGTGCCCAATGACATCTCGGTCATGGGCTTTACCAATGGTTTGTTGGCCGAGCATGCGATTCCTTCCCTAACAGTTGTTAGTCAGCATGCTGAATTTATAGGGAGATCTGCGGTCAAGTTGCTTTTGGATAGGATAGAAAATAAACTGCCGGAAGAACCCGTACATAAAGTAATTAAAACCCGAATTATAGAAAGAAATTCAACTAAGCATAAGAAGTAGTGCTTTTGGTGGGTGACCAATTAAAAATAAAAAGCCTCCAAATTTGGAGGCTTTTTATTTTGACTATAAAAACTTAGTCTTAGTTCATTGCTTTTTTAGCAGCATCAGCGGCTTTGTCAACAGCTTCACCAGCAGCGTCTTTAGCAGCATCTACAGCTTCACCTGCAGTTTCTTTAGCAGAATCAACAGCGCCTTCAACAGCGTCAGAAACAGAGTCAGCAGCTTTTTCAACAGCTTCACCGGCAGCATCAACGGCATCACCAGCAGCTTCTACAGCATCATCAGCAGCATTTTCAACAGCTTCAGTTGCATCTTCAACGGCATCACCAGCTTCTTTTTTATCTCTACAAGAAGTAACAGTAAGTGCCAATGCAAACACTAATGCCAAGCTTAATAATAATTTTTTCATCAGTTTAAATGTTTTAAGTGTTAATTAAAAGTTAATGCGAATTTAATAACTTATTACTGAATATAACAAGCGTTTATTAAGATTTTTTCTTTTTTTGTTAAAAATCTTATTCTCACAGGGTTATTTACGTAAATATGCAAGTATTTGGATTACGGCACCCCTGTTTTTTTTGATATAATCAAAATTTTTCGTGCCCAATTTTTGTGTTTCCAAACGGTTTTCTACTAGAAAAGAAAGGTTTTCATCAAATTCTTCTTGGTTTTTCACTGAAATCATTCCGTTTTGTACTATCATATCACTAGCCTCTGGAAATTTCTCATAATGGCTCCCTATAATAATAGGTACGCCAAAAACAGCGGGTTCCAGCGTGTTGTGCAGGCCAGTAGTTCCAGCGGCACCACCTACATAGGCAATTGAAGCATAGCTGTAGATTTTTGATAACAATCCAATGGTGTCAATAATGAGCACTTTCATTTCTTTCAAGTCAACAGAATCTTTTTCAGAATATAGAGCAGTTTTTACTTTGAGAGAACTCTTTAATTTTTCAATAGAGGCTTTACTGATGTGATGAGGGGCTATAATGAATTTTAGATTTTCGGTCGGTTTTGAATTGATATAATGGATGAAATAGGCCTCGTCTTCAGGCCAAGTACTGCCCGCAACAACGCAGGTGGTATTTTGTTTAAATGTACTGACGAAATCTAGGGTGTTGTCCAATTCCAACTGACTGAAAACCCGGTCAAACCGAGTATCTCCGGACACCGTTGTATTGATGTATCCCAAGGAGTTAAGTAATTCTTCTGAAGACTTATTTTGGGTGAAAATATGTTCAAAACTGAAAAGTGCTCGCTTCATCAAGCCGCCATAGGGTTTGAAATAAATTTGATCTTTTCTGAATAACGCCGAAATCAAAATGGCTTTAATATTACGCTTTTTGGCTTCCAATAAGATGTTTGGCCATACTTCGTATTTCACAAAAACAATCAATTCGGGATGTACATAATCCAAGAATTTCTTGGCATTGGCTCTGGTGTCCCAAGGAAGGTATACCACAACATCGGCCACAGGTGTATTTTTTCTAATTTCATAGCCAGAAGGCGAAAAAAAGGTCACTACAAACTTATGGCTAGGATATAATTTCCTCAGTTCTTTGAAAACGGGCAATCCCTGTTCAAATTCACCCAAAGAAGCACAGTGGAACCAAAGAGTCTTGTCACTTTTGGAAAGATGTTTTTTTAAAACACCAAAAGTGTGTTTCCTGCCTTCTATGCCCAATTTTAGTTTCGGGTTGAAGAAACCCAAGAGTCTAAGAATTAGTCGTGAGATGTAAATGAGGATATTGTAAAAAAACATAACAAAAAACTTCCAGTGCTAAAATACATTCTTTCGAACAATTTCATTGGTTCACGTTCACTTATTTCGTAATTTCGTTCTCTATGAGAAAAATACAAATGGTTGACCTTAACGGTCAGTATCAAGGGATAAAAGAAGAAGTCAATTCATCTATTCAGGAGATTTTAGAGAACACTTCCTTCATTAATGGGCCCAAGGTCCATGAATTTCAAAAGAATTTAGAGAATTATTTGAATGTCAAGCATGTGATTCCCTGTGCGAATGGAACCGACGCCCTTCAAATAGCCATGATGGGTTTGGGGCTTAAGCCAGGAGATGAGGTTATCACGGCAGATTTTACCTTTGCTGCAACGGTTGAGGTTATTGCCTTGCTTCAACTTACACCAGTGCTGGTAGATGTGTATCCAGATACATTCAATATAGATATTGAGGCTATTAAAAAAGCCATCACACCTAAAACCAAAGCCATTGTACCTGTGCACTTGTTTGGGCAAAGTGCCCAAATGGAAGCCATTATGGAAATAGCTAATGAACATAATCTCTATGTTATTGAAGACAATGCTCAGGGAATAGGTGCCAATTACACTTTTTCCAATGGAACTAAGGTCAAAACAGGCGCTATTGGCCATATAGCTTCTACGTCATTCTTCCCTTCTAAAAATTTAGGGTGTTATGGTGATGGAGGTGCTATTTTTACTAATGATGACGATTTAGCCCATACCATTAGAGGCATTGTTAACCATGGAATGTATGAGCGATACCATCATGATGTAGTGGGTGTAAATTCCAGATTGGATTCCATTCAGGCGGCGGTATTGAATACTAAATTACCACACTTGGATGCCTATAACAACGCCAGAAAGCAAGCAGCAGCAAAATATGACAGAGCTTTCAAGGGGCAAGAAAATATTATCACCCCATTTCGAAGTGGAGCCGATGATAACCATGTTTTTCATCAATATACTTTAAAAATCAAAAATGTAGATCGTGATGCGTTAGCCAAACATTTGAACGATCGGGGAATTCCTTGCGGAATTTATTATCCCATTCCACTGCACAAGCAGAAAGCTTACATGGATGAGCGCTATAATGAAGCCGATTTTACAGTAACCAATCAATTGGTGAAAGAGGTTATTTCGTTGCCCATGCACACCGAATTGGATGACCAACAAATAGAGTACATTACATCTACCATTATTAATTTCATAAACGCATAACAATGAAAATACTCGTAACAGGAGGCTTAGGATTTATAGGCTCACATACTGTTGTAGAACTTCAAGAAAAGGGTTTTGAAGTAGTCATAGTTGATGATTTGTCCAATTCAACCATAGAGGTTATGGAAGGCATTACAGCAATTACTGGCAAACGACCTATTTTTGAAAAACTAGACTTGAAGGAAAAAGATAAAGTTGAAGATTTCTTTAGGAGACATAAAGATATTGTAGGCGTGATCCATTTTGCTGCAAGTAAAGCCGTTGGGGAAAGTGTTGAAAAACCATTGTTGTACTATGAAAACAATATAAACACATTGGTCTATATGCTGAAATCTGTACTGAATTTGGATGCTTCCAATTTCATTTTTAGCTCTTCCTGTACTGTTTACGGCCAAGCCGATACAATGCCTATTACCGAAAGTGCTCCCATTAAACCTGCCGAGTCACCTTATGGAAACACCAAACAAATTGGTGAGGAAATCATTCAGGATACCTGTAAAGTTTATTCAGAATTTAAAGCTATAGCGTTACGCTATTTTAACCCCATTGGAGCGCATCCTTCGGCAAATATTGGTGAGCTGCCCATAGGGGTGCCACAAAATTTAGTGCCTTTTATTACCCAAACTGCGGCTGGGATAAGACAGCAGTTGTCCGTGTTTGGCAATGATTACCCAACGCCCGATGGTACTTGTATACGAGATTATATCCACGTAGTAGATTTGGCCAAAGCACATGTGGTGGCTTTACAGCGGTTGCTGGAAAACAAAAACACGTCTAATTTTGAGGTTTTTAACCTAGGGACAGGAAAAGGAAGTTCGGTCCTTGAGGCTATTGAGGCGTTTGAAAAGGTTTCAGGTGAAAAGCTTAATTACACATTTGCACCACGGCGCCCTGGAGATGTTATCCAAGCTTATGCCGATACTAGCAAAGCGAATGAAGTATTAGGATGGAAAGCCAAATCAACTCTTGATGACGCCATGCTATCGGCATGGAACTGGGAAAAGAAAGTCAGCAATATCTAAACCAAGAAGCATGAAAATCTTCGTTCACATCTTTATCCTTTTATTGGCATTGTCAGTAAATGGACAGACTACCTATTTGCATTGCGGAAAGCTTGTCGATACCAAAAACGGTAACGTAGTAACCAACAAAACCATTGTGGTATCTGGAGAAAAGATTACTGCTGTTGAAGATGGTTTCATACAACCTACTTCCAGCAGCGATACGGTGATAGACCTTAAGGATAAAACCGTGATGCCCGGCTTGATTGACATGCACGTTCATATAGAACACGAAACCAATCCTAACAGGTATCTGGAGGATTATGTTTTAAATGATGCCGATGTGGCTTTCAATTCGGTACATTTTGCCGAAGTAACTTTAATGGCAGGCTTTACAACAGTTAGGGATCTGGGAGGAACAGGGGTAAATGTCTCGCTCAGGAATGCCATTAATGCTGGAAAAATTGTAGGCCCCAGAATTTTTACTGCTGAAAAGGCTTTGGCTACAACCGGTGGTCATGCCGATCCAACTAATGGTAGTAAAAATGAATTGATGGGAGATCCTGGGCCTAAAGAAGGTGTGGTTAATGGCGTTGAGGATGCTGCCAAAGCGGTAAGGCAACGCTATAAAAACGGAGCCGATTTGATCAAAATTACAGCAACCGGTGGCGTGTTGAGTGTAGCCAAAAATGGACAAAATCCACAATTTACAGTAAACGAAATCAAAGCTATTTGCGACACTGCTAAAGATTATGGTTTTCACGTGGCGGCACATGCCCATGGCGATGAAGGGATGCAACGTGCTATTTTAGGCGGCGTTAAAACTATTGAACATGGTACCATGATGAGTGATGAAACAATGGAGCTCATGAAAACGCATGATGTTTATTTAGTACCTACTATTTCGGCTGGAAAGTATGTTGCTGAACAAGCTAAAATACCAGGTTTTTATCCAGAAGTAGTTGTTCCCAAAGCATTGGAAATAGGGCCAAAAATACAAGAAATGTTTTCCAGAGCTTATAAAAAAGGAGTAGGAATTGTGTTTGGTACCGATGCTGGTGTCTTTCCGCATGGTGAAAATGGAAAAGAATTTGGATATATGGTAGAGGCGGGCATGCCTGCCATGAAAGCTATTCAAAGCGCTACAATTACTGCTGCTATGATTTTGAAAATGGAAAACCAATTGGGGCAACTTAGCCCAGGGTTTATTGCCGATATTGTTGCGACCAATGACGATCCCACCGTTAATATACACGCCATGGAAAAGATAGGTTTTGTTATGAAAGCTGGGAAAGTTTATAAACATTAGTTTTAGGGATTACTTCATTTAACAGTATGATTATTATTGCTTTTCAGGGGTAAATTATTATCGGGATTTACTTTTAAGATCTTTTTTAAGAAGTTTTTAAGAAAACTCAATCACAATTATTGTTAACTTCATCTTAATATTTTTCTGAAAGAAAATTTTTCAGAAAATCATCATCAATCAATTTAATGATAGTCCAATCAAAAATATGGTGTATCACGCTATGCATCCTATGCGTATTTACCTATGGTAATGCACATCCAGATGTGAATAGCTTCAAAAATCTAACTTTACCACAGTTAGACAGCATGATGCATGAACAAGACTTAAGTAAAATAGAGGATCAAAAGCAGACTTTAGAATTATACAAAAGTGCTCTTATTCAAAAACATTCAGATTCGATAGCTATCTTTAAGGAAATAGCATTGTTAAATGCCAATCTTAATAACTCCCATGATGCTTATATTTATGCCCAAAAGTATATAGATAATACGCTGGATTATTCTATAATTAATGACGGTGCTTTTCAAAAAGTAGATTCCTCTTTGGAAATTAAGCAGTTAAAAGCAAGATACCAGCCCCACATAGATTGGTTGGATATTTTTTACTTTGGAATTGCTTTAATAGGATTCTTTCTCGCTATCATTTTAAACTTTACTAAACAATCCGATAGAATTGCCAATGCATTAATCAGCTCATTCATTTTCATCCATTCTATTTTTATATTGGAATTTGCCCTTTATGCAACAAATCTACAACTGTTGGTTCCAAACACTTATTTTATGGCAGGGTCAACAGCTTTGCTCTATGGGCCATTACTTTACTTGTATTTTAAGAGAGTTACTGAAGGATACTCACTAAAGCCTATTGATTTAATCAATTTTTTGCCCAATTTACTACTTATAGTTTTTCTAATACCCATTTATACAGCTTCAACAGATGATAAGATTAGGATGCTACTTGGTCTTGAGCTTCCGTTTAAGATGTTTGGAAGGGTAGTTTTTGTGTTGAAAATACTCTCTTTATCGGCTTATGGGTTTCTCATTGGACGCTTACATTTCAAAAAAACCATTGATGAAATAAAATCTGGTCAAAATAATGTTGGTTATTGGAAAAGAAATATTTACTTCATTCATTCCGCCTACATATTGTCTTATGTGATTTATGGATTGACCATTAGTGGTATTTTTGGTCATGGATCGGAGATCATCTATAACATGCAAGTTGTGGCTATGTCGTTTATGGTTTTGTATGTCGCTTTTATGGCTTATGTGCAACCAGGAGTGTTTAGCAATAAAATATCCAGTGATTCTATTCGGCAGAATTTATTTATGCCTAAATATCAAAATTCAGGCTTGACAGATACCTTGTCAGAAGAGTTAAAAGACAATTTGGTTAGGTTGTTTACTGAAGATAAGATTTACAAAGACAGTACACTGAATTTGGAGTCACTTTCAGAAAAACTAAATACAACAAGGCATAACGCTTCACAAGTAATCAATGAACATTTTGGAGTCAATTTTTTTGAATTGATTAATAAATTCAGGATTAATGAAGTCATTTCTATTTTCAATGAGGATGTTCATGGTAATCTTCATATCATTGATGTGGCCTATGAAGTGGGTTACAATAACAAGGTTACATTTAACAAGGCTTTCAAAAAGGAAACCTCACTTACCCCTTCACAATTCATAGAACTTAACAGGAAACAGAACCCCGTAAATCTTGGGTAAAATCTTGTCGGTAAAGGTAAACCATTATAGGCTGTTCCGCTTTTCACTCCATTAATAACTTCTTTTACTATAGCAATTGCAAAGGTAAGGTGGTGTAGCCTTCCACATAAGTTCTACTAAACTTTGTTTTCGTTTAAGAAGTAATTTTATTTGGAATTAGTCTCTATTTCCTCGCTTCACTACCTGCCTTTTTTTAATTGCACTAACTCAAATAAATAATTTTTAAAAATTAATTGTATGAAATTAAAAATTTACTCTATGGGGTTAGTGTTTCTGATGTTTGGACTCACGTCGGCACTAGCCCAGGAAAAAGATGTTTCCGGTACAGTTACTGATTTAAGTAATATGCCATTACCGGGAGCGAGTATTGTAGTAAAAGGTACTACAAGAGGAGTATCATCCGATTTTGATGGTAATTACACCATCAAAGTTAATCAAGGTGATGTCCTAGTGTTTAGCTTTATTGGTTATACTAATAAGGAAGTAACAGTAGGCTCGTCAAGCACAGTTAATGTGCAATTGGAGGAAGATGCACAATCCTTGCAGGAAGTTGTGGTAACAGCTTTTGGTAAGCCCAAGCCTAAGAGAGAGATGGCTTCGTCAGTTGCTATTTTGACAAGTGAAGATCTTACGGATGTAACCAATACAAATCCATTTGAGTCTCTTTCAGGTAAAATAGCTGGTGTAGATATTTCTACACCTGCTCAAAACGGAGCAACTTCAAAGGTTATTATTAGAGGTTTTAGCTCTTTAGGGTCTAATCAACCATTATATATTGTAGATGGCTCGCCTATAAATAATACTCCAAATGGGACAGCTGGTAATGCCGTAAATCGAACATTTGATGGAGGTAGCGGTCTTAACGATATTGATCCTAATAGTATAGAAAACATCACCGTATTGAAAGGTGCTGCAGCTGCAGCTTTATATGGTTCGAGGGCGTCTAACGGAGTTATTCTTATTACTACCAAGAGAGGTAAAGCAGGTCAAAAATTGAAAGTTGATATAATTAGTTCTTTAGATTTTTCTGAAGTAGCGAGAGTTCCACATCTCCAAAACCAATTTGGACAAGGGTGGAATGGACAAAGCTATTCCTCACTACCCGCTGGGGGCTTGGGTGCCAGTAATGAGAATGGATCTTGGGGAGCGGCTTTTGATGGGCAAGATAGACCATGGGGGCAAATTGTTAACAATTCCCAACAAATTAAACCCTATGTTGCACTCAAAGATAACATCAAGGATTTTTATGATATAGGTTCTACATACACCAATTCAATAAGACTCTTTGGAGGTGGGGAGTCTAGTAGTTTTAGTTTTGGTTTCACGAATACCAAAAGTGATGGAATCATTCCAACTGATTCGGATGCGTTTGATAGAAATGCTTTCACAGGGAATGGATCATTAACCAATGGTAAACTTACCATAAGCTCAAATGCAAATTATATAGAAAGAGACCAAAATATAGTAAATACAGGGCAAGGTAACAATGCTGGCGAGGGTGAAGTGCTAATACAGGAGATTATTCAAATTCCACGGGATATAAGTTTGGTTGATCTGGAAGATTATCGAAATAATCCATTTAATAATAATGATAATTACTACACACCCTATTCCAGAAATCCTTATTGGACTATTAATGAAAACAAGAATTTTCTTAAAAGCTACCATTTCTTCGGGAATGTAAATCTTACGTACAATTTCACCGAAAACTTGAAAGCTACTTACCAGTTGGGAGCCGACATAGATAATGTGGAGAATAAGAGTTATGGGGCTGTTATTAATTATACACCAGGATCTCCTAATGATTTATTGGATGCAGTAGATAATGCAGGTGGCGTTACCGAAACAACTAGTAATAGGAGTGAGTATGATACTTTCCTAACCTTGGATTATAACGGAAATCTTGCTGAAAATCTCACTTTAGATGCTTCGATAGGGACAGCATACAATCAAAGAACTACTAGTTTTCTAGGAGCTACTATCACTGATTTAAGTGTGCCTAATTTTTATGAACTATCAAATACAGCAGGTAGAGCCACGGTTACACAAAATGATACTAAAAGAAGAACCTACGGGGTTTTTGGCTCGGCTACATTAGGGTATAAAGAGAGGTATTTTTTGACTTTAACAGCTAGAAACGACTGGACTTCTACATTACCCATAGGAAACAATTCTTATTTTTATCCATCTGCAGGATTGAGTGCTATTGTTTTAGATAACGGAACTCACTTCATCAAGCTTAGAACAGCTATTGCAAAAGTCGCCAAGGATACGGGGCCGTATAACACTGAAAATGCTTTAATACAGGGTGTAAATGCCGCTTATTTTGGTCAAATTTTATTTCCAATTGGTGGTCAAAATGCCTTTGAGTTAAGTGGAACTATTGGTAACCCTGACTTAAAGCCAGAAATCACGACTGAGTTCGAATTCGGTACAGAGATGTCCCTATTCAACAATAGGGTAAGTTTAGATGCCGCTGTTTACAATAAAGATACCAAAGGAGTTATTATTTTAAGACCCTTGCCAAGGAGTACTGGTTTTGCTAATATCACAGGAAACTATTTGGACTTGAATAATAAAGGTATCGAGCTTACTTTAAATGTCTCACCTATCAGAAATGATAATTTCGACTGGCGTATTGGTTATACTTTTACCAAGAATAAAAATGAAGTCACTGATATTGCAGAAGGTCTTGATGAAATAGCCATTAATGGTGCCTATGCCGTAAATTTTTATGCCATTAAGGGAAAACCACTAGGTGTTTTTAAGACACGAACAGCTGCTACAACCCCAGATGGCCAGGTAATTGTAAATCCTGATACAGGAATACCAGTTCAATCTACAGAAGAACAAGAGATAGGTACCTCTCAAAGAGATTTTATTATGGGATTGAAGAATACATTTTCCTATAAAAATTTAACCTTGTCTTTTAATTTTGATTGGAAGCAAGGTGGAAAAATGTACTCCTATACCAATAGGTTGTTGGGTTTCACAGGAAACTCCATAGCGACTACCTACAATGACAGGAATCCATTTATTGTACCTAACTCTGTTGTAGATAATGGCGATGGAACCTACTCCGAAAATACCACACCAATATCTTACGAAAATGTCACGGGGTATTATAGTTCATCTAACAATGGTAGTATTGAAGAAAGTCATGTAATTGATCGTTCCTTTATTAGGTTAAGAGACCTTTCATTGGCCTATGTAATTCCTACCTCATTTAGCCAAAAGTTGGGATTGAATTCTATTTCCATGACATTGTATGGTAAGAATTTATTTTTATGGACTCCTGATGAAAATCCTTATGTGGATCCTGAAATCTCAACATTTGGAAGCGACTTGGCAAGTGAGTTTGGAGAGTTTTCTACCAATCCGTCACAACGTACATACGGTTTTGCTCTCAAAGTATCATTTTAAAAAAGAAAAGTTATGAAAAAAATAGTATATAGTTTTGTTGCAGTAATTGTCCTTTTGACTTCTTGTGAAGATCGGTTGGATATCAATCGAGATCCTGATTTGCTATCACAGGACGCTGCTGCATTATCCTCAGAAATAGCAGTAGGTATTATGGGAATAGGAGCAACTCAAAGCTCTTATTACGCACTTATTGGTGGCATTTGGTCACAACAATGGGCGCAAAGTTTAGCTGCAAGTCAGTATAGGGCTATTGATGATTATACCATAGGAACCAACGATTATACTGGTGGTTGGGACAATATGTATGATGCGCTTTCAGATATAAGAAATGCCAAAAGAATTGCTCTGAATCAAGAAAATTGGAATTATTATTTGATTGCTACATGCTTGGAAGCTTATGCTTCACAAATACTCACTGATTTTTACAACGATATCCCCTATACAGAGGCTAATCTTGGGATAGAAAACTTGCAGCCATCTTTTAATACAGGTCAGGAAGTATACGACCTAATGATTGAAGATTTAAATGATGCCTTAAGCAGAGATTTATCGTCTTCGGCAACACCTGCACCAGGGCAAGATGATTTCATTTTTTCAGGAAACATGGACCGATGGGTTGAGTTTGCAAATACTTTAAAACTCAAAATTTTCTTGAGGCAAACTCAAGCAAGACCATCAGTGGCACAAGCTGGTATTATGGAGATGATAAATTCGGGAGCAGCATTCTTGACTGTTGATGCTGGTGTTGGCCTCAATGGAGACGTGTTTGAAGATGAAGCAAATCTTAGCAATCCATTATATGAAACAGATAGAAGACAGTTAAATACATCAACCAACTTAAGAGCCAGTACAACTATGTATTCATTTTTGGCAACTAATCTGGATCCAAGGCTGGAAGCTTATTATGGTGCGGGCAATTCCTTAGACCAAGGAGATTATAATAGTTCAGCCGCACCAAACTCAGTTTCAGTCGCTAATATAAGTGCTTTGGCGCCCATCTATTTTATTAGTGCAGCTCAAAGTTATTTCATGCAGGCCGAAGCTATGGAAAGATATAATGGTGGGGCAGGTGCAAAAGAACTATATGATGCAGGTGTCTTAGCGGCTTTTGATAAGAGCCCTGTTTTTGATAGCGATACTTTTGCAATCATAACTACATTAGACGGTTCACCATTTATTGCTTCCGGTGGAGCTTATGAATATCCTTCTAGTGGAACTTTTGACGATAAGTTAACGGCTATCATCACACAAAAATGGTTGTCAAATTATCCTGATAATGGTTATGAATCCTTCTTCGAACAGCACAGAACAGGAATTCCTGTCATTTCTGATGTTCCCCAATCAGATGATATGTATGTTCCAGGAGAATTCGCCTATTCTGTTACAGGTGCAACAGGTGGTGTTTTTCCACAACGAATCGTCTATCCAAATACGGAATTGTCAAGAAACTCCAATGCGCCAAGTATTGTTGAAATAACCGTTCCTGTTTGGTGGAATAATTAATCTAAAAAAAATTAAATATGAAAAGACTATTTAAACATATAATCTGCATAATGGCTATCGTTGCTTTTGTTTCTTGTGATACCGAAGAAACCAGTGATGTGTCTAGAGTTACTACGTATGCAGTCTTTGAATACGATCCCATTATTGTTATTCCGTTAGGGGGAGCCTTTACGCCTTCAGCAATAGCAACTGAAAATGGCGGAGAATTACAGGTAACAACCACCGAGAATGTGAACACGAATGTGGTTGGAATTTATGATGTGGTATATTCGGCAACAAATTCCGATGGGTTTGAGGCCAATGCATTTCAAACGGTAGTGGTACATGACCCAAGTATTGTTGGTAATGACGTTTCAGGGGCTATTTATGATGTGGGGCGTCCTGAGAGAACTGGAGTTATTTCACTGGTTGAAGGCACCACAAGTATTTTT
>JAGQZG010000053.1 GCA_020435705.1 Mangrovimonas sp.
CCGATTTTTCCGCCTAAAGCAAAAAAAAAGCCAAAAGAACTTCGTATTCATGACGACGTAAGGATTGATAATTACTACTGGCTTAATAAACGAGACAATCCAAAAGTTATAGACTATTTAAAGGCAGAGAATGCGTTCACAAAAGCTGAATTGAAGCACACCAAAGCCTTTCAAAAAGCCCTTTTTGATGAAATGAAGAGCCGCATCAAGGAAGATGACAGCTCGGTACCGTATAAATTCAATGGGTATTGGTATTTCACCAAGTACGAAACAGGGAAGGATTACCCTATCTACATTCGGAAAAAGGAATTGGAGTCCGAAGAGGAAGAAATTCTCTTTGATTGTAACCAAATGGCCATAGGACATAAGTACTTCAAATTGGGCAGCATTTCCATAAGTCCGGACAACACGATGGCTTGTTTCTCGGTAGATACTGTAAGTAGAAGACAGTATACCCTTCAGATCAAAAATTTATTAACAGGAGAAATTTATCCGGATACCGTAAAAAACACAACAGGAAGTGCCTCTTGGGCCAGTGATAACAAAACTCTTTTTTACACCAAAAAGGATAGAGTAACCTTGCGCTCCCACAAAATCAAAAAACATGTCTTGCATACGGATGTGAAAAAGGATGAAGAGGTATATCATGAGGAAGATGATACATTCAATACCTATGTTTATAAAACGAAATCAAGGAAGTATATAGTCATTGGTTCTTCTAGCACGCTTACTACTGAGTATAGGATTTTGGAAGCTGATAATCCCAATGGTGAGTTTAGGATATTTGAACCGCGAAGTAGAGGGCACGAATATTCAATTGCCCACTTTGAAGATTCCTTTTACATTTTGAGCAACGCCGATGGTGCAGAGAATTTTAAGCTTCTTAAAACACCAATCTCAAAAACTGCCAAAGAGCATTGGGAAGAAGTGTTGCCGCATAGACCTTCGGTATTAATTGAGGATATAGAAATTTTCAAGAACCATTTAGTGGTTGAGGAACGTGAAAACGGTCTCAACAGGTTTAGGATAATGGGTTGGGATCAAAAGGAGGATTATTATATTCCTTTTGAAAGTGAAACCTATACGGCCAGTATTGGCAACAATCCGGACTTGGAAAGTGACAATCTTCGTTACAGTTTCAATTCCTTGACAACGCCCAGTTCGGTCATTGAATACAATCTCACCACTAAAGTAACCGAGGTCAAGAAAGAGCAGGAGGTTTTGGGAGGAACATTCCATAAAGAGAATTACGTTTCCGAGCGAATATGGGTAACAGCCCGCGATGGTGCCAAAATACCAGTTTCCCTTGTTCACAAAAAAGAATTGGTAAAAGATGGTAACAATCCCTTGTTGCTTTATGGCTATGGTTCTTATGGCGCAACGATAGATCCGTACTTTTCCACGGTGCGACTAAGTTTATTGGATAGAGGATTTATTTATGCCATTGCGCATATTCGAGGTGGGGAATATTTAGGGAGGCAATGGTATGAATCAGGAAAACTACTTCAAAAAAAGAACACGTTCTTCGATTTTATTGATTGCACCAAGCATTTGATAGAAAATCAGTATACTTCAACAAAACATATGTATGCTTATGGCGGGTCGGCAGGTGGGTTGCTTATGGGGGCAGTAATTAATGAAAACCCGGAATTATATAACGGTATTATTGCAGCCGTACCCTTTGTGGATGTAGTAACTACCATGCTGGACGATAGCATTCCTCTAACTACTGGGGAATATGACGAATGGGGAAATCCTAATGACAAGGATTATTATTTTTATATGAAAAGCTACTCGCCTTATGACAATGTAAAGCCTCAAACGTATCCACATATGTTGGTAACCACGGGCTTGCACGATTCCCAAGTACAATATTGGGAACCTGCTAAATGGGTAGCAAAGCTAAGGGATTTGAAGACCGGTCAGAGTAAATTATTGTTGTACACAGATATGCATACGGGCCATGGTGGAGCTTCCGGCCGTTTTGAAAGCCTCAAGGAGGTAGCTATGGAGTATGCTTTTTTATTTGATTTGGAAAACATTACCCATTAGTTAAAAAAAAAGTGTATTTTTGCATGGTTTGGGTCGTTTCATACGACACCTAAAAGTCAACTATGGAGCATAACAATCAAGTATTTGATAGTGTATTGGATTTAGTTGGTAATACACCTCTAATCAAACTTAATACACTTACCAAGTCCTACTCGGGGAACTACTACGCTAAAGTTGAAGCCTTCAATCCGGGACACTCTTCCAAAGATAGAATAGCATTGTACATTATTGAAGAAGCTGAGCGTCAAGGCATCTTGAAGCCAGGCGATACTATTATTGAAACTACTTCCGGAAATACCGGTTTTAGTATTGCTATGGTGAGTGTGATAAAAGGCTACGACTGCATTTTGGCAGTAAGTTCAAAATCATCACCAGATAAAATAGACATGCTTAAAACCATGGGAGCAAAAGTTTATGTTTGCCCAGCCCATGTTGCTGCTGATGACCCAAGGTCTTATTACGAAGTAGCTAAGCGATTACATTCAGAGATTAAAGGTTCGGTGTACATTAATCAATACTTCAACCAATTGAATATTGATGCACATTATTTATCAACTGGGCCGGAAATTTGGAAACAAACGCAAGGTAAAATCACCCATTTGCTAGCCTGTAGTGGTACTGGCGGAACCATTTCTGGGACTGCAAAATATCTAAAAGAACAAAATCCGGAAATCAAAATAATAGGCGTAGATGCTTATGGTTCGGTTATCAAGAAATATCACGAAACCCGTGAGTTTGACGAAGCCGAAATTTATCCTTACCGTATTGAAGGTTTAGGTAAAAATCTTATTCCTACGGCTACTGATTTTGATGTTATTGACCAGTTTGTAAAAGTGACTGATGAAGATAGCGCTCACATGGCAAGAGCCATTGCAAAAACCGAAGGTCTCTTTGTAGGTTATACTTCGGGAGCGGTAATGCAGGCGGTGAAGCAATTGGATGAGGAAGGAATCTTTTCCAAAGACGATCTTGTAGTGGTTATTTTTCCAGATCACGGCTCTCGCTATATGAGCAAGATTTACAGTGACAAGTGGATGAGTGAACAAGGCTTTTTCGATAGCAAAACACAAGTTACGGAAGACATTCAGATAATCAAGTAACTAACTAACTCAACTATAAATAGAAGATAGCATGTTCCTCATGGGCATGCTATTTTTTTGTTGAAAACAAATAGCATATCCTTTATGCAAATCACTAGAAATGTATACTTTTGTAGCTGAAACTAACAATTGACTTAAATTCTTTCATGAAAGACTTATTCGAAAAAATTTACCGAGATAAAGGTCCTTTAGGGAAATGGGCGTCTCAAGCCGAAGGTTATTATGTGTTTCCAAAGTTAGAAGGAGATCTAGGCCCTAGAATGCAATTCCATGGGAAAGAGATTTTGAACTGGAGTATCAATGATTACCTAGGACTTGCAAACCATCCTGAAGTACGTAAAGTAGATGCTGAAGCTGCTGCTGAATGGGGTGCTGCCTATCCAATGGGCGCACGTATGATGAGTGGTCACACAACCATTCATGAACAATTGCAGAATGAGTTGGCCGAGTTTGTTGGTAAAGAATCGGCGTATTTGCTGAATTTTGGATACCAAGGAATGCTATCAACCATTGACGCACTAGTCAATAAGAACGATATAATCGTATATGATGTAGATTCCCATGCATGTATTATTGATGGGGTTCGTTTACACATGGGTAAGCGCTTCACTTATAAGCATAACGACTTAGAAAGCTTTGAAAAGAATTTGCAGCGTGCTACTAAAATGGCTCAGGAAACCGGTGGTGGAATTTTGGTTATCACCGAAGGCGTTTTTGGGATGCGTGGCCAACAAGGAAAACTTAAGGAAATTATCGCTTTAAAAGATAAATACAACTTCCGTTTACTAGTTGACGATGCCCATGGTTTTGGTACTTTGGGTAAAACCGGCGCTGGTGCTGGAGAGGAGCAAGATTGCCAAGATGGTATTGATGTATACTTCTCAACTTTTGCCAAATCTATGGCCAGTATTGGAGCTTTTATAGCAGGAGATAAAGATATTATTGATTATCTAAAATATAATTTGCGTTCTCAAATGTTTGCCAAATCGTTGCCAATGATTCAAACCATTGGTGCGTTAAAACGCTTGCATATGCTTAAAACCATGCCCGAGTTAAAAGCAAAATTATGGGAGAATGTCAATGCCCTTCAAAACGGATTGAAAAATAGAGGTTTCAATATTGGAGATACCAATACCTGTGTAACACCTGTATATCTTGAAGGATCCATTCCGGAAGCCATGGTCATGGTTAACGATTTAAGGGAAAATTACGGAATATTCTTGTCTATTGTGGTTTATCCAGTGATTCCTAAGGGTATTATTTTGTTGCGTATGATTCCTACAGCATCACACAGCTTGAAGGATATTGAAGAAACATTGTCTGCTTTCGAAGCTATTCGTGAAAAACTATCCAATGGAACCTACAAGCAAATAGCGCAAGCTAAGGTTGTAGATATGGAACAATAGTAAAATTTCTATATACTATTCATAAAAAAGCGACAATTATTGTCGCTTTTTTTTATACAATATCTTTTTTGTATGTTTTTCTTTTTTTGGTGATTTTGGCATTGAAATCTTTCCAGATTTGTTGCTCTGCCAAGTTGTTTTCCAGTTCGGGCGTTCTGATACAGGTATCAATTTTATCCTTGAGTACAACTTTAAAGAATTCATTGAAAATAACAGCGGTAACGCCCTTTTTTTGATACTTTGGATGAACACCTATAAGGTAGAAAAGCAAGGAGTCGGGATTGTTTTTGGCTTTTAAAAGCTTAAAAATCCCAAACGGGAACAGTTTCCCTTTGATTTCTTGAAGCGTCCTGGAAAACGATGGTAAAACAACAGCAAAGGCTATCATTTCATCATCGGCATTCAGCACAAATTTGATATATTCCGGATTGACAAAACTGATAAATTTCTTTTTGTAATAGTCTCTCTGTTTTTGGTTAATAGGGACGTAAGTTGACAGTTTTTGATAGGCATCATCAAATAAGTCAAACATCTTGTCCAAATAGGGGAGCAAGTCTTTAGTTTTGGTAAAACTCAGGGGTTTATAGCCATAACGTTCAATAATTAAGTCGTATGCTTTTTGAAACCTTAAATTTTTAAGTTCACTAACAAGAAAAAGGCTTTCCACATACACTTTTTCAGGTTGAAACCCCAAGTGTTCCAAATGCTCAACATAATAAGGGTAATTGTACCAAGTGGCCATATTGCCAATGGAGTCATAGCCTTCGGTTAGAACGCCTACCTTGTCAAGATTGGAAAATCCCATGGGGCCTTCAATAAACTCTAATTTATTTTGCTTGCCGATCTCTTCAACTTTAGCCATCAAGGCTTTAGAGACCTCAATATCATCTATGGTGTCAAACCAACCAAACCGCATCTTTTTAAGTTGCTGTTTTTCAGTTTCAAAACGATTGATAATTGCTGCTATTCTGCCAACAATCTCAGGGCCCTTAAAGGCTAGGAAATAGTGTGCTTCGGCATTGTCAAAAACCGGATTTTTATCTTTATTCAAGGTGTCCATTTCGTCCATAATTACTGGAGGTACCCAGTATTTGGAATCCTTGTAAAGTGAAAAAGGAAATTTTACAAATGCTTTTAAATCTTTTTTGGTCTCAACTTTTCGTACCTCAATAGTCATGTGATCAGTAGGGGGAATAATTAAATAAGGCGGTTAATCGAAATCGTTGTCTTGCTTCTGGCCGCCGTTTCTATTGGCTCTTCTTTCGCCTTCTTCTTCAGCGGAGGTTCCGTTGTCCTGCTCTTTGTCTTTGTGAAAATCCAAACGATAAGACACCCCAAAATTCACGCTAAAAACAGATGGTGTGTCTTTGGTATTGAACGTAAGCGCGGTATCTAACTGTAAATCTTTGCTCCACAAGTAGGCACCACCAAACCTAAACAGGTTATCGGCATAAAAATCGCTTTTTATCCCTTGGGTTTCACCAAAAACTACCCATTGCTCGTTGATAGCCTTGGTTAGGGTTAAGATAAATGAAAAGTCGGATTGGTCAGAACCTATTCTATCCAAAATAAAATTGGTGACAAATACCCAACCACTGGAGAAGTTGTTTTGCGTGGCCACCATAGCTTTTGGGCTAAAACCTTCAACGCCCGGAGCGGTGTAGGGATTGTTTTTCGAATCGAAATTAGCTCCCAAATACACAGAAACAGCGGGTATCAAGCTTTTCCATTTAAATTGATGATTGGCTTTCCAGCTATATAAATTGGGTTGTTCTTCTCCTTCTTTCTTATAAGGGTCGTACACTAAATATTTGGCACCAATGGTCACGTATTTGAAATTTGCCCTTTTATCTTCTGTTGAGATAGCCGATCTGTTGTTGGTTAATTTGTCCCTTTGGTAAGTCCCTTCAATGTTAATCTCCAAAGGCTCCCAAAGCAATCCATATCTAGCGGCAAAATCCACTCCAAACCCTGACACTTCATAGTCCAACGGTGTATGTTTTTCCTTAATAATGTAGGGGCCGGCTTCCAATTGAATTACATTGGTGCCAACGGAAAAAGCACTTCGTGAAACCCCTGGTCTGTTGGAATTGATAACATCAGTATATTGTGCAAAGAGGCCAAAAGACACCAAGAGCAGGGCAGAAGTTATATAAGTTTTGATAGATTTCATTATTGGCTAGGTTTGGTTCAAATATATTGATTTTATATTTTTTTTAAGCATTTATAACGGTTTTTAACCTGTAAGAATTGTATTTTTGAACAAAGTTTTGATTATGCAGTATGCGTCCATGCCAGGTTTTTTGAGAACCATATTAATTATCCTCTTAATATACTACGGAATAAAAATTCTGTCCCGATTATTTGCGCCTTATTTTGTAAAATATCTCTCCAAGAAAGTGGAACAAAAGTTTGGGCAGCAATTTGGAAATCAACAATATCAGAATGAACCTTCCAACAGAGAAGGTGAAGTTACTATTGACAAAATGCCGCAACAGCAGCCCAAATCCAATAAAACCGTTGGGGAATATGTGGATTACGAAGAAATTGATTAATTTCACCACAATCAACTAGTCACACGAATGCACCATTTTTTTAAACGTTTTCTGCCACATCTATTAGTTCTTGTGGCATTTGTTGTTATTTCCTTAGCTTATTTCAATCCGTTGCTCAACGGAAAGGCGCTTTACCAAAATGATATTAAAAATTATATTGGTATGGCCAAACAACAAAATGATTACCGAGATGAAACGGGTAAGGAAACCTACTGGACCAATAGTGCTTTTGGTGGTATGCCTACCTATCAATTGGGCGCAAAATACCCTCATAACTATATAAAGAAACTCGATTTGGCCTTGCGGTTTTTACCAAGACCCGCCGATTATCTCTTTTTATACTTGCTTGGTTTTTATGTGCTTTTACTGGTTCTGAAAGTAGACTATAAAGTTGCCGTTCTTGGCGCTTTGGCTTTCGGATTTTCTACCTATCTTATTATTATTTTGGGGGTTGGCCACAACAGTAAAGCACATGCTATCGCCTATATGCCTTTGGTGTTAAGTGGTATTATAATGGTATTTCAGAAGCGATATCTCTTTGGAGCCTTATTAACCGCTGTTGCACTTGGCTTGGAAATTTGCGCCAACCATTTCCAGATGACGTACTACTTGATGTTATTGGTGCTGGTTTTGGGAACAGCCTATTTCGTGGATGCTTTTCTGAAAAAAGAATTATCACATTATTTTAAGAGCCTTGGTATTTTGTTTGCCTCGGTTATTCTGGCCATTGGCTTGAATAGTACCAATATTTTAGCCACACAAGATTATGTCAAGGAAAGCACTAGAGGCAAAAGTGAACTAACCATCAACCCTGATGGGACTAGCAAACAAGCAACTTCAGGATTGGATAAATCCTATATTACCCAATATAGTTACGGAATTTTAGAAACCTTCAACCTTTTTATTCCTCGTTTTATGGGTGGAGGAAATGGAGAGAATGTTGGGAAGAATTCAGCGTTGTACAATTTTTATATCAGTAAAGGGGCTTCGGCATTGCAGGCCAGGGAAATAGTTAAACATGCGCCAACCTATTGGGGTGACCAACCCATTGTGGAGGCACCGGCCTATATTGGAGCAGTAGTTGTTTTCTTGTTTGTTTTGGCCTTGTTCCTTGTGAAGGGACGATTGAAATGGTGGCTGGTAGGCGGTTCCATTTTAGCTTTATTACTGTCGTGGGGAAAGAATTTAAATTTCCTAACAGATTTTTTCATAGACTATGTGCCACTTTACAACAAGTTTAGAGCCGTGAGTTCCATTCAAGTGCTGTTGGAATTGTGTGTTCCGGTAATGGCTGTTTTTGCTCTTGTGAAACTGTTTAATGATTTTGATACGAATGAAAAGAAGCTAAAAGCAGTAAAATATGCTACGGGCATTACCGCGGGAGTAGCGCTGTTGTTCTTGCTGTTGAAGTCTACTTTGTTTGACTTTTCAGGATTAAGAGATGCCGGATACCGTCAGAATTATGGCTTGGAGTTTATTAATGCGCTCAAAGAGGATAGAATCCGTTTGTTTACATATGATACCATTAGAACTCTTGTCTTGGTGTTGCTTTCGGCTAGTATTGTTTATTTCTATTTAAAGAAAAAACTATCCCAAAACTTAGTATTGGTATGTTTTGGCGTTTTGATCTTATTCGATTTGATAGGTGTGGATAGACGTTATGTAAACAATGACGATTTTATCTCGGCACTGGAGGTTAACAAGCCCTTTCAGCCCACGAAAGTTGATAAAGAAATAGCTGAAGATAAAAGCAATTTCAGGGTTTTTGATATTTCTTCCGAAGGGCAACAAAGCCCAGGAAGAGCACCTTATTTTCATAACAGTTTAAATGGGTATCATGCGGCAAAATTGGGACGCTTTGAAGATTTAAGCAATTTTTACTTGAATCAACTACATCCTGAAGTCTTGAACATGTTCAATACGAAATACATTATTGCTGAAGACGAACAAGGTGCTATTTTTAAGTATACCAATGAAGAGGCCAATGGCAATGCCTGGTTTATCTCGCATTTAAAGACAGTTGATTCAGAAAATGAAGCCATACAAGCCTTGGACAGCCTGAATACAAAGAAAGAGGCCGTGATTCTTTCGGAATTAGGGAAGGAGCAATTTTTTGAAGTCGATTCTACAGCCGCAATCAAGGTTTTGGAGTATAAGCCTGATTTTATTAAGTATGAGTCTACAAACCCTAAAGATGGTTTTGCGGTGTTTTCCGAAATGTATTACAGTAACGGATGGAAAGCAACTATTGATGGTAATGAAGTGCCCATATTAAGAGTTGATTATACCTTGAGAGGGCTGGCCATTCCAGCTGGCACACACACTATAGAGTTTAGGTTTGAACCTGAGGTTATCCAAAAAGGGGGTACGCTGGCTTTAGCATCGTCAATTGCATTGATCCTACTACTTGTTGGAACCATTTTCTATGGGATTAAACGTAAAGGAACATAACCCCCTTCTTTTTCTATGCTGAAGAAAGTTCTCATTGTAGCTTATTATTGGCCGCCTGCTGGTGGCCCAGGGGTTCAACGTTGGTTGAAGTTTGTCAAGTACCTTCCTGATTTTGGCATTGAACCCATCGTGTTTGTGCCTGAAAATGCCAGTTATCCCATTGTGGATGAAAGTTTGAATACTGAAATATCTTCAGCAGCAACGGTAATAAAATTCCCAATTAAGGAGCCTTACAAATTAGCCGGGTTTCTTTCCAAAAGTTCTAAGAACATTAGCAAAGGAATTATTCCCGATAAGAAAAAGCAGTCCCTTATTCAACAAATGATGCTTTACATAAGGGGCAATTTTTTCATTCCGGATGCAAGAATAGGGTGGGTAAAACCTTCGGTTTCATTTCTGGAAACCTATTGTTCCGAACATAAAATAGACATGCTCATAACAACTGGGCCGCCACACAGTTTGCATTTAATAGGTCTTCATTTAAAAGAAAAACGTTCTCTTAAATGGATAGCCGATTTTAGAGATCCGTGGACCAGCATAGATTATCACAAAGAACTAAAGCTTTCCAAAGCTTCAGAAAACAAACACAAGGCACTTGAAAAACAAGTGCTCACAAAAGCAGATCAAATTGTTGTAACGAGTGAAAGTACCCGACTGGAATTTGAGCATATTACCTCTAAACCTATTGAAGTGATTACCAACGGTTATGATACAGTTCAAGCGACTAATCTTCCATTGGACAATAAATTTTCAATGGCTCATATAGGCTCGTTGCTATCCGAAAGAAATCCCGAGATTTTATGGAGGGTTCTCAAAAAAATAGTTGAGGAAAATCAAGATTTTGAAGAGAATTTAGAGGTTAATTTGGTAGGGGTTGTAAGCGAATCGGTTTTGAAAAGCATAGCAAACAACAATTTAACAAAATATGTAAATAATGTAGGCTATGTATCACATAATGAATCGGTTAAATATCAAAAAAAATCACAAGTACTGCTCTTGATTGAATCCAATCTCCAGGAGAAAAGCAGTATTATTCCTGGGAAGTTATTTGAATATATGGTTTCCAATAGACCCATTCTGGCTATTGGTCCCAGGCCTTGGGATGTCTCTACTATTTTAGCGAACACCAACACTGGAACAACATTTTCTTATGAAGATGAAGATGCTTTACAATCCAAAATAATTGAGTATTTTGAAGCGTTTAAATCTGGTACTTTGCAGTCACATGGTATTGGTTTGCAAAAATACAGTCGTAAAGCCCTAACCGAACACCTCGTTAAACTCTTGTAGATGGGAATTGTACTTAAGCAATCGTTCAAGAATACGCTCGTTACGTACATAGGCTTTGGGATTGGAGCTGTTAACGTGCTTTTTCTTTTTACCAATTTCTTGAGTGAAGACTATGTGGGACTCATTACCTTTATTCTTTCCACAGCCAATATCTTAATGCCTTTAATGGCTTTTGGTACTCACAATACCATTGTCAAGTTTTATTCGTCCTATAAAACCAAGCAATCGCAAAACAGCTTTTTGATGTTGATGGTGTTTTTGCCATTGGTTGTAATTATTCCCTTTGGGCTCATAGGTGTATTTGCTTACAAGAGTATAGGTGAGTGGTTATCCAGTGAAAACGACTTGATCTTGGACTACGTATGGCTTATTTATGTGGCTGCCATTGCTTTTGCCTATTTTGAAGTATTCTATGCTTGGGCCAAAGTTCAAATGAAAACCGTTTTTGGAAACTTTATGCGTGAAGTTTTTCACAGGCTGGGCACAACCCTATTGCTTATTTGTTTTTACTACAAACTCATTACGGTTGAACAACTTATCTATGGTGTAACCGGTGTATATATTCTTAGGATGTTGGTAATGAAATTATATGCCTACAGTTTAAAGGCACCTACATTCAGGATCTATAAGATAGGCAATTTGTCTAATGTACTAAAGTATACTACGCTCATTATCATAGCAGGTTCCATTGCCAATATCATTCTTGAAATTGATAAGTTTATGATAGGGCATTACGTTCCTATTGAAAATGTGGCCTATTATGGTGTTGCAATTTACATTTCTATGGTGATTAACGTACCTTATAGATCTTTGCACCAGATTGCCAGCCCTATAACGGCCAAACTGTTGAATGAAAAAAACAAGGTAGAGTTAAGTGTTTTCTACAGAAAAAGTTCTATTAATTTATTCGTGATAAGCGGTTTGATCTTTCTGTTGATCGTTTTGAATATCAATGAAATGTACAGACTCATACCGGAAAATTATAGTGAAGGCTTGCTGGTGGTGTTCTTGATAAGTTTTGCCAAGCTTTTAGACAGTCTTTTGGGGAATAACAATGCCATTTTATTCAATAGCGACCATTATAGAGTTGTACTGGCGCAGGGTGTTTTTTTAGCTGTTATTACGATAGGAATGAATATGCTTTTAATTCCTGAATACGGCATCAATGGTGCGGCTATTGCATCGTTTCTGTGTATGTTGGTTTACAACACGATTAAAGTAACTTATGTCTACCGAAAGTTTAAAATGCAACCATTTACTGTAGACACGGTCAAGACTTTTGTTTTGATTCTGGTTTCTTTAGGGATATTTTATTACTGGGATTTTTCCTTTCACCCATTTATCAATATTGTCCTGAAATCTGCTCTTATTTCGGTATTTTATGTAATAATGTCTTATTATTTGGATCTTTCGGAAGACATAAACAAACTAATAAATAAGTATCTGTTAAGAAGATAAAAAAGGAAATCCCGCGAAGTTGCTTTGAGGCAAACTATATTCGCAGGACTTCCCAAACTAACCAACCAAAATTTTAATTATCTTCTGCTTCGGCTATTGGAATTTGAACTTCTTGATGAAGATTGAGCCAATTGCCTTGTACTTTTATTGCTTTTTGTACTACTATATTTACGTACAGAATTGTTTTTTGGTTTTTCAGAAACCCTATTTTTTGTTGAATTCTGTCTCGTGCTAACTTGAGAACGGTTTGTACGGGTGTTTGAAACTACCTTTTGATTGCTTCTTGTGGTACTGTTTGAAGCGCTTGTTCTAGTTCCGGTACGGGATCGTACAGTTCTGTCATTACTTCTAGTACTTGAAACAGCAGTGGTGTTGCTTCTACTTCTTGTTGATGAATTTCTCACACTGTTATTGTTTCTAACATTCGAGTTGGCAATAGCAGTGTCTCTTCTAGGCGTCGCACCAGCTCTTTGCACGGTTGCATAACGTGTACTTCTTTGTATAGTATTTCCTCTTCGGCTCGCAACAGCAGTGCCTCTACGATAATTATTCACATAAGGCGAAGTGTAAACGTAGCGCACAGGAGTGTAATATCTTCTGTATGGTGTATGGTAAACCACACAATAGTCAACAACAGGAATACGGTAATACACGTGCCAAGGTCTGTACACATAGTAAGGATTGAAGGTGTTAATGTATCCTGTACAGTGTGAAAAAGCTCTGTGGCTGTTATAATAAATATAGAGGCCGCCAATTCTGTTTACATAACCATAAGCGGTGTAATATATACGAACATTTCCTATTTGAGAAACCCGACCATACCAGTCATAGTAAATAGGGGTATTCTCAATTTGAATTACAGCACCAAACTCATCGTACTGAACATAAGCACCGTAGTCATAACCATTGTTAAAACTAAAGCTTGCATTTGGAGTATTGATGTTAACACTTACATTGGGACCGTAATTCTGCATGTAAAAATCAAATTGTCCATCAGGAAAAATTGAGAATTCAATTCCGTCTTCAACAAATATGAAAGATTTTCCATACCCTCCAAAAGATGTTGCAGTTTGAGCGGATCTGTTATCGGCAGTCGCAACAGTCGTTCCTCCAAGGAAAATAACTGTTAATAGATAGATTAAATTTTTCATAGTTGTTAAAGATTTTATTAAACATATTAAATGATACAAACAGTGTGCCAAAAAAATATTTTCAATTTAAATAACTGATAATCATTAAGTTGTAAATTTATTGGTTTATCCATAGTAAATAGTTGTTGTTTAAATGAGGTAGTTAACTGATATCCAATCAAATTCTTATATTTAAGAAGCCAATTTTCAAAACACTCATGGACTCTAACAAACTTGAATTAAAAACGGTTTTTGCCCCCAGAAGTTTACTGCTTAAAATAATTGGAATTGTATGTGCTGTGGTGGCCATCAAAGGATTCATGATTCCCAACCATTTCTTGGATGGCGGACTTTTGGGTATCTCCATTTTAATTCACGAGTTTTATCATATAGATGTTTGGATACCATTGCTTTTGCTCAATCTCCCATTTGTGTATATTGGGTATAATAAAATAGGGAAGACTTTTGCTGCTCATGCGTTGCTGGCATTGATATTACTGGGTATTGCATTGAATGTTCTGGAGATACCGGAAATAACCAACGATAGTTTTCTGGTAGCAGCATTTGGTGGTGTTTTTGTTGGATTGGGGATAGGTTTTGTGATTCGCGGTGGTGGCGTTATTGATGGATTGGAAGTTATTGCCGAATATACCAACAAGCAATTTGGATTGTCTACCGCCGAGATCATTATGGCTATCAACACCACTATTTTCCTCATTATTGCCTTTTATTTGGGATTGGAAAAAGCAATGTATTCAATCCTTACCTTTTTCACGGCCTTGAAAGTATCGGATTATGTGGTGGATGGTTTTGAGAAGCTTATCTCACTTACTATCATTTCTCCTAATGATCAGCTTATTAAAGACATGATCGTGAATCAATTTAATAAGCCTATTTCTGTATACAAAGGCGAAAGAGGGAATCTGCCGGGTAGTTTCCATGTGAAGCATGATTGCGAGATAATTGTGACTGTGGTGACTAGGCTGGAAGTGCATAAAATTAAAAAGGCTATTGCTGAAGCCGACCCTCAGGCCTTTATGTACATTCAGAATATAAACGAAGTAAACGGAGGTGTTATTAGTAGAAAATCTGGACATTAATGCTTGCCAATTTCAACAAAATAAAGACACACGCTTTTCGTATTCTGGAAGAAAACCTTCCGGATTATTTAACCTATCACAGTATTGAGCACACTAAATATGTCTTGGAAAAGGTTGTTTATATTGCTTCAAAGGAAGAGGTGTCTA
>JAGQZG010000054.1 GCA_020435705.1 Mangrovimonas sp.
TGGTTCAATTTTGGAAAAAATTTAAAGTAGTCTGGCGTTTTATTGTGCCACTTCTCAAACTGTTCTGGTGGAAAGATCCTGTAAAATGTGGCATTTAGCTCTATTGAGTTGAATTGCGTTGCATAATACTCCAATTCGTCCTTAACACCTCTTGGATAAAATCCCTTGAGATCGGCCTTGTTCCATTTGGCACATCCCACGTAAACGCTAAACTTCCCTTCTTCTCTATACTTTTCAAACGCTTTTTTTGTACCAGGATGATCGACAGGTATGGAAAAATCCACATTTTCAGGAGTATCTACAGAGCCAAATTTCATGATGTATTTTTTTTAAAGATAAAAATAAAGATGCTGTAATGGATTGTCTTGTTAAACTAATTGTTTTAAATACTGATTATCAAAATATTAAACAAGAATTAGGTGAATTGTTCATAAACTGGTTAACAACTCCAAGGGTACATACCGTTTCAAACTTTCAAATTTGATAGTTTTAATAAAACTAAAAAACGGTCCCATGAACACTAGACACGATGCCCTCAAGGAAATGCGACCAGAGGTATCAGCTGAAAATTTCAGTCAGCAAATGACCAGTGACGAGCGGTTTCAAAACCAAACTCTTCGACCTATTATCAAGCTTCAAAGCGATCTCTTTATTGAAGTCTTTAAAAATTATGTTTCCAAGCACAAAAATGTATTTTACGATCTTACACTTCAAAAAAAGATTGATTACATTGAAAATGCTATACACAAAGACATGAAATTCAGAAATTCCTTGAAAGGAATGGTTATAGGTGTTTTTACTATTGAAGAGTATAAAATTTACATCCAGAATTCTTCAGCATTAAACAAACGAATGATGCACTTGGTAAAAGAACGCCTGTTGGACTATGTTCAGGTTTTTGATGTTCTTGAATCCAAAACTATTTATGCCTAATTAAATTTATGAGTGAAAAGGAAATGCTCCTGCAGGCTTGTTACGGCTATGTAAACAAGCGTATTGATAGTTATAAAAATGAAATTGAGACTATTAAAGATGCCATTGAAAACAATAAAAGCTCTGATGATGAAGACGATTCCGGGTCTGGCAAACTGATGCATGATCTGGAAAAAAACATGCAATATTTGAGCGATGCCGCCAAGATGAAAGATGTACTTAACCAGATAAACCCAAAGAGCTCTACCTCTAGTGTTGGCCTGGGAAGTATAGTGAAAACCACGACTAACTGTTTCTTCATTTCCATTAGCGCTGGAGAAATCAAACTGGAAAACAAGTCGGTTTACGCTATTTCCATGGGCTCGCCTATTGGACTGGCTCTATCGGGTAAAAGCCCTGGTGAACAACTGGAATTTAATGGCAATAAGATAAAAATAGACGAAATTAAATAAGGGATACGCCATTTAGATCGGTAGTCAAGACTTCGCTCATGTAATTAAAAAACGGACGGACTGCTTTAAAGTTGCTATTTACCACTTCAATAAAGTCTGCTTGCAAGACCTCTTGATCCGAAAATTTCTTGGTGAAAATGTATTGCTTTTTCTTGATAAGATCAATGGCTTTGTGATCTCTGTTGAAGCCTTTAGGTGCTGATTTTACTTCATCACCCACAAAAGTATGCCCCCAAATAGAACTGAATGTTTTATCGGCCAAAATAGTTCTTATTTCATGATCGTCCATTTCAAACTCTTTCCGTATACGAAGTAAATCGGCTGAATTTGGTTCCCAAAAACCTGTGGCTATAAACGATTCGTTGTTGGGCTGGATGTGCAGATAATAGCCTCCACGCAACTCAGGTTTTTTCCTATGGTAAGCCCCTCCAAAATGTGTTTTGTATGGGTCTTTATTTGCTGAAAAACGAACGTCTCGATAAATTCTGAAAAGTTTAAAATTGTCTATCTCGTCATGAGTCTTAAGAAGTTCAAATAAGTTGGCATAGGTTTTTTTTACTTCAGATTCAATACGCTTGAATTCTTTTTTATGTTCGTTGAACCAATCTCTATTATTGTTTTTTTCAAGTTGTTTTAGAAAGTCGAGTGTTTGATTTGTTATCACGGTTTTACTTTTTTAATACTTAAAAGTACAAAAAAGCCTAGGGAGTTTAAAAAGAAACTTAAATTTCGAAATCTACCTTGTTCAAAATCAACCCCGAAGGCGGTGCTATGTACTCAAGTTTAATATCACTATCCATTTTTAATGTACGTTCAATAAATTCCAAAGTGACCTCGCCTTTGCCCAGTAAAACAAGTGCTCCCACCATGAGCCTGATTTGGTTTCTCATAAAACCCTTGCCCACAATACGAAAAACATAACTCGTTTCTGGAAAAAAACTTGCAGTAAGTTGAGTGTTTTCAACAATCTCACACAAATCCACACGCCTTACGTATTCACCATTATCAGTTGGCCTAAAACAATACGATTTAAAATTGTGGTGGCCTTCAAACAATTTAGCTCCCTGTTTCATTATTCCAATATCCAGATCATCTAAAAAAGTAGTCATGATAGGAGCACAAAAAGGATGGAATTTATTTCCAAAAGCAAATACATAGAGGTATTCTTTTTGCTTGGACTGATTGATGATATTGAACTTTTTATCTACTTCGGTAATTGACAACGCCCTAATGTCCTGAGGCAAATTATAATTAAACCCATTCAGAAACTCATTTTCGTCCTCTAGCTTTTCTTCAACGAACAACTCGATAGCAGCATCCAGAGCCGATACCATCGCATCTGTTCTTCCGGAAGCTAGTGTTTTAAATGGTTTTCCATCAAATACAAACCGCAAGGTTTTGTCTACCATTAAATGTAAAGTTTTAAGATCTGGCTGTTTTTGCCACCCGTGAAACCTGTAACCCAAATATTGAATTTTAATAAGATAGAAATACTTCTTTTGAAACCCAGACATACTAGTTAAAGTAATTTTTTATACATTTAGATGTAAAACTAACTAAAACTAACAATTATGACTGAAAATTCTTCAAACAAACCCAACGGTATGTTTTGGGCTATTGCAATTATTGCTGTAATATGGAATATAATGGGTGTTTTAGCCTATTTAAGCCAGGCATTTATGACCGAAGAAGCCTTAGCTTCTCTCCCTGAGAAAGAACAACAATTATGTACAAATATACCTGCTTGGGCTACTGCTGCATTTGCCGTTGCGGTATGGTTTGGTTTATTAGGAAGTATCCTTTTATTACTTAGAAAAGGTTGGGCAAAAACGATGTTCCTTATTTCGCTTTTAGGTATATTAGTTCAAATGTACTACAATCTATTTATTAGCAAAGCCATAGAAGTTTATGGCCCAGGAGGTTATATTATGCCTGCTTTAATTTTGATTATTGGTGTCTTTTTGGTTTGGTACTCTAAACAAGCCAAGATTAAAGGCTATATTTCTTAATTATATTTTTACAATCTTTGTAAGGCATTAGCTAGCTAATGCCTTTTTTTTTAACAAATTCATCTCAAATGCAATTTTCAACTTTAGATTGGGTCATTATCATTTTTTTCATGCTCCTTTTTGCAGGAATAGGTATCTATGTTTCCAGACAGGCCGGGAAAAACTCCAATGAATTCTTTTTATCAGGCCGAAACATGCCTTGGTGGCTACTAGGCGTAAGTATGGTTGCTACGACCTTTGCTGCCGATACGCCCAATCTGGTTGCAGGCATTGTCCGAGCCGATGGTGTCTCGGGCAACTGGGTATGGTGGAGTTTCCTATTAACGGGAATGTTGACTGTTTTCTTCTATGCGAAATTATGGCGCAGAAGTGGCATTACAACCGATTTGGAGTTTTATGAATTGCGTTACAGCGGTAAATCCGCTGCCTTTTTAAGGGGCTTTAGGGCTCTTTACCTTGGGGTCTTTTTTAATGTAGTGATTATGGCCAACGTGTGTTTGGCCGCAATTAAGATTGGCCACGTCATGTTTGGACTAAGTGCTTTTGAAACGCTATTCTACGCTTCCTTGGTAACTGTTATCTACTCTACACTTGGTGGCTTGAAAGGCGTTTTGTTAACGGATTTCATCCAATTTATCATTGCCATGGTGGGTAGTATTTGGGCGGCGAGTTTCATAATTAACATGCCCGAAATTGGCGGTTTGGAAAACCTGTTTTCAGTTCCGGAAGTAGCCCATAAAATGCCCATGCTTCCTGATTTCAACAACCTAGACGTTTTAATACCTCTATTGATTGTCCCTTTAGCCGTACAATGGTGGAGCGTTTGGTATCCCGGTGCCGAACCTGGTGGTGGTGGTTATATCGCCCAACGAATGTTGGCCGCCAAAAATGAAAAACACGCTACATGGGCCACTCTCTTTTTCAATTTTGCCCATTATGCCTTACGCCCTTGGCCATGGATTTTAATTGGATTGGCTTCCTTAATCATTTTCCCCACTATTGATAGTCTTCGTGATGCTTTCCCTACTTTAAACGAAAGCTTTATTAAACACGATCTATCCTATCCGGCCATGTTAACGTTTTTACCGGCAGGCTTGCTGGGCATTGTGGTAACTTCGCTCATTGCTGCCTTTATGAGTACCATTTCCACACACCTAAATTGGGGCAGCTCCTATGTGGTCAACGATTTTTACAAAAGATTCATTAACCAAGAAGCGTCAGAAAAGGAACAAGTTTTGGTGGGTAGATTTTCTATAGTGATCATGATGGTCGTTGCGGCTCTACTCTCTTTGGTTTTAGAGGAAGCTAAAGCTGCCTTTGATTTGATGCTGCAAATAGGTGCCGGTACAGGACTGTTATTCATATTGCGCTGGTTTTGGCATCGAATTAATCCTTATAGCGAAATAGCCGCTATGCTTATCTCCTTTTTGATTGCTGTTTTCTTTTTCGTGAATTCAAAAATGGAAACACCGATGGTTGAAATGGCAAGTCATTGGCAATTAATTACAGGGGTTATCATAACCACTATTGGCTGGGTCACTGTAACCTTGCTTACAAATCCTTCCAAAAAAGAGACTTTGGAGTCTTTTGACACTCTCATTTTCAAAGGAGAATCCAAATATAAAGACTTCAAGAGTAACATGACCGCTTTTTTATGTGGGGTTGCTGGTGTTTACGCCCTCTTATTTTCCGTTGGAAATTTTATCTATGGTGAAACCCTGATAGGATGCATCCTTTTGATGGTAACTCTAGTCTCGGCCATTGTCATATTTAAAGTTACTAAGAACTAGTATTTCTAGATTCAAGAACGGAAACAACTTGGTCCAGCTTAAATTCTTTGGCCTGAAGCAAAATCAAATAATGGAACAGTAAATCGGCAGCTTCGTTGAGAAATAAATCACCATTATTGTCTTTGGCTTCTATTACAGTTTCCACAGCTTCTTCCCCAACCTTTTGGGCTATTTTATTAATGCCACTTTTAAATAAGGAAGCTACATAGGATTTTGAATCTTGATTGGTTTTTCGGTTGGCGATAATGGTTTCCAAAGTTGTCAAAAACCCATACTCTGGCTCATTCTTTTCTCCCCAACAGGTATCCGTTCCTCTGTGGCAAGTTGGGCCTTTCGGGTTAACCGAAATCAATAAGGTGTCATTATCACAATCTGGTTTCATTTCAACCAATTCGAGACAATGGCCACTTTCTTCACCTTTTGTCCATAGTCGCTGTTTGCTTCTGCTGAAAAAAGTCACCAGTTTCGTTTGTCTTGTTTTCTCAAAAGCTTCTTGATTCATGTAACCTAGCATCAAGACATTTTTAGTTGTTGCGTCCTGAATAATTGCAGGAAGTAACCCATCCTTGTTTTTATTAAAATCAAGTGTTATTTCATTCATAGTTTATAGTCTAACTTCAATATTATTTGTACTCAAGACTTGTTTTAAGTCTGCTATTTCAATGTCTTCAAAGTGGAACACACTGGCTGCTAAAGCTGCATCGGCTTTACCTATATGGAAAGCATCAACAAAATGCTGTATTGTTCCTGCTCCGCCCGAAGCTATAATGGGGATATTGACCGTTTTGGAAAGTTGGCTAAGGGCTTCATTTGCAAATCCATTTTTGGTGCCATCATGGTTCATGGATGTAAACAAAATTTCGCCGGCACCTAACAACTCTACTTCTTTTGCCCAATGAAACAGTTCTTTTCGGGTTGGTATAGTTCCACCAGCTAAATGAATAATCCATTCATTATTGATACATTTAGCGTCCATAGCAACTACCACACATTGTGAACCAAATTGACGGGCAATATCTGCAATCAAATTTGGGTTCCTTACTGCTGAAGAGTTGATGGAAATCTTATCAGCTCCATTTTTCAGCAAAGCTTCCACATCGTTAACCGAATTAATCCCACCGCCAACGGTGAATGGGATATTCAATTGTTCTGCAACATCATGAACCATGGTCAAAGTGGTTTGCCTACCTTCCTGTGTGGCCGAAATATCCAGAAAAACCAATTCGTCTGCCCCTTTTTCGGCATAGCGCTTGGCCAATTCCACTGGATTGCCCGCATCAATCAAATTGACAAAATTGACGCCTTTTACAGTACGTCCATTTTTAATATCCAAACACGGTATAATTCGTTTAGCCAACATACTTTTCCAATTGTTTTAAAGTGATTCTGTTTTCATATATGGCTTTGCCAATGATAACCCCTTCACAGCCCATTTGAGCCAATTTGGGCAGCTCTTCGATATGGGAAATTCCACCAGATGCAATGAGCTTAATCCCAGTTACTTTAGACAAAATAGTTTCATACAACTTAAACGCAGGGCCTTGTAGCATGCCGTCTTTGGAAATATCGGTGCATATGACATACTCAATTCCTTTTTTTTGATAGGCATTGACAAACGGAATCAAGCTTTCTTGAGATTCTTCCTGCCATCCATTGATAGCTATTTTCTCATTAGTAACATCAGCTCCCAAAATAATTTTATCACTGCCATAATCATTTAACCATCGGGAAAACACCGCTGGGTTTTGGACTGCAATGCTACCACCTGTTATTTGGTTTGCTCCAGAATTAAACGCTATTTTCAAATCCTCATCGGATTTCAAACCACCGCCAAAATCAATTTTCAAGTTTGTCTTGGTAGCAAAGATCGGAAGAGCACACGAATTGACAATATGCTGATTTTTAGCACCGTCCAAATCCACTAAATGTAAAAATTGAATACCATGGGCTTCCAACTGTTTGGCTACTTCCAAAGGGTTTTCATTGTACACCTTTTGGGTACTGTAATCGCCTTTGGTAAGTCTAACACAGTGTCCGTTAATGAGGTCTATGGCAGGAATTAATCTCATACTTAAAGCGTTAAAAAGTTATTCAAAATCAATTCTCCTACATCTCCACTTTTTTCTGGATGAAATTGAACTCCAAAAAAATTAGCCTTTTGCAAGGCCGAACTATAATCGACACCATAAGTGGTTAGTGCTGTAGTTTCATTACTTTTTTCGGCATAAAAGCTATGCACTAAATAAACATAGGACGCTTCTGACACGCCTTTAAACAAGGATGTTTTCAAGCCTGAAATGGTATTCCAACCTATGTGAGGCACTTTGACTGTTGGAGCAAATTTTTTCACGGAAACATCAAAAATTCCCAGTCCTTGTGTAGTGCCTTCTTCCGTGTACCGACACATTAACTGCATGCCCAAACAAATGCCTAGCACGGGTTGTTCTAGGTTTTTTATGACGTGATCTAACTGCTTTCCCTTTAGTTTTTTCATGGCGCTACTGGCTTCGCCAACACCAGGAAAAATAACCTTATCTGCTCTTTTTAGGACTTCCGCATTATTGGAAATCACTGCATCAAATCCCAACCGTTTACATGCAAATTGCACGGATTTGACATTTCCCGCACCATAATCCAATATAACTAATTTCATAACAGTCCTTTTGTAGTTGGCAAAATGAGGTTATCAGGATTTCGCTTAACAGCCATTTTGATGGCTTTGGCAAACGCTTTGAAAATGGCTTCTATCTTGTGGTGCTCATTGGCTCCTTCGGCTTTGATGTTTAGATTGCATTGAGCGCCATCTGTAAATGATTTAAAGAAATGAAAGAACATTTCCGTTGGCATTTGGCCGATCATTTCCCGTGTGAAATTGGCATCCCAAACCAACCAATTTCGTCCCCCGAAATCTATGGTAACTTGAGCCAAACAATCATCCATCGGCAAACAAAACCCATAACGCTCCATGCCTAATTTGCTTCCCAAAGCTTTCGAAAACACCTTGCCTAAAGCTATAGCCGTATCTTCAATAGTGTGGTGCTCATCTACTTCCAAATCGCCATCAACCTTAATCTCCAAATCTAAATTGCCGTGTCTGGAAAGTTGATCCAGCATGTGATCAAAAAAGGCAATACCCGTACTAATATTACTTTTCCCCGATCCGTTTAAATTGGCTTTGATATAAATATCCGTTTCATTGGTTTTTCGGCTAATTTCAGCCACTCTACTTCCTAATTTCAAAAACTCATAAATTGCATCCCAACTTGCTGTTTCCAAAGCAATAACCGTTTCCAACGTTTCCCGTTTTACACTTATTTTATTGGTTCCCAAATAGGTTTGCGTGTTGATATAAACAGCTTTAGAACCCAGGTTTTTGGCCAGTTCAACATCTGTTAACCTATCGCCTATTACCAAGGAGTTTTCAAGGTCGTAAGCTTCGGAAAAAAACTCGGTGAGCATTCCGGTGTTAGGCTTTCTTGTTGGAGCCTTCTCTTTTGGAAATGTTCTATCTATGCAGACTTTTGAAAAAACGACACCTTCATCTTCAAACACTTTTAGAATGAAATTGTGCACGGGCCAAAAAGTTTTCTCAGGAAATGAATTTGTGCCCAAACCATCTTGATTGGTAACCATAACCAATTCATAATCCAATTCCTTGGCAATTTTGGCCATATTTTGAATAGCTCTGGGATAAAAGGAAAGCTTTTCAAAAGCGTCAATTTGTTCGTCAGCCGGTTCGCGTATCAAGGTGCCATCACGATCAATAAAAAGTACTTTTTTCATGGTAATGTTTTTAGGGTTTTTAATAACATTTCATTTTCTTCAGGTGTTCCTACCGTTATTCTTAAACAATTTTCACAGCCCACTTCACGGCTTCTGTTCCTCACAACTATACCACTATCAACAAGTTGCTTATATCGAGCTAGTGCATCATCAACCTTAACAAGTAGAAAATTAGCCTGGGAAGGATATACTTTTTGTATAAAATCCAACTCAATCAATCCTTTGGATAGGGTTTCCCTTTCCCTGATCAAGACAGCTACCTGTTCTTTAACATTACTTGATTCTGTTAAGGCCTCCAAAGCTTTGGACTGCGTTAGGGAATTGATATTGTAAGGCGGTTTTATTCGGTTTAACAGGGCAACGATATTAGGTGAAGCAAAGCACATTCCTAGTCTAATACCCGCTAGACCATAGGCTTTGGACAACGTTTGGGTGACTATAAGATTTCTATAGTTTGAAAGCTTGCTGCACCAACTTTCTTCTTCTGAAAAATCTATATAAGCTTCATCAATAACTACAATTCCCTGAAACTGTTTGATTAGTTTCTCCACTAAATCAAAATCAAAGCTATTGGCAGTGGGATTGTTGGGTGAACAAAGTAGCAAAAGCTTGGTGTTGGGCTTTACTGCTCCTAGAATGTTCTCCACCTGCGGTTGAAACTCTTTGGACAGGGGAACTTTAATCACTTCCACGGCATTTGTTTCGGCTAAAACTTCATACATTCCATAGGTTGGCGGTAACACAAGTGCCGAGTCTTTATTGGGGTCACAAAATACCCTAAAGATTAGATCCAACACTTCATCACTACCATTCCCAAGTAGGATTTGATTGTTGTTCAGGTTTTTGATCTTAGCGAGTTGGCTTTTTAATTTGTTTTGCTGCGGATCTGGATACCGATTCCACAGAGTCTTGAACGGATTCTCATTGGCATCCAAAAAAACCATATCCCTCTCAAATTCTTTGAATTCGTCACGTGCCGAAATATAAGGCTTCAATTTTTTTATGTTCTCCCTGACTATAGTTTCCAATATAAATGGTTTGTCATTCATCTTAAAGCTCTTTTAATCTAATTGATACGGCATTCTTGTGCGCTTGCAGCCCTTCGGCTTCGGCCATGAGTTCAACGGTTTGCCCAATGCTTTTCAGTCCTTCTCTAGTAAGCTCTTGAAACGTGATGTTTTTTGTGAAACTGTCTAGATTTACTCCCGAAAAAGCTTTACTATAGCCATTTGTGGGTAACGTATGATTGGTTCCAGAAGCGTAATCACCTGCGCTTTCCGGCGAATACTTTCCAATGAAAACAGAACCTGCATTTTGAATTCCCGCAATGAAATAAGGATTATCCTGAGTAGCTAATATCAAGTGTTCCGGGCCGTATTCATTGATCAAATCCAGCGCTTCTTGATTGGTTTTAACAATAATGGTAAGGGAATTGGCTATGGCTTTTTCAGCGATTGCCTTTCGAGGTAGTTCTTGAAGCTGTTTTTGGACTTCAACTTGGACGTTCTCAGAAAAACTTTTGGAGGTTGTTACCAATAGTACCTGACTGTCAGATCCGTGTTCGGCTTGACTTAACAAATCTGCTGCAACATATTCCACATTCCCAGAATCATCGGCCAGAACCAGTAATTCACTTGGCCCGGCAGGCATGTCTATAGCTATACCAAATTTGGTTGCCATTTGTTTGGCAACGGTAACAAACTGATTGCCAGGGCCAAAAATTTTATAGACTTTTTGAATTGTTTGGGTTCCAAAGGTCATGGCTGCAATGGCTTGAATCCCACCAATTTTATAAATAGTATTTACACCACAGAGCTTGGCCGCATATAAAATCTCACTGGCTATTTGGCCTTTAGAATTGGGAGGCGTACATAAAACTATAGATTTACAACCTACCAGCTTAGCCGGAACAGCCAGCATTAAAACCGTGGAAAACAAGGGCGCAGAACCTCCAGGAATGTACAGACCAATGCGTTCTATGGCTCGTTTCTCGCTCCAACAAACAATTCCTGGCATGGTCTCAATTTTATTGGATACCGTTTTTTGTGACGCATGAAAAGTTTCAATATTGTTTTTCGCTTGCTGGATTGCTTGTTTTAAGTCTTTGGAAACAGTCTGCTCGGCAAGAGCTATTTCTGTTTCGGTGACTTTACAATCCTCCAATTGAACACCATCAAAAATAGCCGTATATTTTTTTATAGCATCATCTCCATGGCGAGCAATGTCCTCAAAAATTTCGTTGACGGTACTTTCTATATCCTGTAAGGTTTGTGTTGGCCTTTTCAAGATATTTGCCCACTCACTTCTAGCGGGGTTTACAATGGTTTTCATAAAATCATATTTTCAATTGGACATACCAGAATACCTTCGGCACCATGGGTTTTCAATTCGTCAATCACTTCCCAAAAATCATTTTTATTGATTACCGAATGCAATGAACTCCAGCCTTCTATGGCTAAAGGAACAATGGTTGGGCTTTTCATGCCGGGTAAAATGCTAATGATTTTGTTAATATTCTCATTGCGTGTATTCAGCAAAACATATTTTGAGTTTCGCGCTTTTAGAACCGACTGAAGCCTGAATTGGATTTTTTTCAATAAAACGTCAGTCTCTGCAGTTATTTTAGGCGAGACTACCAAAGCGGCTTCAGATTTTAAGACCACTTCAACCTCCTTCAAATTGTTCTTGAACAGAGTACTTCCACTGGATACAATATCAACAATTGCATCGGCCAAACCAATATTGGGCGCAATTTCAACCGAACCATTGATAATATGCAGTTTGGCTTTAATTCCATGGGCATCCAAAAACTTCTGTGTGGTCACAGGATATGATGTGGCAATTTGCTTTCCTTCCAAATCTTTTACCGAGGTGTACTTTTCGGCTTTAGGAACAGCTACCGAAACCCTACACCTTGAAAAGCCCAATCTCTCAATGATGGACAAATCTTTCCCTTTTTCAATCAATAGGTTTTCACCCAAGATTGCCACATCTACAATACCATCTCTTAGATATTGGGGAATATCTCCATTCCTGAGATAGAAAACTTCCAAGGGAAAATTTCGGGCAGAGGCTTTTAACTGGTCTTTACCATTATCGATGGAAATCCCAATTTCACTTAAAATCTTCATAGACTCATCATGTAATCGGCCTTCTTTTTGAACTGCAATTTTCAATTTACTCATTTCTTATGTGTTGGGTTTGAGCAAATGGAAAGGGAAGAAATTGAAAACAAAAAACCCGTTCGATTTACTCAAACGGGTTAAAATATATTTTGAAATTATTCAATACATCTTCAGCTCGCTTGAGTGCAAGTATGAAAATGATGACGATGTAATTGAATAAATACCATGTTCTTGTTTGTTATTCAAAGATTCAAAAAATAATCTTAGAAATCCAAATAATTTTATTGATTACCCAAAATAATTGGCATTCCCGAGTCTCCGCTACCAATCACCACAACTTTACTATTGGGTGATTCGGCCAACTTGATAGTTGCCTCAATTCCTTTGTCCTGAAGGATTTTATCAGTTAATGAAGCACTTAATATTTTATTGGCATCGGCTTTACCTTGAGCTTCAATCTTGACTTTTTCAGCTTCTTTTTGGGCCGTTACCAATCTGAATTCATACTCCAAAGACTCCTGCTCTTGTTTCAGTTTGCGTTCAATAGCTTCCTTGATTGTTGGCGGTAAAGTCACATCGCGAACCAAGACTTCATTCAATTGAATATATTGATTATCCAAAATCTTTTTGGTCTCGTGAAATATTTCATCTTGAATGGCATCTCGCTTACTAGAATACAATTGCTCTGGTGTATAGCGACCTACAACGCTCCTTGCGGCACTACGGATAGCAGGCTGGATAACCCGTTCTAAATAATTTTCGCCTCTATTCTTGTGAAGCTTCCCTAAATCGTCATAAATTGGTTGGTACCAAGCAGAAGCATCAATTTGAATTTCCAACCCATTAGAAGAAAGCACTTTCATTTGTTCAAAAACTTCAAGCTGCCTAACTTCATAAATAGTTACCTTATTCCAAGGTGCCACAACATGAAAGCCTTCGCCCAATGGTGGCTCATCAACAACTACACCATCTCCAAATGTTTTGTATAGTACACCTGCTTTTCCGGCTCCAATGGTAACAGCTGATTTTGCGATGAGTATAATAAGAATAACCAGTACTACAATAGTTGGTAAGGCAATTTTTGGTAAACGTTCCATAAATCAAATAGTTTTAATGCCTAAAGTTACAAAGAAAAAAGCAGGCTTTTAAATGAGTCCGTTGTATTTTCTGGCGAACCATTCAATGGTCAAAAGTAAAGCTATTAAAAACAGAAGATATTTATAATCAATGAGGGGCACTTTGTTTATGGTGCTTTTTTGAATAGGCTTATATCTATTATCATTAATAAGGTCATCCACAATTTGTTGATAGTTGGCAATGAAATAGCTTTTTCCTGAACTATTGGCAGCCAATTGACGAAGTTTTGTTACATCGGCATTCAAAAATTGCTGCTCTACGTTGTAATCCAAAATAGTGAAACTGCCAGAATAGGATATATTTTCTTGCTGTGCTTGCACAGTAAAATTATAATCCCCTGCTTTCAACCCACTTAAATCTACTTGATAGGTATTGTTTTTAAGAAGAAATGGAAACTCGCGGCGTTCATTCGTTTCTTTATTTTCAACCTTGATATTCAATGTTTCCCTTGAATCGAATTCATAATTCTTGTTGAAGTACTGCGCCGAAATAAGAACATGACTGTTGCCATTGTAAAAAGATTCATAATCTACAGACAAACGATTTCTTGATTTATTGGAAGCCAAGTACTGCACAATTTTTCCAAAAAAATCATCAAACGTATTAAAGGTCTCGTTTTCCAAGTAGCTATAAGCACGCCATTGCCAGATATTTTCGCCCAAAAGAATCCCTTCCCTTCTGCCCGATTTTTCAAACGTAAACAAAAGTGGTTGCTGGGTTACCGCCGACCTTAATTTTTTATAAAGCAGAACATCACTGTTGCGTTTAAAAGTAAGATTGCCGTAGGACGATTGCAACGGGGGGAAATTTTCAAAATCAATATCATCAACTATAAAGTTATCGTAATTAGCATTTAACGCCCCTTGGTATTCTTCTGTTTGCCCAGTAGATTCCAATGCAAAGTCCGCCGTATGACTATTGATGAAATTGATATTGGTTTTGGCACCTATGATAGTAAACGTATTCTTATTGGCTTGCTCAATAGCCTCGTACACCTGACCAAAGCTTTGATCTGGTTGGTATAAAATAATGAGCTGAAAAGCATCCATTTGAGATAAAACCTCATGAGGTTTTAAAATACTTGCTTCCCGTTGTTCATTACTTTCAATACTTTTTTTAAACAGGCCCAAATCTGGGTGAATAAACGAACTTACTATAGCAATACGCTGTTTTTGATCTATGACTTCCACAGCAAAATTTTTGCTGTTGTTAATTTTGTTTTTTTCGTTCTCTAAAGGTGAAATAACCGCTTTATATTGCTGTACTCCCACCGAATTAGCTGGTAAGGTAAAGTTTATTGTTTTGGAGTTATTGGTTTTGGAAAGGGTTAAATTTTCCGAAAACACAATTGTATTTCCTTGAAACACTTGAAACCGAGTAG
>JAGQZG010000055.1 GCA_020435705.1 Mangrovimonas sp.
TTGACGCTATAGCCGAAGGCAAGGAAGACTGGACCAAAATGATGAGAACATTCTACAAGGATTTTCATCCACAAGTAGAAAATGTTCAGGAAAATGCCGAAAGAGAATCGGGAGAACGAGTCCTTGGAACCGATCCCAAAACAGGAAGGCAAGTGAGTGTGAAGTTGGGTAAATTTGGCCCCATGGTTCAAATAGGAACCGCAGACGAAGAGGAAAAGCCGCTATTTGCCAGTTTGATGCCAGATCAGCAACTCAACACCATTACGTTTGAAGAAGCGTTGGATCTCTTCAAGCTTCCTAAAGCTTTGGGCGAGTATAAAGACATGGATATTGAAGTTAACAACGGGAGGTTTGGCCCTTATGTAAGATACGGTAAAAAGTTTGTCTCACTGCCAGCCGGAATGAATCCTATGAGTGTAGAGCTAGAGGATGCCATAGCGTTGATAAAAGAAAAAGAAAAAGGCGATGCCCCCATAGCAAAGTACCAAGACAAAGAAGTGACCAAGGGCAAAGGGCGTTTTGGACCATTTATTAAATGGAACAACATGTTTATTAATGTAAGCAAAAAATACGATTGGGATAACTTATCGGAAAGCGACATTAAAGAGCTTATTGAAGACAAACTTCAAAAAGAGAAAGACAAGTTGGTGCACCATTGGGAAAAGGAAGGTATTAGAGTTGAAAAAGGCCGTTGGGGCACACACACTATTATTAAAGGTAAAACAAAAATCCAATTGCCTAAAACGGTTGAGGCTGTTAAGCTTACCTTAGACGACGTAAAAGAACTCATCGAGAAAAATTCCACTAAAAAGAAATAATATATGAACTTTAATTTTCTTTCCCCTGTTTCAGATTCTGTTTTAGCACACAACGAATTACTTTCACAACAGGCTCTAGGAAAGAAAATAAAGATACACTCCAAGCAACAGGGGCTTCCGGATTTGGACCATGTAGATATTGCCATTGTGGGAGTTTTGGAAAACAGGAATGATATTGACTATATAGGAGAAGATTTCAATTTCAATGAAATAAGGAAAACCCTTTACTCCCTTTTTCCGGGCAATTGGAAAAAGTCAGTAGCCGATTTAGGCGATATCAACAAAGGCGAAAGTGTAGAAGATACCTATTTTGCTCTTAAGACCACAATATCCATTTTGCTGGAAAAGAAAATCATTCCCATCATTCTTGGGGGAAGCCAAGACTTGACCTATGCCAATTATAGAGCCTACGATGAGCACATTCCCATGGTGAACGTGGTGAATGTAGATTGTAAATTTGACTTGGGCGATTCTTCCAAACCCATAAAGAACGATAGTTTCGTGGGCAAGATTATTCTGGACAAGCCCTACAATCTTTTTAACTATGCCACTATTGGCTATCAAACCTACTTTAATTCCCAAGAAGAAATAGATTTGATTGAGAAGTTGTATTTCGAAGCCTATAGATTAGGAGAAATTTCGGCCGATATCACTTTGGCAGAGCCAGTGATGAGAGATGCCAACATAGTAACCATGGATCTTAAAGCTATGATGTCTTCCGTGGTGAGCGCAAATCAAAAATTTTCCCCCAATGGTTTTAGTGGAAAAGACATATGCGCCATTGCGAGATATGCGGGAATTAGTGATAAAGTTACCTCTTTCGGGATTTATGAGTACAAACCGTCAAAAGATGATGAGGTTTCTTCTATGCTTATCTCTCAGATTCTCTGGTATTTTATTGAGGGAGTAAACCTTCGGGTTAGGGATGATAACTTTTTAGAGACAAATGATTACCAAAAATTTATTACCTTAGTCGACGACCAAGAGTTGATCTTCTACAAGAGTAACAAAACCGGTCGTTGGTGGATAGAAATTCCTTTTTTACAGGATGTCAATAATAAATTGAAAAAGCACACGTTATTACCTTGCGTGCATAAAGATTATTTAGATGCTAGCAATGGGAATATTCCGGAGCGCTGGTATAAAGCTTTTCAAAAGAATTTCATCTAGATAAAAAGTATCGACGAATCGACGAAATACACATTCTTTATCGACGAAATGCATATTTTCACGATAAAAAGTATTTTTTTTCGAAAAAAAGTTGTTTTTTAAAAAATATATAAATATGTTTACGCTCTTAAATTTTTAAGAGTATTATTAACCTCGAGTTTTCTATGGATATGAAACGATTTTTAGTTATTACAGTAATTACGTCATTCCTATTTAGTTGCGGCTCTAAAGACAGAGGCGAGCTAGTGGGAGTACAAGGGAAGAAATGGCACCCTGAAAAACCTTACGGTATGGAGCTAGTCCCTGGCGGAGCATTCATTATGGGTAAATCCGATGATGATTTGGCGGGAATACAAGATGCGCCATCCAAGACTGTTACAGTGAGCTCTTTTTATATGGATGCCACTGAAATCACTAATGCCGAATATCGTCAGTTTGTAAATTGGGTCAGGGATTCAATTATCAGAACCGAACTAGCCGAAATGGCCGATTTGGAGGGAAAAACTCCGGGTAATGGTGATATAGGTGACTATGCCTATTTGAACAATGATTTGGAAAATACCGAGGAGTTGTCTCCGTATGACCAATATATGATTGAAACGTATGGTACTGACCAACGTAAATTAAATCATGATGTTGATTTGGTTTTTGACACCCAAGATTATCCAGACGTATTGTATGCCGAAGTTATGGACGGTATGTATTTACCACCAGATGAGTCCTATAACGGACAAAGAACTTGGGACGTTCGTAAATTTAAATTCCAGTATACTTATATGGACATCCAAAAAGCTGCTAAAAACAGAAGTTTAGCCAGAAAAGATGTCATTGAAAGAGAAGAGGTAGAGGTCTATCCTGATACAACCGTATGGATTAGAGACTTTGCTTACTCTTATAATGAGCCCATGCACAACGATTATTTTTGGCATGACGCTTACAGCGAGTATCCTGTGGTTGGTGTGTCTTGGAAGCAAGCAAAAGCTTTCTGTCAATGGAGAACATTGAACAAGAATGCCTATCAAAAATCCAAAAGAAAGCAACCAGTTAACATGTTCCGTTTGCCAAGTGAGGCCGAATGGGAATATGCTGCAAGAGGTGGCTTAGAAGCGGCTACTTACCCATGGGGTGGTCCTTACACGAAGACAGACAGAGCTTGTTTTATGGCAAACTTCAAGCCTTTGCGAGGAGATTATGCTGCGGATCAAGCGTTATATACAGTAGAAGCTAAATCTTTCGAGCCTAACGATTACAACCTATACAACATGGCTGGTAACGTTTCGGAGTGGGTAAATGCTTCTTACGATCCTTCATCATATGAATATGTATCTACTATCAATCCTAATGTAAACGATATGAGCAACCAGCGTAAAGTAGTTCGTGGTGGTTCTTGGAAAGATGTAGCATACTATCTACAAGTTAGCTCAAGAGACTATGAGTATGCAGATTCTGCACGTAGTTACATAGGCTTTAGAACCGTTCAAGATTACATGGGAACCGATGTAACCATGAATGCTAAAAACAGATAAGAACACAATTAACTAAATTATATTATTAAACCACCTTAAGTGTAACACTTAACTAAAAACTGAAATTATGGCACAATCAAAAGCAAGTAAGAAGTTCATGAACATGGCTTATGGACTAGGAGCCTCAATCGTAATTGTTGGAGCTTTATTTAAAATCACACACTTTGAAATAGGCCCATTAAGTGGTAACGTGATGTTAACCATTGGTCTGGTAACTGAAGCATTAATCTTTGCTATCTCTGCATTCGAACCAGTTGACGATGAATTGGATTGGTCATTGGTATACCCAGAATTGGCTGGAGGTCAAGGCAAAGCCAAAAAAGAGGAGCCAAAAGACGCTCAAGGCATGTTATCTAAAAAATTGGACGAGCTATTAAAAGAAGCCAAAATTGATGGCGAACTAATGGCTAGTTTAGGAAACAGTATCAAAAATTTTGAAGGTGCTGCCAAAGGAATTTCTCCAACAGTAGATTCTATTGCTGCTACTAAAAAATATGGTGAAGAACTTTCTCTTGCTGCTGCTCAAATGGAATCTTTGAACAGTTTGTATAAAGTACAATTAGAAAGCGTGAATCGTCAAGCGGCTATCAATGAAGAAGCTGTTGAGAACGCTACTAAATTGAAAGAACAAATGCAATCTTTGGCGTCTAACCTTTCTTCATTGAATGGAGTTTATGGTGGTATGCTATCTGCAATGACAGGAAAATAATTTTTAACTAATTTTCAAAAACAAACAAAGATGGCATCTGGAAAACTATCTCCAAGGCAGAAGATGATTAACTTGATGTATTTGATATTTATCGCCATGTTGGCTTTGAATATGTCCAAGGAAGTCCTTTCTGCGTTTGGATTGATGAACGAAAAATTAACAGAATCGAATGAGGCTGCTACCGAGCGTAACTCAGCATTCATGCAAGGTCTGGCTGAAAAGGTAGAAGAGCAACCTGCTAAATACCAGCCTCTTAAGGCTCAAGCTGACCAAATAGACGTATTAGCTAACAACTTTAATTCTTACATTGAAGAGCTTAAAGGAAAAATGACAGCTAAAATCGAAGACCCCAAAGACTACGAATTAATGGACAAAGGTGATTTCCTAGACGAGCACTTCTTTAAAGGAGACAAATTAAAACCTGAAGGGCAAGAGTTCTTGGATCAAATCGCAAAATTTAGAGATGGTGTTGTCGCTGTTTTAGCCGATAACCCTGATATGAAAAGCATTGTTGAAGATGTTAAAAAGAAGTTTTCAACGGATGAGGTAACTACAAGAGAAAACATTAAGAAAGATTGGTTAGATTATCATTACAAAGGGTTTCCTTTGGTGGCATCTTTGACTAAAATGACCCAATTGCAGGCAGATGTTAAAACAACTCAATCTGAAGTTTTATCATCTATGCTAGCGGGTAAGCTTAAAGTTGAAGCTTCATTAACAAACTTTGACGCTATTGTGGTACCAGATAAAACGGCTTTCTTCAATGGAGAAAACTTTACTGGTAGAATTATTTTAGGTAAAAACGATAAAACACTTCGTGCAGATAAAGTAATCATCAACGGTCAAGAATTGCCTGCTGAAGCTATGCAAGCCGGACAAACTTTATTGGATTTCCCTGCAGGTGCTGTAGGTGAAAGAGAAATTGTGGGTGAGTTCCAATTTAAAGAAGGAGATTCCATTATTTCTATTCCAGTAAAGAGTACTTATGCTGTAGTTCCTAAACCAAATTCAGCCACTATCTCTGCTGATAAGATGAACGTAGTCTACCGTGGTGTTGTAAACCCAATGACTATTTCTTTCGCAGGTGTTTCTGATAACAACGTGTCTGCTTCTGCTCCAGGTTTATCAAAAGCTGGTGGTGTAGGTAAATATGAAATGCGCCCTGGTACAGGTAGAGAAGTCACTATTAATGTTACTGGTACTTTGCCAGACGGAACTAAAGTGAGCGACGCAGCTAAATTCAGAATCAAGGATATTCCAAAACCAACAGGTACTTTCAACGGACAAGATGGTTCAGTAAGCCTACCAAGAAATAATGTTGAAATTGGTAAAGTTGGAGCCAAACTGGATGACTTTGATTTCGAGTTGAACATTGCTGTGAAGTCTTTCAAAATGAAAGTGCCTGGACAACCAACAATCAACTGTTCTGGTGACCGATTGAGTTCCCAAGCCAAAGAAGCTTTACGTAAGGCAAGACGTGGCGATGGTATTCAATTCTTTGAAATCAAAGCTGATATCGTAGGAAACAGTTCTTATAGACTACCTACTGTATCACCAGTATTTGTTGAAGTAGCAAATTAAAAATTGGCCTCGTGCCCTGAATTATAAATAATTTACAAATGAATATGAGATCTTTAATACTGACTGTGGCAAGTGTGTTTGTAACGAGCGCCATGTTCTCTCAAGCCAACATATTAAATGCGAAGGCTCCAGACGAAATAGGTGTGCGTACGGAAGAACAAATTGCTTTAGATAATGATCACCCATTGGAATATGGTTATGTAGATGATAGGGATATAATGTTCTCCAAAATGACTTGGGAAAAAGTTGTTTTAGACGAGCGTGTTAACTTTCCTCTATATTACCCTGTAGATACCAATAACATTGGAAAAGACAGAAGATCTCTTTTTGATGTCTTGTGGAAAGCGGTAAGAAATGGTGATATTGATGCGTATTCTGATTCGTATTTTACGGCTAAACGTACTAGGGAGCAAATTAATGCTGCTATGTATAAGATAGATACCTTAGATATTGGTTATGAGCAATTCAATGCCGATGGCTATGTAGATCCAGAGTACATTAACAAGTACAACATTTCCTCATATGACATCAGTGCCTATTTTGTAAAAGGGCTATGGTATTTTGATAAGCGTCAAGGCGAGTTGAAGTACCGTTTATTGGCCATTGCGCCAGCAGCACCAGACGTTAACTTTATCAATTCTGAAGATGAGGCAAATAAGGAACCTATTGCATTGTTCTGGATATTCTATCCTGATGCTAGGGAAATTCTTCATACGGCAAAAGCGTTTAATAATGAGAATAGTGCTATGCCTTTTTCGTATGATCATTTGCTTAACTCTAGACGTTTTAATGGTTATATCTATGCAGAAGAAAATGTGTATGGCGATAGAACTGTAGAGCGTTACATTCCAGATAATGCCTTGATGCAGTTGATGGAATCAGACAGAATTAAAGATAAGATTCGTAATTTCGAATTGGATATGTGGTCTTACTAAAAGGACTCGTAAATAAATCTTTAAAGCGCTTGTCAAAATTTGGCAAGCGCTTTTTTATTCTTAGTATCTTCGTAGCCTATGGAAGTAGATTATTTAGTGATTGGTTGTGGTTTGGCGGGTATTAATTTTTGCCATCTACTGGATACCCATGGCAAGTCTTTTTTAGTGTATGACAATGCTTCACAACATTCCTCTACTGTTGCGGGAGGCTTATACAATCCTGTGGTTTTAAAGCGCTTCACGCCAGTTTGGAAAAGCGGGGAACAATTGGCAATGGTTGCTTCGATATATCCCAAACTGGAGCAACAACTTGGGGTGAAATTAGATTTTGATCTCCCTGTTAGACGGGTCTTCCATTCTACTGAAGAACAAAATAATTGGTTTGTCGCATCAGATAAAAGAGAACTTTCCCCATACCTTTCTACGCAGCTAATCAAAAACGACAATAACTTTATTCAGGCTCCCTTTGGGTTTGGAGAAGTCCTAAGCACCGGAAGGGTAGATACTCAAACGTTGGTGACTTCCTATAGATCCTATTTGATTCATTCGCAAAGACTGGTTGAAGAAGAATTTAGTTACGAAGAATTAATCCTGAATGAAGCTTATCTGGGCTATAAAAACATAAAAGCCAAGCACTTTGTTTTTGCCGAAGGCTTTGGGTTGAAAAAGAATCCATTTTTTAAGGATTTACCGCTCACGGGAACCAAAGGCGAACTGCTTACCATTCATGCACCGGATTTAAAAATTGATTTCGTGTTAAAGTCCAATGCCTTTTTAATTCCTATGGGAAATGATGTCTATCGTGTTGGCGCCACGTATGAATGGAACGATAAGTCAAATGTCCCTACCAAGGAAGCAAAAGAAGAATTAGTGTCAAAACTGGATACCATCATAAGTTGTCCGTATGAGGTGATTGATCAGCATGCGGGAATTAGACCAACCGTAATAGACAGAAGACCACTTGTGGGAACCCATTCAACCTACAAAAATCTTCATGTTTTGAATGGTTTGGGAACTAGAGGTGTCATGATTGCACCGTATGTGGCCCAAGCACTCTACGAGGCTATTGAAGAAGGTAAACCTTTAGAACCTGAAATTGATATCCACCGTTTTTAAGACTGTTTTTCAGCTAAAGATTTATCATAAGACATGAAAAGATTAATCCAAATATTTCTGGAAAGTCTCATGATAATAGGCCCAAAAGCTACTAATGTCACAACAATAGCTATAAAAGCGGTTTTTAAGCTGCTGCCCAAAAACAGATAACTTATAACAAAGGCTGCAACGGCAAAAGCAATGCCCACAGCGTAGCTAACGTACATGGAACCGTAAAAAAAGGAAGGTTCAATGCGGTATTTTGTTTTACAGTGGGAGCAATGATCGTATATTTTCAGGGTATCGGTCAAGATATACGGATTCTTGTTCATATACATTGATTCCTGATGGCATTTAGGGCAAGCCCCCGTGAGAATACTATATAGTTTGGTTCCTTTTTTTATCATTACTAAAAAGATTATTTTTGCCTTTTTAAAAGAAGAGCAAATTTAAGGCTTTCCAATGAAAGCATTGTAACAATAGTAACATATGTTGAACATTCATGATTTATCTATAAGTTTCCAAGGGGAGTATCTTTTTGAAAGTATTGCCTTTAAACTGAGTGCGGGAGATAGAGTAGGTCTTATTGGAAAAAATGGTGCGGGAAAATCAACAATGTTAAAAATTCTGGCCAAAGAACTGGAGCCTGATACGGGCCAAATAGCCTCCGATAAATCCTTGAAAATAGGGTTTCTTAAACAGGATATTGACTTTGACTATGGCAAGACGGTGTTGGAAGAATCCTATGAAGCGTTTACAGAGATAAAGGCCTTGGAAAATAAGCTTAACGATATCAATCACCAATTGGCCGAACGCACCGATTACGAAAGTGAAGCCTATCATCAATTAATGGTTGATATTAATGAAGTTCAGCATCAATATGAAGTTTTAGGTGGCTATAACTATCAGGGAGACACCGAAAAAGTATTACAGGGATTAGGGTTTTCTAGGGAAGACTTTAATAAACTAACTGATACCTTTTCGGGCGGTTGGCGCATGCGTATCGAGTTGGCCAAACTGTTGCTTCAAAACAACGATGTCCTACTTTTGGATGAGCCTACGAACCATTTGGATATTGAATCCATTATTTGGTTAGAAAATTTTCTGAAAAACTATCCGGGCGTGGTTGTTATTGTGTCGCATGATAAAATGTTTTTGGATAATGTAACCAACCGTACCATTGAAATCTCTTTAGGTAGAATATACGATTACAACAAGTCCTACTCAAAATACTTGGTTCTTAGAAATGAATTGAAAGAGCAACAACTTGCGGCTCAAAAAAACCAAGAAAAGCAGATACAGCAAACAGAAAGGTTAATAGAAAAATTTAGAGCCAAAGCATCAAAAGCTTCCATGGCCCAATCTTTAATCAAGAAACTGGACCGAATAGAACGTATTGAGGTAGATGACGAAGATAATAGCGTGATGACTCTTAATTTTCCGGTTTCCGTTACCCCAGGAAAAGTTGTTGTAGAAGCTCATGGTGTTTCTAAAAGCTATGGACAGTTAAACGTTTTGAATCATGTTGATTTGCTCATTGAGCGCGACAGTAAGACTGCTTTTGTTGGACAAAATGGGCAGGGAAAATCTACGCTGGCCAAGATTATAGTTGGCGAATTGGAGCATCAGGGCAAACTTAAATTAGGGCATAATGTTCAAATAGGTTATTTTGCCCAAAACCAGGCGGAATACTTGGATAAAAATAAGACCGTTCTGGATACCATGATTGATGCGGCCAATGAAACCAATCGCAGTAAGGTGCGAGATATACTAGGTGCATTTTTATTTCGTGGCGAAGAAGTTGATAAATATGTGAAAGTCCTGTCTGGAGGCGAAAGGAACCGTTTGGCGTTAGCCAAATTGCTGTTACAGCCCTTGAATGTTTTGGTGATGGACGAACCTACAAACCACTTGGATATCAAATCAAAAAATGTCCTCAAAGAAGCCCTGAAAAAATTCCAAGGCACCCTTATTTTGGTTTCCCATGATCGTGATTTTCTGCAAGGATTAACCAATAAAGTTTATGAATTTAAAAACCATAAACTCAAGGAATATTTAGGTGATATTGATTTCTACCTAGAACAGCGTAACGTTGAAAATTTACGGGAGTTGGAAAAAAAGGAAGTCGTCAAAAGTCAGCCAAAGGAAACCAATAAACCATCGTATGAGGAGCAGAAAAAGGTCAAATCACTTCAGAATAAATTGAGCAATCTTGAGGCCAAAATCCATTCTCTGGAAAAGGAAATCAAGGAGATAGATGTTGACTTGGCTACCAATTATGATGAGGTTGTTTCAAACCCAACTTTTTTCGACACTTATCAAAAGAAAAAGTCCAACCTGGAAAAGCTAATGGAAGAATGGGAAATGGTTCAAGAAGAGATAGATAACTTGGTTTAATAAAATAGTGCATTTCATCGAATATTTTTGGAGTTTATCCTATAATCGTCGTATTATTGTGTTAGAAAACCCCCAAATCTAAAATGATGAAAGCTATTAATCTCATTTTATTCTTTACTTTAACTTCTTTCTTTGCCTTTGCAAATGTTTCTACTTCAGAAAAAGAAGCACTCATCAGTTTCTATAATTCCACAAATGGTAGTCACTGGAATACCACTTGGGATTTGGAGTCGCCAGTTGAATCTTGGTATGGTGTAACTGTTGAAGATGGTAAAGTTGTAGCGTTGGAATTATTCAAGAACAATTTAGAAGGACAACTTCCAGAAAGCATTGGCGCTTTGGTAAACCTTCGCAAGTTGAACCTTGGTTTTAACAGACTAAGTGGCAAACTTCCCCAAACTATTACTAGCCTAAGTAATTTAGAAGAATTGGATTTGTTTATGAATCGTTTTGAAGGGGCGTTACCAGAAAATATTGGTAATCTAGCTAAGCTTCAGGCACTTCGTATTTATTCCAATATGTTTACAGGGCAATTGCCAACATCAGTTGGAAACCTAAAAAACTTGAAGGAAATGCTTATTAGCAGCAATTATTTTACCGGAGACTTCCCAATGGAAGTAACACAATTGACAACGTTAGAATCCTTGGTGCTAGTAGACAATCAGTTTGAAGGATTTATTCCAAGTGAAATAGGGAATTTAACCAATCTTAAAGAATTGGCCATCACTCAAAACAATTTCAGAGGATTACTTCCAAGGGAGATGAACAATCTCACCAACTTGAAAACAGTTATGCTAAGTGACAACGACTTTGACATGGATTATGTGAGTGTTGAAAGAACAGAAGTTGGCACGCCAATTATCAATTTTGATTTAACCGATAAATTTTCTGATGTAGCTACTGATGATGCTAATATAAAAGATTGAAACTAAACTAAGTTAGTTCAGTTTTGCCTCAAATGCCCCTACCAACTCATGAACGCAAAACTACTCATACTGTTCTCATTATCTATTGCCTTTAATTGTTTTGGCCAAGTTTCTCCTGCCGAAAAAAAGGCTTTGATTAAGCTATACCATGCAACCAAGGGGAACCAATGGTTAACCACTTGGGATTTAAAAACGCCTGTTAAAACGTGGTATGGAGTAAAGGTTGAAAATGACCACGTTGTGGAATTGAATTTACAAGGAAACAACTTAAAAGGCTCTTTGCCGGAAGCTATGGGCGATCTGGTGTACCTTCAAAAGCTTAATTTGTCTTTCAATACGCTTACGGGAATTATTCCATCTACTATAGGAAGTTTACAGGATCTTAAATCTTTGGAATTGTTCCTGAATAAATTTGAAGGTGAAATACCACCGGCTCTAGGAAATCTCAGAAACCTAGAAGTTCTTAGTCTTTATAGCAATATGTTTGTTGGAGAAATTCCGGTGGAATTAACCACGCTTGTCAACTTGAAGGAGCTGGCATTGGGCAGTAATTTCTTAACTGGCAGGATTCCTGTTAGTATCAATAAGCTAATCAATTTAAAGAAATTAAGCCTCATAGATAACCAACTAGAAGGCGAAATACCCGTAGAGCTATGTGAATTATCCAATTTGGAAGAATTGATACTTAGTAGCAATAGGCTTACCGGGATGTTGCCATTTGATATATATAAGTTGAAAAAGCTCAACTTATTGATGGTGAGTGATAACTACTTAAACAAAGAGTATGTCACGGTTTCCGGAAAAAAACCACCTGGTATTATGGTGATTCCAGAAGAAAATGAGAATGCTCTGGCTACAGATTTTGATGAAGACTGATTGTGAATAATTAGGCTCGGCCAAGTAGTCAAAAGATCCATTTTTAATATTTAGTGCTTAATGTTTGTTTTAACAAAACAAGCGTTGTATATTTGCTGTCCAATATCGCGGGATAGAGCAGTAGGTAGCTCGTCGGGCTCATAACCCGAAGGTCACTGGTTCGAGTCCAGTTCCCGCTACTAGATAGAAAGTCATAGCTTATTAGTTGTGACTTTTTTGTTTTTGAATAAAATAGCTGGACGAGAAGTTTACACTGAGAGAAGTCGAAGTGAGTCGGGTTCCCACTGCAAGAAGCAAAATGGCGATTAAAAACAGCGGTTTAGGATTTCAAACCTCAGGCAAAAATAGTTCCTAACTACCTAATCCTTTGAATTGTTAAGTGACTTAAGCCTAGAACCACCATCGGTCAAAATAATTGTATTATCACCATTAAAATCAACCACAATATTAAGGGTGTCTCCTGAGGTAAGTTGAATAATATCCGATATTTGTCTTACGAGGCGCCCATTTCCTGTATGATTAAAAACAACTCTTGAAACTTTGGTTCCGTTAACACTTATGGCTAACTCGCGGGGACCTGTTCCACCATCTTCATGATAAGTACTGCTAATTATGGCTTCTACTTTATAATAACCAGTATACAAGGCTGTGAATGTGTCGGTTGAGATATCAAATTCGCCGTTTGTATCAAATGATTCGGCATCGTAGTCAATTATTTGGTCAGTAGTGGTTGGAGTTTGTTCCGCAGCAGAAGCTCGAACTAGACTAAAATTACTTAAGGGATTTGGCACATCTTGAAAGGTCAAAGTTCCACTGCCGTTAGTAACCAATGTTTGACCAGCAGTACCATCTGAAGTTGGAAACTGATAACCACCAGAACTCGGGTTGTTTATTTGCAAGGTGCCATTTGTTCTCAGTATATTAGTGTCAAACTCCCCATAAATTAAGGCATTATCACTACCAGCATTTGAATTTTCAATATATAGTTTGTTGCTACCGGATTCATTGTAACCAGATTGATAGCCTATAAATACGTTGCCCGATTTGTTTTCTGCGGTACCAGTACTGGTGTATGGGTCATAGTCACCACCACCTGCGCTCACACCAATATATACATTCTTTGAGGAGTTAAAATCTGAATCGCCGGCCTTGCTTCCTATAAATACATTAAAATCATTATCGTTGTCTGTAATGTTTGTGTAGTCTAAGGCGCGTCCGGCATAATCACCTATAGCAGTATTTGCATCGCCTAAAACATTAGATCTAAGACCTTGATAGCCAATGGAAACATTATTCATTCCTGCTGAATTACTCTGTAAAGATTGAAACCCAATACCCACGTTTTTGTTGTTCGATAAATCGTCTGATGTACCTGCATCTATTCCTAAGAAAACAGAAGAACCATCTTCCGATCCGTCATTATCAGATTTCCCATCCAATAGGTCATTAATTCTTTTGATACCTGAAAATGTTGCCCATTTTGTACCATCATTGTAATAGAACCCAGGGGCAACATCTCCCGTTGTCGCAGTATTGTAAACAATCATCCCAGCAACATGAGCACTTAAGGGTGCTGTGTTTGTTGAATTTGTCAATGCCACTCGGGGTATTAATATTCCTTGGTTTGTGCTCTCCACGTCCAATAGGGCATCAGGATTTGGCGTTGTGGTACCAATACCTACCTGAGCAAAAAACACATAAGGCAACAAAAAAAGTATGTTTATCAATTGTTTCATAAGTAAATAGTTTACTGTTTAGGATTAAAATCAATTTAAATAAATGACATGTTACCTTAATAAAGAGGTGATTTGGGGGCACGTTAAGTGGGCTTTGATAGTTGTCAAACACATTTAGGCAACTGCCAAAGCTCACAGAGTCAATTTCGGTGAAATGAAATTAAGATTAGTAAATAATAACTAATTGCTTAATTAAACCATAGACTAATTAATAAATGACTAATAGAGGTGTTAAGTGGGAAATTCAGACCAAACGAAATGCGTTTCTCCCTAGTTTCAAAAAACACTAAATAGTGTTGAATTCTTTAAAACGAGTTCACTGTTATTCAACAGTGTGCTTTTAAAGTGCGATAAATTAATAGTTGTGGCTTACAATCTGTAGATCATTCATTGGTTCAAGTTTTACAATAAAAGAAATTAGGCTTTCTTCAAGGTAAGTCGTAAAGTAATAAAACCTAACAATCCTGCTATTAATGACGAAATGAGAATAACTAATTTTGAATTATTAACAATGGTTTCGTTATCGTACGCTAGCAGCGTTATAAAAATGGACATCGTAAACCCAATCCCAGCCAAAAGGCCTACACCAAAAATGCTCTTCCAATTGAGGTCTTCCGGTAATTTGCAAATACCTAAGGACACAGCTATAGATGTTAGAAGAAAAATACCTATAGGTTTGCCCGCAATAAGCCCTGTAGCAATACC
>JAGQZG010000056.1 GCA_020435705.1 Mangrovimonas sp.
TTCCAAAACTTTCATGATGGAGATTTTTCCTAAGTGAAATTTCGAATAGTCAATGTCAAACACAGTTATCGCATCAAAAATGATTTCATCTGAATAGTAATTCAAACGGACACTAATAGGTTTTTGGTCACTATAAATAACATAAAGAGAGGCTTTTTTCTCTAGGATCATTTGATAGACCACATCGTGGTAAAAATTCCATTCATGGTCAAATAAATTATTGTTCACCGTTTGCTTATCATCAAAACGTTTGGTGAGCAAACGATAAAAGCTATTGAAAACATGTTCGTACGCCTCTTTTGAAATAGCGCCGTGGTAAACTTTATAGTCAATAGTAAAACATTGCTCCAACCGTTGCTGGTAGCGTTTAAATTTCTGGTTACTGCTTTTACTGAATGTCTTGGACAAATAATCATTTAAATCAGTAAAGTCATTCAACTGAATTAAATAGCCTGGATACTGCCTAACTTTCAACAATCCTAACTTCTTTGAAGCACCAACCTCCAATTTGAAATAGCGGGGAACATCAAAAATCAAAAGCGCCTTATTTTTAAGACTGTCTGTGGGTTCTTCAGTAAAAAGTTCATAAGAAACCCCCTTGGTCAAAGTTGATCCTGCGTTTACATAAAGAGGCAAAAAGCTTGGTTTATGAAATGGAATACTTATAAAATTAAACACAAGGGCACTCCCCTTTTTTATGAAGTGTTCACACCATGTTTTAACAAACGTATGAGATAAGAATGGATTATTCTGTACTATCATACCTTGTTTTTAATTATTGTTGGCTCTATATTCTGGAAAAAAATCGGACGACTTATTTACTGGTTTATTCTTTTCTGCCAATTTTGAATAAATCTTAGGATTAACAATCAATTTCCAGAGTTTGAAAGGTTTGAAATCTTTTGAAAACGAAGATTTAAAGTTAAAAAGCGAATCGTCATCTCTACCTCCCAAGCCACCACCAAGGTTAAAAAACTCATACCCTTTTTTTGTAGCTCTTAGTCTCATTTCATCAATTAGCAATTTAGTGGGCATAAGATTAAGATATTCATTTTTAGAGCCAGAAAGATGGTATTGCACAATATTATTGGTCACAATAAACATGCTACCTGCAATAGTTTTACCGGTTTCTTTCTCTTTGGCTATAAGGACTAACGTTTTAAAATCAGAACTGTTTATTATCTTCTTGAAGTATTCCTCACCAAAATAATAGTATTTTTTGGCGTTAACCCTACCCATATTTTCATGGTATATCTCAACAAAATCCGTTATGTCTTGCTCTGTAGCAGCTTCTTTTACCACACAGTGCTTTTTAGACTTGTTTACATGGGTTTTTAATCTGCTTTGGTAATTACGCCTTTGCTCATCAACATCCAAGGTTATATCAATATTTACAACCTTTCCATGCTGAACAGTTTCGCCATAATTTTTCAAAACAATCTCCTGACATGGCATGAAAGGATTTAATCTTGAAAATACCGAAACAATATTGTTTTTAATAAAAAATTCCTGAAGAGCCTCAGTGAACTCTTCATTGTTAAAGGTTTCGTCTATCCCGTTACATATAGGTCCAGGATATCCATAAACACTACTGGCATCTGAATACATGGTTTCATCAATTTGCCTTAAAAGCAAAGGCAAAGCAATGGTTACAGTACCTGTAGTATATTTAAGTAAGAAAGGCGTTTCATTTTGTAGTCTGGCTGTTAAATGGTAATCATATGTATGATAAAAATCGTACTGGCCAATTTCATTGAGGACTTTGCTCCATTCATGTTTTCCAGTGATTACATCCAACTTGTCTGAAGCAACAATTCCTGTGTCTTTTACAGTTTCTTCAACCTGGTAAAGATATTTGTCATCAACAGCTCTTTTCCTTACAAATTTGGCTGGCACACCATAGGCCACAACTTGGTGATCAATATTTTTTGTGACTACCGATCCCGCACCTATAACGGCATACTTTCCTATGATTATATCTTGAATAATGGTAGCTCCAATGGAAATTGCCGAAAACTCTTTGATGTAGACATTACCTCCCAATGTTACCCCTGAGGAAAGGCTACTATAGTTTTCTAGGATTGAATCATGTCCTACTGATGTTTTGGTATTGATTATACAAAAATCACCTATTTTGGAATCGGCATTAATGATTGCCCCTGGCATTATTACAGTCCCTTTACCTATCGAAACATTTTTTCCAATAACAACCGATGGATGAATTGTAGTAACAAATTCAAAATCAGGGTTGGCTCTCGTTATTTTCTCATACATTACTTTACGGGTCCAGTTATCCCCGATAGCAATGATACCATGATTGAAATGATATTTTTTTGACAGTTCTGGTATATCTTCCTCGTTCCCTAAAATTTGATAATCAAAAATATTTTGGTTTTTAGCTTTATAAGAGTCTATGAGACCGACAATATTGTACTTGCCTTCAAGCTCAAGAATATCAATTATCACTTTTGCATGACCCGAAGCACCAAAGACTACAACGTTGATTTTATTATCTTTTGTTTTCATGAGTTAGCTAGCCTTGTATCAGCTTTTGGATCCAGTAAAAACTGGCATGTTAAGATTATCTGCACTATTAACACCTTCATTCTTTACAACCTTTCTAATTGTTAGTAATATTATTTTAGTATCTAATAAAAATGAAAGTCTATCAACATACCATACATCCAGTTCAAACTTTTTTTCCCAAGTAATAGCATTTCTGCCATTTACTTGTGCCCAGCCTGTAATACCGGGACGTACATTATGTCGTCTTTTTTGTTCGCTTGTGTAAAGAGGTAAGTATTCTGGCAGTAATGGTCGTGGGCCTACAATACTCATATCGCCTTTAATCACGTTGATTAATTGCGGGATCTCGTCTAAAGAATATTTCCTGATGAACGCACCCACTTTGGTAATTCTTTTATCAAATGGTAATAAGTTTCCAGACGAATCCTTTTTGTCGTTCATAGACTTGAACTTGATAATCTTAAAAAGACGCCCATCTTTACCTGGCCTTTCTTGAAAGAAAAAAGGTTTTCCGGTATTGGCTATGAGTAACGCTACAAATACAGTGATAAAAATAGGTGAAAGTATGGCAAACCCGACTAAGGCCAAAATAATGTCCAAAACTCTCTTAATAAAAAACTGGTACATAGTACATATTTTCTCTTTGGGTTAAAAAAATATACGAATTTGCTATTTATTAATTGAGGGATATTTGATGCATAGTTAATCATCTTTGTATAATATTGCTATTTTAATAGATGAAAACCCTATTTATCTGACCAAATAATAGTGCGTTTGATTCTTGTGCGTTGTTAACTTGAGAAAGCCATTTTTATCCCTTAATTTTTAATGTAATTGTTTATTGCCAACTTACGTTTTCCTGACTTCAACAGAGGGATGCTTTCTACATAGTTAATTGTAATAAGGGCATCTTCACCAAAGTAAAGCCTAAATTTTTCCAAAAGTTCTTTTTCTTTATCAAAAGCATGGTCTACATGAAGTTTCAAAACATATTCCTTGGCACCGTTCTGGATTATTTGCCCCTCAAGAAGGCCTTTATACATTGAGAAGTCAAGTGCAATAAGCGAAGTAACTTCTTCATTTTTAGTATTGAAGATTACATCCGATTTCCTACCAACAATTTTGCTCAATACATCAATACCATTTATAGTTTGCATCACCCCTAAATCACCCGTATCAAACCTTATTAGTGGCATACAGTAATTAAAAAAATCGGTCACCACAATTCTTCCTAAAGTACCATTTGGTACAGGAATATTTTTTTCCATATCCAAGATTTCCAGATTATAACTCGCCTGATTGATAATGAACTTGTCACTATTGGGATAATCCTGCTGTGCGAGAATACCGTTTTCGGTATTGGAATACCTTGAAACTACTGGCACATTAAAATACTTTCCCATACGTTCTTTGGTATAGTTAGATAAAGGCTCTGAAATTGCAATTACAGATTTTATCTTGATGCCTTCAACAAGATGCCCGTTATTTTTATCCAAGAACTTACATAATTTTTCAAAAGCCGAGGCATATCCTATGAAATGTTTTGAAGATTTATCATTTTTTAATTGACGCAAAATAGTCTCAAATCTTTCATCGTTAAGATCAAACACATTAATGGGTACAATATTCTGTATGAACAAAAGATTCTTGTTCTTTTGGTAGTGCTCATTCCAGTGCCGCCAGTAATAAAGTCTCTCTCCTACGTTAAAATTGACCAACTTGGAAAAGTACATTACGTCTGCAGTATTGCGGGTTTTCTTGTTAAGATTTTGATAAACTTCAAAAGGAGTCCCTGTAGAACCACTCGTTGAGACTGGGATTTTGCTTTTATTGGAATAAGTTACCGATTCAAACGCCTTCTTATGGCTGGTGATTAGTTTTTTATTCACCACTTCAAAATTGGACAATGGGGTATCTATACTATAGTTTTTATAGTGAGGCACCGTTTCTATTGCATGCCGTAGTATTTTTTTCAAATGTTCATCTCTGGCGTGAATTGCTGAAGTAGAATTGGGATTATCTTGAATAAACTTAACATCGTTGCATTGTGCGCTTAAACCACTGCGAGCAACCCTATTTTTGAGCCAAAATAGAAAGTAGCGTAATTTTTCTAAGGTCTTTAAAATCATAATGATGGTTTACTTTGTTACTTCGCTCAGAATTTGTTTCACTAAAGGATGGTCGCAATACCCTCCATAAGCTATATCGGCCATGTTTAGTGAAGGATTTGAATTGCCTTCTATGATCAGTGGCCCTTCAACAGACAGGGCTATATCCCAACCTATTATTCTGGTAGGTATTTTTGTTGCCGCATTTTTAGCTAGAGCAATCACTTCATTTATCAATGGCAATTCAAACCCATCCAACTGAACGCCAGAATCAGGATGATGGGTAAAAACAGTTCCTCCTTTTACAATACTTTGTCTGCCAACGCCTTTAAGCCTCTCGCTATCAAGGTCAACAGCAATATAAAATCCACCAGAGCCTTCATTATCCGTTACCAAGTCGCCACATCCAAAGCGCATTAAAGCAGAAATAAGATGCGGTTGTCCATTAGTATCTAGATATGTATTGGCTCGGATTGTATTTATGGACTTACTGTGAATTTTGTTTATAGTAGAATGCTGAACGATTTTTTCCTGAAATATATAATTGCTATTCAATAAAGTTTCACTCAATAATTGAATCCTATCCTGTAAGTTTAACTTGTTTATGAGCATACATCCCTGACCTCCAATACCGCTTATTGGTTTTAAAAAAAGGGACTCCAAATTGTTGTCCTCAAATACAGCTGTTAAAAAGTTCAATAACTCTTTGGGGGATGTAACCTGGTATTCTTTTTCGTTTGAAAAAAAATGTCTTTTTATATTGAATCCGAATAGCTTGGGGATGGGTATCCCTTGTTTTTGGGCAAAAAGAGCAAAACTCAACTTGTTTTCTAAAATGGAAGCCATATCTGGATCCAAAATCTTGGGAGAATCAATGATTTTATAAAACTCCCCTAGACTTAGGTAAGATTTATAATTCACAATTTCCTTACGGTAAAGAAACTTTCTGAAATAATCTGTCGGAAACTCTTTTTTTATAAAACCGTAGGTCATTGCCTCTTTGGCAATTCTTAAAATGGGCTTTTTATCGGGGTCTTTTAAAAAATGCTTTAAATGTAGAAGCCTTGAAACCATAAATTAAGCTAATTTAGTTTAATAATAATTTGAAATTTGCTATTAATCATTACTAAAATGCAATTAGCTCACCACTAATTTTGTGCAATTTACAAAAAGAATAAAGAATATAGTAGGACGAAATAAAACCAAATAGTGGTAAAAAGATTGAGCAATTTCTTTAGGAAAGTTCCAACTTTTTATACTCTTCAAGTATAGCTCTCCATATATAATATCTATCAAACCTGTTTTCAATGAGTTGTCTGCACATTACTGGATCTGAATTTATATGGCCTCTGTACCCCTTGAGCATTTTTTGGTAAAGGGCCTCTTCATTTTTAACAGGAATAATTGTCCCATTTTCACCTTCAATAATAATTTCATTGCAACCATTAATATCTGTTACAATACTGTAGAGCCCCATAGCTCCAGCCTGCATGACAACATTAGGAAATCCTTCTCTATAGCTTGGAAAGGTTAGCATATTGGAAATAGCCAAAAAAGGCCTCACATCTTCTTGCCAACCTACAGAAAGTATCCTCTTGTTTTGGTCTATTATTTGTCTAGTCTCGGGCTTTAGAGGATCCAACTCCTCTTCAAAAGTGCCAACCAAAAGCAGTTTGGCTTTTTCATTTGAACTTGACAGCTTATTGAAGGCACTAACCAGTTCATTAATGCCTTTATCTGCCACCAACCTACCTATAAAAATAAATACATAGTCATCATTTTCAATGCCTAGGGATTCTTTTAGTAGGCTATTATCCTTTTCGGTGAATAAATAAGGATCGAAATAGGATGTATCAATCCCATTTGAGCTTCCTTCGCCTATGACTTTTAGTTTGCTAGCTTCACAAAATTTCTGATCTATAATGATCTCCAGTAAACCTTTTGAGTTGGGGTACACCTTCGTGGCGCAGCTATACGTTAATTTTTCAACAAAGTTCAACATTTTTCTTTTGGAACCTTTACTTTCCAACAACGGCATGCCGGCAACTGTGTGGAATCTATGTGGGACTCTGGCTAATTTAGCTGCAATCATCCCCAAGGTACCGGCTTTAGGAGTGTGGGTATGGACTATGAAGGGCTTTTCTTTTTTTAGCAGTTTATATAATTGTCTTAAGGCTATGAGATCTCTTATGGGAGTAATTTGTCTAGTCATATTAACAGGAACCACCCTAACCCCCTCATCTTCAGCAAGTCCTTCTAAAATTTCTTTATGGTAAGAAGACACTCCAATCATTTCATAGTATTGTGACATGAATTTTAATTGCCCTTTTAGTAGCCCTTTTAATGATCCGGGAACAGTTGTTATCCTAATAATTTTTCTTTTCATAAGTTGTTGAAAACCTTTTGATTATTGTTCCCAAAAGATTGAATTAAAATTTTATTTTAGCACGCAAAATGTCTCCAAAGCTACATATTTTTAACCAAAAAGTAAGTGCTAAAATTTTTATCTGTAAATAACATCCAAAAATTTACTTATCACGTATATGTATAGTATTAAAAGATATTTTAAGAAAGAAATATCTTACTTTTTTATGTTTTTTTAAAATTAGAAATGCATTTCATCGAAAATAAATATCTTTTTAACGACTAATTGAAATATAATTGTATTATTGCTTGAACAAGAAAAATAGTAACTAATCCCTCTTATTAAAAAATGAATTATGATTAATAGCAAAACAATCTTTTTGAGGTTATTTACATTCCTTGTCATTTTGAATTCACTAGTAGTAACGTCATGTCAAAATGAAGGAATTAATCTGGAGGACCAAAATGTTGGCATTTCAGATGAGAATGGTACTGGAGAAGAGAATAGTGATATTTTCAATCCAGATGGAACATTAAATATTAATACTGAGCCAAGTGCAATCAACTTAAATGAAGTGCAATCTGGTGATGACATCGCAATTGAAGGAAGGATTGATTTAAATGGTCAATCTGTGGTATTGCCTTCCAATGTGACACTCCGGTATAACGGTGGGGAAATTATTAACGGAACTTTAGACTTTGGTAATGAATCCCAAAGTGTTGTTGATGGTAATTTATTGAATAGGAGTTTAAGCGTTAGTGGTAACATAAGATTATTGGTAGATGTTTTTTCATTCCGCCCTAACCGCTGGAATATTGTACAAGGCCCTGTTGATTATGCAACTGCCTTGCAAAACACTCTTAATTTGGAACAACTATTCCTCTATGCCAAAGGGCTGGGTGCTCACACTTTTGTAATAAGAACTTTCGACGCTTATTTTGAAGTGTCCACTGTAACTAGTACAACATCTAATCAAAATTTCTATCCACAAAAAGAAGCCATAAATATTCCATCTGATTTTACTTTGCAAATGTCGGACAACACCATACTAAGAACCTTCCCCACCGAAGGACACATTAGTGCTGCCCTGCTTGCATTTGATAATGTTGAAAATTCGGCTATAAAAGGTGGTGTTCTTTATGGGGAAAGAGACATAAGAACTTACAGCCCTAATGATGATAATGCTGAAGAAGGAACTTATTTAGTAATGATTAAAGCTGGGAAAAATGTGACTTTGGATGGCGTCACTTTTACCAAAGGCTCAAAAGGTGGTGTAGATATTAACTCCTATGGTTTTTATTTTAATTCCAACTATAATCCTACTGATGGCGTAACTATTCAAAACTGTACGTTTGATGAAAATAGAGCCATAGCTTTGGCAATAACCGATGGACGCAATATCACGGTCCAAAACAATTCATTTGAAAATACAGCACAACCTACCTCAAATTCTGACGGTGGTGTGGTTGGTTATGCTATAGATATTGAGCCTATTAGAACACGTGACAATGTAACTGGAGAAATTATTTGGTGGCAATATGTAGAAAATGTAATTATACAAAACAACACTGAATACAACAGTAGAGAAGGTTCTTTCACCATCTATGCTGGAAATAATATTCAAATTGATAACAACGACGTACAAAATACTGTTAGCTGGAGTTATCCTTTTAATTCCAAGGTTATCAATAATACATTTACTGCAGTAAGTAATCCCATAAAACCTGCTATTATTGCTGGTGGAAGTGGCGATAGTGTTTTTAACAATGAAATTTCTGGTAATACTATTAATAATTATGGAACGGGTATTTCTGCTAACCATAGAGATATTGTTATATCAAATAACACATTGAATAACTGTATCACTGGAATTCAATTTAAAAATTCAGCCGATATGCAGGTTTTCAATAATACCTTCCAAGCCACTACCTCTGGATGTAGAGGTATTATGGGGCACCTTGCCACGATGAACAATATTGAGATTTACAACAATGTTTTCAACATTACATCCAATGCTCTATACTTTGTACAGTTGAACAAAGCTGCTGGTGAAGAAAACAATATGGTCTATGTTCATGACAATAATTTTGATTCCGCTGGACCTCCTATCTTCTCAAACTCTAATGGTATTAACTTACAAGACAATATGATAGGTAATGGCGTTCAGTTGACCAATGCTAGTAACGTTACCATCTCAGGGAACATTATTGATGCCAATTCCAGTAACGGTATTTCGTTGACCAATGCAAATTATGGTATTCAAATTATCAATAACGACATTAACTACCCTCAAAGTGGAAACTATCAATGTATCTATATTCAGAATACAACCAGTACCAATGAAGTTTCACAAGTTGGAAATAGCTGTAATTAAAATCTAATTGTAGATATTCTTAGAATACCATTTCTGAAAACAATAAAAAGACCATACCATAAACGTATGGTCTTTTCCATTTAAATGGGTATGGACTAAATTTGTAATTGACTTCACATCAAATATTTGTTGTCTTTCTAAAAACACTTTATCTATATATTGTAACAAATCGTCCTTTAGTGAAGATCTTAACCAATCCCCGATGGGAACTCCAAAGCCCACTTTTGGACTATCAAAAAACTTCTCGGGAAATTGCTCTCTGAAGGCTTCTTTTAAGATGTATTTCTTATCCCACTTGTTGATCAAGTACTCTTCTGGAAGGGTACTAGAGTACTGCCATAGGGATTTGTTTAAAAATGGTGCTCTGGATTCCAAAGACGTTAACATACTGGTTCTATCTACCTTAACAAGCATATCGCCTTCCAAGCTCATCACTTTATCAATGTAACGATAATCCGTAAGCGTCTCCGGATTACTTATGCCCGTTTCCTCTTCATAAAAAGTGAATGGGGTATTTTCCCAAAAATCTGGCAATAAATAATTGCGCAACGTAGTACCTGGGAATCCCAAGGAAATAATATCCCAATAAAACCCTTTTTTATAATCAATGGACTGTAGCATTTTCTTCAATTTGAAGCGCATACCTCTTTTGTCACTTTTGGAAGTAAGCAAAGGAAGTGCTAACCCTACAATCGATTTATGCAAAAATTCGGGTACATTTTTAGTATATCTTTTGTTTATTGTACCCATGTAGTACTTGTTGTACCCTCCAAAAACTTCATCGCCACCATCACCTGTCAAAGCGACTTTAAGATACTTGCTCGTTTGGTGTGCCACCAAGTAACTTGGCAAGGCAGAGGAATCGGCAAAAGGCTCATCAAAATTCAATAAAATAGCATTGATGTTGTTTTCCAAATCCTTTTCAGTAAGAATGAATTCATGATGGTCACTATTTATTTGCTTGGCAACCAACTTGGATTTTTCGGTTTCATCATAAGCTTTGTTATCAAAACCTATTGAGAACGTATTGATTTTATTACTGCTTACCTGTGAGAGACATAATGAAACAATGGACGAATCTACGCCACCCGACAAGAAAGTTCCTATGGGCACATCGGAAACCGCTCTGCTTTCCACACTCTTTTCAACTAACTCTTTTACCTTATTTTTGGCTTCTTCCAACGAAACTTTAGTTTTTTCCGGGCGTTTGTCTTCCTGGATCTGGTGGAGTTCATAATTTTGATGTGCCAAATCATACTCCAAAAAACTGTTAGGCACTAACTTGTGTATGCCTTCGTAAATGGTGTAAGGTGACGGAATATAGGTCAGCCTGAAAAACAGGTTGAGCCCTATTTTGTTGATTGGAGGTTTACTGTTTAATGTAGAGACAACAGATTTTAGTTCTGAAGCCCATACCAATCCATCAGCAGTAGGCATATAATACAACGGCTTTTCGCCAAAGAAATCTCTTGCTATAAAAACCTTGTTCTTTGTTCTGTCATAAATACTAAAGGCAAACATGCCATCTAGTTTTTTAAAGGCCTCTACACCCCAAAACTTGTAGCCCATCAAAATAACTTCGGTATCACTATGGGTATTGAATTGGGCTCCCAAAGCCGAGAGTTCATTTCTGAGCTCCCTATAATTATAGATTTCGCCATTAAAAACAATTACGTGTTGCTGATCCGAAGAATAAATGGGTTGTTTTCCAGAATTCAAGTCTATAATAGCCAGCCGTCTCATGCCCATAGCAATATTCACACTATTGGAAATTTCCAAGAAGGTACCGTCATCATCAGGGCCGCGATGTACAATCTTGTCATTCATTAGTACTATTTTACTTTGAAGTGACGCTTTAGTATGTTGTGATGTTGTAATTATGCCATTTATACCGCACATAGTGAGTGGTTTATTGTTTTAAATAGAAAGATTGGATGTCTTTTGCGTTTTGATAAATATCGTAACCACCCGAAATAATTTCTTGGTGTGTATTCGGTTTGGTATAGTCTATTAACTGGTTTGCCTCGAGTGCCCAATCTTTTGGAGTGGTGAGCAAACTTTCAAAATGAACCAAATTGGTTATTGCTACTTCAGTAGATATGGTGTCCGAAGCCAAGATTCTAGTCCCAGAAGCCTGAGCCTCAACGAGTGTTACCGGAAGGCCTTCGTACAACGAAGGAAATACAAACAAGTCAATGGCTTGAAGCAACACATTAATATCGGTCCTAACCCCCATAAAAACCACATGTTCCTGCAAATTATATTGGTTTACCTTTGCTTTTATTTTTTCCTTCAGATTGCCTTCTCCTATAAGTAATAACCGATAGGAATCATCTATTGCAACTAAATGTTTCATTATGTCAATAAGAAAAAAGTGGTTTTTCTGTTCATTGAATCTTCCTACATGGCCAATAACTTTTTTATTTACCAATCCCAAACTTGCCTTGGTTGCATCTGAAATGGATTTATTATAAGTAAACACCGAAGAATCAATAGCGTTGTTCATAACAAATACCTTACTTAAATTGGCTTGGCCATATAACCACAAACCGGCCTTCTCGCCACAAGCAAAATAATGAGTGGCATACTTGGCCACCTTTTTTCTTAACCGATGCTGAATAAAATCTTTTACCGTTCCAAGGATATCTGTATTCTTCTTGAAAACTTTTTTTAGTACCGAAGATTCCACAGCAATGTGACTATGGGCAATTCGCACTGGAACACCAAGCTGGGTCGCTTCTTTTAAAATAATAAAGCTCAAAGCGTTCAAATGTGAATGGATAATGTGATATTCCTTGTGTTCAAGTAAAAAATCATGAACTGCCGTTTTATAAGCCTTATAGTTTTTGGGACTAATAGGAAATAACCTATAGATTTTACCTCCTAATGCCTCTATTTCATCATCATAAGCGCCTTTTTCCTGGCGATGCAACAAAAAATCAAACTGTACTTTACTTCTATCAATTGCCCGATAATAATTCATGATCATGGTTTCGGCCCCACCTCTATTCATGATAGTTAACACTTGAAGGACTCTAATCATCGGAAATCGTTTTTGGTTTTAAACCGAATATACAAATTGAGCACCACACCAAAAGGAATTGCTAAAATGGTTAGCAATTTCTTGGGAGATTCTTTTAAAAATGAAGCATTTTTAGTGAACATGGAACAAGATACATAATGGATGGCATTTTTAAATCTATCGGCAAACGTTTTTCCCAAAACCATACTGCTTTTTCTGGTAAAAGCAAAACCATTGGGGTGACGCCTGTATTGTTTCAGCATATTCATGCTGGAACCGTCCTGCATATACTCTACAATACAATACACCTTATTTTGTGGGAGCAATTTATAATCTTGATCTATGAGTTGGTATAAATAGCCAAGAGGCACAAACCTTTCTCCTTCATAAATAGGATAGGCCGGATATTTTTTCACTACATCTGTCTTATAGACTAATTTCTTATCGCCCTTAACACCATGGAAGTTATAGAGATCATATAGTGTTGTTTCTGTTAAAGACTCTGGTATTTTAGTGCCAATGATGTTATTCTGTTTATCTGCATCTAACCCTACGATACCGGCAAACTTTGGTTCATCTTTAATCAGTTTCCAGGCATTTAGTATGTTTTCAACGGCATCATTCGGCATAAAATCATCACTATCAATACAAACATTTAAAGGTGTTTCCACGAGTTTATAGGCTGAATTATGTCCGCCATGCATCCCCTGATTTTCTTGATAATGATAGTGGATCTCTATGCTGTTCTCTTTAATCCATTGATTGACCAAATCCTTAGTATTATCACTTGACCCATCATCTATTATTAACCAACAAAAATCCTGTGAGGTTTGATTGATTAAGCTTTGATAGCATTGGCCCAAGCAATAAGCTCTGTTGAAAGTAGGTGTAAATACGGTTAAGGTTTTCATTCTTTTTATCTAATAGTAGTATACATAGAACATGAGGTAGGTAAATGCAAAATATGCTAAAACCACCTTGCCTATCATAAAATGTTGGTCTTTAAAAAAGCGTTCTTTAAGAAATGGATAGATTATCACTATAGCCATCATGAACCATGATAAATAAGCAAAACGATTTGAAAAATTAGCTTTTATCACCAAGATCCAAAAACCATTACAAATCAGGTAAGTATTTAATAATTGATTATAAATCTTGTCGTCAAACTTCTTTTTAAAAACAAAGTACCATCCAGCAAATACCGCAAAACCACTATAAAAGAGGAAATCCCATCTAAAGCCAGTACTTGAGAACGATCCAGCATCTTGCGAGCCCGTTAAATACGCTGTCAAGCGCTCATCAGCAAATCCCAATTTTGCAAACAACCCTGTAAAAAAGCCACCTGCAACCAATGACATAGGTATACAGGCCAACCATCCAATAAAATAGGCCTTAGGTTTATTGTAAACATAAGTAGCTAGATAGGCCATAATGGGTAATAGCAATGTCTTGTGAAACATAATGGCTATAAAAAATAAAATAGCCATTATTATTTTTTTGTCTTTAAAAGCCAACCCCCATAAAAACAAGGAACAAGCAGCTCCATTTCGCACACCGTTTACTCCATACGTCCAGAATGAAAACGAGATAATGAACATAATGAAAGCATAGTACCAATATTCCTTGAAATAGGTCCTGGATAAATAGTACATAGGGAAAATGTACACAAAAACCATCAGGGTAAAAAACGTATGGATTGTAACTATGTAGGACATAAACTTCATAAAGAGCTCCCAACCCAAATCTCCATCTTCCGGAATGGGCTTCCCATATTTGTAGTCTACAAAAGATTTATGATAGTTTACCGTATCTCCAAAATAAATCCCATTAATTGGCCTTAATCCCATATAAAAAACAAGGAATACCAGTAAAAACCAACCCGCAATATTGATGAAGATTACATTCTTACTATTGTCTATAGCCACCACTCGGGTATGCAACAACGTAAACAACACTAAAAATAAACATAAGTTTATGTAAAGCGTATAGTAATATTCCAATGGGACTAATGTATTCATCTAAACTATTACTCTAATTTGCTTTTTCTTGAATTATTCTCGCTGG
>JAGQZG010000057.1 GCA_020435705.1 Mangrovimonas sp.
AAAACAGATATATTTCCTTGATTAATTTGGCTTTCCCAACGGTAACACCTCCCAAAACACGACCCTGACCATCAATTAATTTGGTAGCAGAATGGATAACCAAATGAGCTCCAAATTTTATGGGGTTTTGTAGATAAGGGGTTGCAAAGCAGTTATCAATCACCAATAATAAGTTGTGCTTTTTGGCCAATTTTCCCAAGAATTCCAAATCCAGAATATCTACGGCTGGATTGGTAGGGCTTTCGGCATACAGAATTTTGGTGTTGGGTTGAATTAGACTTTCTATTTTATCAACTTCATTGACTTCAAAATAGCTCGTTTCAATGTTCCACTTTGGAAAATATTTCGTGAACAAAGTATGGGTTGAACCAAAAACACTTCGGGAAGACACAATATGATCTCCTGAATCCAGCAATGCTGCAAAAGTAGAAAATACCGCCGCCATGCCTGTAGCAAAGGCATAGCCACTTTCGGCACCTTCCATTTGGCATATTTTCTCAACAAACTCCGAAGTGTTGGGGTTTGAAAACCGACTGTAAATATTCCGTTCCTTTTCTTCGGAAAAGGAAGCTCTCATATCTTCGGCATCCTCAAACACAAAACTGGAAGTGAGATATAATGGGCTTGAATGCTCCAGAAATTGGGAACGTTCTATTTGAGTGCGAATGGCATCGGTTTCAAACTGTTTATTTTGCTTGGCCATACTAGGCTATTCGTTTAAGATTATAGTTATAACTACTAATTAGACTTTTTTTTTCTTCTGAATGAAAAACGGGGCGCAACAATCTTGAAAGTTGTTGGTATTCAATTAAAAAGGCATCATGACCATGAATGGATTCAATTTCGCCAATAGTAACATTTTCCTTAATGCTTCTTAAATTTACATAAGTGTTCCAATTCTCTTCAGTCTTGAACAGCAAATCCGAATTAATAGTGATAATATGGATGTTGGATTCTATTCGGGAAACAACTTCCAAGAAGTTTTCATTGCCCTGTGTGATGTCTATGGTTTTAAGCAATTGGTTTACCATTTTATAGGCCGAAACTTGAAATCTTTCGGTTAATTTTTCGCCATGATGATTAAGCCAACTTTCAACATTAAACAACGATTTATTTCTTTTGGTTCGGTTGAATTTATCTGCAAACGACTCTGGAGTTCGGTACAAGGTCATGGCATGCATTCTCGCATCACTTAAGGGTTTGGATGAGTTGTTCAAAATGGAATCCTGAATAAAGCAATTGGCTATAACCCAGTCTGTTGCCTTCCAATCGGCAGCTACAGGAATTAAATTCTCAATCAACTTGGGCCTTAAAGCAGCCAATTCCCAAGCAATGCCACCACCCACGGATCCGCCAATAACGGCAAAAAGTTTGTTAATTTTCAATTGATCCAATCCTTGGGCAAATAACCCGGCCACATCTCTAGCCGTAAAGTCTTTATAATCTAATTTCAAGTCGTCAAGACTCTGGCTATAAAAAAAGCCATTTCCGGGAATGTTGAACGCCAATACCGTATAGGCAGTAGTGTCTATACACTTACCTGCACCTATTAAATCTTTCCACCATCCATCGTCTCCGCACACCTTTGAATTACCTGTTAACGCATGGTTTACAAGTACAATGGGCGCTTCGTGAAGTGGTTTACCAAACACTTGGTAAGACAATGGTAAATCCATTGTCTTACCTGAAGACGTTTGGCAGCTATTAATCACTATATTACGTATTTGGGACATCGTTTAATTTACCTTCAAAGTTTCTTTTACAACTGCAAAAGCTTCTGTTAAATCCGCTTTCAAATCGTCAATGTTTTCCAATCCCACGGAAAGTCTAATCAAATCTTTAGTTACACCAGTGGCTTCTTGTTCTTCATCCGAAAGTTGTTGGTGCGTGGTGCTCGCTGGATGAATGATTAACGATTTGGTATCCCCAATATTCGCAAGCAATGAAAATAACTTAGTGGTATTCGCAATGGTTTTTGCTGAATCATATCCTCCTTTTACACCAAAAGTCACAATCCCACTTTGACCTTCTGGAAGATATTTATTGGATAAGGTTTTATAGGGGCTTGTTTCCAGCCCTGGATAGTTTACCCAAGCAACCTCTTCTTGCTCTTGTAACCATTTGGCTAATTTCAATGCATTATCACTATGTTTTTTGATACGAATTTCCAGCGTTTCCAAACCTTGAATCGTTTGAAAGGCATTAAACGGACTCAGAGCCGAACCATAATCACGTAATCCCTCAATTCTAATTTTTGCAATGAATGCTGCATTTCCCAAAGCTTCGTTGTAAACCAGTCCATGATATCCAGCTGAAGGTTCCGTAAATTCAGGAAACTTACCATTGGCCCAATCAAAAGTACCGGCATCAATAATAACGCCTCCTAAAGACGTTCCGTTGCCAGTAATGTACTTGGTCAAGGAGTGGATAACAATGTTAGCACCATACTGAATAGGATTGAGCAAATAAGGCGTGGCCACTGTATTATCAACAATCAATGGTACTTTATAAGCTTTGGCTTCTTTAGAAATAGCTTCAATGTCCAACACATCCAACTTTGGATTTCCTAAAGATTCAACAAAATAAACGCGAGTGTTTTCTTGACTTGCTTTATTGAAATTCTCCGGATTGGAGGGATCTACAAATGTGGTTGTAATGCCGTGTCTTGGCAAAGTTACATTCAGCAAATTGTAAGTCCCACCATACAAACTACTAGAGGCCACAACATGATCGCCAGCTCTCAATAGGGTTAGCAGTGTGGTTGCAATAGCGGCCGTACCCGAAGCAGTAACCACCGCGCCAATGCCTCCTTCCAAGGCGGCAAGGCGTTGCTCTAAAATGTCGTTGGTAGGGTTGTTAAGCCTTGTGTAAATGTAACCAGGCTCAGCAAGTGAAAATAAGTTTGCAGCATGATCTGCATTGTTAAAAACATACGATGTGGTTTGGTAAATGGGAACCGCTCTGGTACCGCCATTGGTTTTCACATTGTGTCCTGCGTGCAACGCTTGTGTTGCGAATTTTTGTGTGCTCATTTTTCTAATTTTTGAGTTAATAATAAATTAAACCCAAAGTCAAATGCGCTCGAAAGCGGACTTAATAGAAAAATGTTATAAGAAAATAATAAGAATTACAGATAAGTAATTCCATTGGGTTATCTATCCGGGCTCAACGAGAAATGATTCGTCTCTTCCAGTAGAATTTAGCACCTTCTTTGATAAGTTCAAAGGGTTGCTAAGGCTTCACAGGGTCTATTCCCTCCACCTTTCTTGATAACATTTCAATAAGTTTTTGAACTTTGTGAATGCAAATATTCCAACAGAAAATTTAAAAAACCAAATTATTAACAAGGTTTTTTTAAATTTTCTGAGGGTGTTTGGCTAAATATTTTTCCTTAATCACCTGAGAAACAGACTTATTATGTATCCTACTTTCCAACCAAGAAATTATATCTAAATATAAAAATGCCCGACGCTCATAAGGATCGTCTTCATATTTTTTAAAGGTTTTATGTAGTTTGATAAATGCTTTTTTAATTTCATGAGGATAGATATCCTGTAACCCACGGATAAATTTTATCATCTCTTTTTGAACTTCATACAAGTCATCAATTTTCAACAAGAACTTGTAGGTATCCTTTAACAGGCGTTCTATATGATAATCCAAGCCCGCTTCGTAATGAGCCACCACATTGAGTACGCGAGAGAAGCAAAGTAAATCTTCCCGCATAGACAGTGATTTATTAGAAATAATCTTGTCTAGATATTCAATACATTTTTTATTGTTCCCACAGCCAAAGTGCATACAGGCAAACTTGTAATAGAATATCATGGTGTGGTGTTCATCGATTCTATCATCAAAAGCTTTCAATTCGCTTTCAATTCTCGGGATTAAATCTAAACCTTCTTCAAAGGTTCCATCCATGAAGTGTTTGTTTATTTTGGCAGTACTTAGATACAGAAATGCCAAAGCTTCAACATTGTCATCCTTTGGAAAGGTTTTTCTGGAAACCTTACTTTCCATATCCTGTAAATGTTCTTCATATTTTTCAACATTCTGCAAGTAGAACAACGATTCCAAAAGATAGTTATTCCCTTTTAGAAAAAATACAGGGTGCAATTCAACCATAGCAGGATACTCGTCAAACAGTGAGACCCATTTCAAGGCATACTTATAGCAATTTAAAAAATCCTGAAGCAAAAAACTGTACCATAAATAGGCCTTATAATACCAGAGTTTTTCCCTGAAACCCAGTTTTTTTATGTCAAACTTTGGCATCCTGGCTTCAAAATATTGCTGTACCCTTTTAGTCTCTTTTTCATTTTTAACATAGCCTGCGGTAAGGAACACACCGTAAAGCTGGAGCGACAAATTGGAAAGTTTACTGGCTATTACATTAGATTGGCTTAATTCCTTGGCTTGAACGGTCAACTCATCGGCACGGCCGCCAATACTTCTGGTAATGTATTGGGATTCAATCAATTTTTCGAATTCCACCATTTCATAGGCCAAGTTTTTTTCTTCATTTTGAATGGCTACTTCTTTAGCCTTGTCCAAAATTTTAAGCGCTTGCTTGTATAGGCCTTTGTGATAAAGGATGGAAGCAAAATCCATTTGCTCTCTTAACTGGGATCGCAAATTTTGATGCGATGGGTTTAGGCGCAAACTAATTAAAATTTGCTTGTATAAATGGGCCTTGACATTGGCCAGTTGTTGTTTTTTTACAATTCCGGTTTTTAAAATAGCAGCTTCATCATACGTTGCTGCTTTATCCAAAATGTTGAACAAATTCAAAAACTTGGAATCCTCATTCACTCCCAATCGGCCAACGTATAGTTTAAATTGACGCTTTTCCGACTTGGTCATGGATTTTACCAACAAAAACAACGTATCTTTTTGATCCTTAGTCATCAAATCAAATGAATAATAAAAAACTCACATTCAGTTAGTTACAATAATTATCTGAATTTGAACATCGTAAACCTTTCTGTAAAACTTTGTCCAACCATTACTCCAAAGTATAAATTCGTGAAACAAAACAAAAATTTATTTCATAAATGTCTCGTTCACAAATTCAAATTTTCGATACAACTCTCCGTGACGGTGAGCAGGTACCTGGATGCAAATTAAATACTTCACAGAAATTAATCATTGCGGAACGGCTTGAAAATTTGGGCGTAGATGTGATTGAAGCTGGTTTTCCCGTTTCCAGTCCAGGGGATTTTGAATCGGTTTCGGAAATTGCCAAAATCATAAAAAGTGCAACGGTTTGCGGTTTGACCCGTGCCGTAGAAAACGATATTAAAGTAGCGGCACAAGCCTTGGAATACGCTAAAAAGCCTAGAATACACACAGGAATTGGGACTTCTGATTCGCACATCAAACATAAATTCAACACCTCTAGAGAGGACGTTTTGGAACGTGCCTTTCAAGCCGTAAGTTATGCTAAGTCTTTTGTAGAAGACGTGGAATTTTACGCTGAAGATGCTGGAAGAACCGACAATGATTATTTGGCCAGAGTTTGTGAAGCAGCTATTAAAGCTGGGGCTACTGTCTTGAATATTCCTGACACAACAGGCTATTGTTTACCAAGTGAATATGGTGCCAAAATAAAGTACTTAAAGGAGAACGTAAAAGGCATTGAAAAAGCCATTCTTTCTTGCCATTGCCATAACGATTTAGGATTGGCCACGGCCAACTCCATTGAAGGGGTAATTAATGGTGCCCGACAAATAGAATGCACTATTAACGGTATAGGCGAACGCGCCGGAAACACATCGCTTGAAGAAGTGGTGATGATTTTAAAACAACACCCCTATTTAAAACTGGACACCAATATTAAGTCCCAAGAACTGTATGGTATTAGCCGATTGGTTTCAGATCAAATGGGTATTTATACGCAACCTAATAAAGCCATTGTTGGCTCCAATGCCTTTGCCCACAGTTCGGGTATTCACCAAGATGGTGTTATAAAAAACAGAGAAACTTACGAAATCATAGATCCAAAAGATGTAGGCGTTACGGAATCGGCCATTGTATTGACTGCTAGAAGTGGACGCGCCGCTCTTGCCTACCGAGCTAAAAATGTAGGTTACAACTTAACCAAACTGCAATTGGACGAAGTTTACTCAATCTTCCTTCAGTTTGCCGACAGGAAAAAGGAAGTAGATGACAGCGACATCCACAAAATTATTGAAAGCAGTAAGGTTTACAACGAAATAATTTCAGCATAAATGAAGAAAACGTTATTTGATAAGGTTTGGGATGCCCATGTTATAGACAGCATAGAAAACGGCCCTCAAGTACTTTACATAGACAAACACTTAATACACGAAGTTACGAGCCCGCAAGCCTTTAAAGAGCTGGAAGATCGTAACATTCCCATTTTTAGGCCAGACCAAATTGTCGCAACCGCCGATCATAACACCCCAACACTCAATCAGCATTTACCAATTAAAGATCCTCTGTCCAAACACCAGTTGGAACAACTTTCCGAAAACTGTAAAAAACATGGGATTACTTTATATGAGTTAGGCCATCAATACAATGGCATTGTGCATGTAATGGCACCAGAATTGGGCATTACCCAACCAGGCATGACCATGGTGTGCGGCGACAGCCATACCTCAACACACGGAGCGTTTGGCACCATTGCCTTTGGCATTGGAACCAGCCAAGTTGCCCAGGTGTTTGCCAGCCAATGTTTATTGTTGAGCAAACCTAAGAGTTTACGTGTTACCGTAAATGGCCAACTGAAAAAAGGGGTGCTTCCCAAAGATGTAATTCTTTACATCATCTCTAAAATTGGCACGAATGCTGGTACGGGTTATTTCTGTGAATATGCCGGTGATGTTTTTGAAAACATGAGTATGGAAGGCCGTATGACCGTGTGTAACATGAGTATAGAAATGGGTGCCCGTGGTGGCATGATTGCACCCGATGAAACCACCTTCAACTATATCAAAGGAAGGGAGTTTGCTCCAAAGGTGCCGATTTTGACAAGAAGGTGGCCTACTGGAAAACCTTGCCAACCGATGAGGGTGCCGTGTTTGACAAAGAATATTTCTTTGAAGCGGCCGATATAGAACCTATGCTTACCTATGGAACTAATCCGGGGATGGGCATCAAGGTGTCCGATTTTATTCCGGAGTTGAATGATGCTTCCTTTGAAAAATCACTGGAGTACATGGATTTCAAAAAAGGGGAATCCTTGGTGGGCAAACCCATCAATTATGTATTTATTGGCAGTTGCACAAACTCCCGTATTGAAGATTTTAGAGTGGCCGCCCAGTATATAAAAGGCAAACAAAAAGCCGATAATGTGACCGCTTGGTTGGTCCCAGGCAGCAAGCAAGTAGAATCGCAAATTATTGAGGAAGGTTTAAAAACCGTTTTTGAAGCGGCCGGTTTTCAACTACGCCAGCCAGGATGCTCTGCATGTTTGGCCATGAATGACGATAAAATACCGCAAGGTGAATATTGTGTTTCTACCTCCAACAGGAATTTTGAAGGTAGACAAGGACAAGGTGCTAGAACTATTTTGGCCAGTCCGTTAATGGCTGCAGCCACGGCTGTTGAAGGGAAAATAGTAGATCTATCCAAAGTCTTGGAACTAGAAGAAGAATTGATATAGAATTAATGAGTTTGCTATCCTATCGAGCGCAGTCGAGATATAGCAAATTCAGAACAAAAAACCTCTCGACTGCGCTCGAGGCGACATTAAAATTAAATCGTTTAAGTACTAAAGTTATTCCTGCTGAAGTTTATCTTGAGCAAAGTCCAAAGACAGAAAATTAATATGGAAAAGTTCACAACCCTACATAGTACAGCCGTTCCGTTGGAAATTGAAAACATTGATACCGACCAAATCATTCCGGCGCGCTTTTTAAAAGCCACAGACAAAGAAGGTTTTGGAGATAATGTGTTTAAAGATTGGCGATTCGACAAAAACGGAGAAATCAATCCGGATTTTGCCCTGAACAACCCCCAATATTCGGGTAGCATTTTGGTGGCTGGAGATAATTTTGGTTGTGGTTCCAGTCGTGAGCATGCCGCTTGGGCGCTAGCCGGTTATGGTTTTAAAGTGATCGTGTCTAGTTTTTTTGCCGACATTTTTAAAGGCAATGCCCTAAACAATGGTTTGCTTCCCATTCAGGTAAGCAAGAGTTTTTTGAAAGACTTGTTTGCTGCTGTGAAGCAAAACCCCAACATCAAATTTACCGTTGATCTGGAAGCTCAAACCCTTTCTATTTTAGGTGCTGGTTTGCAAACCGAGTTTGACATTGACCCTTATAAAAAGACCTGTTTGATTAATGGGTATGATGATATTGACTATTTATTGAGCAAAAAAGAATTAATAGAAGCGTTTGAAGCTTCGCGTTAGGGATTGAACGGTTGTTTGAGCTCTTTTTGTTTTTGATGGAAATCTTTTGATTGCACTTTGACAGCCCCGTGTGACAACTAGTAGAAACAAAAAAGCGAGCCGTGAAAGCCCGACCCAAAGGGAAACGCCCAAAATAAGAATGTTTACAAACTAAAAAAAGAAAGTGGAGATTCCTGCTTTCGAAAGGAAAAATTATGAAATTGAATATTGCCGTATTACCTGGGGATGGTATTGGTCCAGAAGTGACACAGCAGGCCATGAAAGTTTTAAAAGCTATTGCTGCGGAATTTAATCACTCCTTTAATTTTAAGGAAGCACCCGTTGGCGCTATTGCCATTGATGAAACGGGCCATCCGCTGCCTGACGACACCTTGCAACTTTGCAAAGCAAGCGATGCCATTTTGTTTGGCGCCATTGGCGATCCTAAGTATGACAACGATCCTTCGGCCAAGGTACGCCCGGAGCAAGGATTGTTGAAACTTCGCAAGGAAATGGGGCTTTATGCCAACATTCGCCCAGTGAAGGCATATGATACGCTCTTGGACAAATCGCCCTTACGTGAAGAGCGTATTAAAGATACAGACATAAGTATTTATCGTGAATTGACTGGTGGCATTTATTTTGGCGACAAAGTACTGAGCGAAGATGGCAATCTTGCTTCCGATTTATGCGCCTATTCCAAAGAAGAAATTGAGCGCATCTCACATTTGGCCTTTAAAGCGGCCCAAGCCAGACGCAAAAAACTGACCCTAGTTGATAAGGCCAATGTTTTGGAAACGTCTCGTTTATGGCGAAAAGTGGTTACTGAAATTTCCAAGGAATATCCCGATGTTGAATTGGATTTCCTGTTTGTTGACAATGCAGCGATGCAGATGATCTTGAATCCGAAGCAGTTTGATGTGATTTTAACCGAAAACATGTTTGGAGACATTATTAGTGATGAAGCTAGCGTAATAGGCGGTAGTATTGGGTTGTTGGCTTCGGCTTCGGTAGGAGACAACTATGCTTTGTTTGAACCCATACACGGTTCGTATCCGCAGGCTAAAGGCAAGGACGTTGCCAACCCTATTGCTTCTATATTATCGGCTGCTATGTTATTGGATCATTTTGGATTGTATGAGGAAGCCGACCGCATTCGCGAAGCTGTTGAAAAATCGTTACAGTTGGAAATCACAACCCCCGATTTGAGCTCTAAATACGATTTGATCACCACCACCAAAGTTGGCGACTTTATTGAAGATTATATTCATCATCCAACAGATACCAATATTAATTTTCAGAATTTGCATTTAGGACAAAGTACCATTATTTAAAATCGTTTAATTGCAAACATCCTGATGAAATGAGCACCTATTTGGGTGCTTTTTTTATACATTTGAGTACTAAAAGCAAATAGTCATGGAAGTTCTTGGGATAGATATAGGAGGCAGTGGCATGAAAGGTGCCATTGTTGATACCGAAACGGGCAAACTGATTACCGAAAGGTTTAGAATCCCTACACCAGCTTCCCGAAAGCCAAAAGACATGGCGAAAGTCTTCAAGAAAATTGTAGAACATTTTGACTATACTGGCCCTATTGGCTGTGGCTTTCCAAGTATTATTAAACATGGTGTTTGTAAAGCGTCGGGCAATCTTGACAAAGAATGGGATCATGTTAATGTAGAAGAGTTGTTTTCCAAAGCCTGCAAGCAGCCCGTAACGGTGATTAATGATGCCGACGCTGCCGGCTATGCAGCCATGACCTATGGTATTGGAAAAGACCAACCTGGTTTTGTGATCATGATAACCATAGGGACTGGCCTAGGAAGCAGTGCTTTTTTTAATGGCGAATTGATACCCAATTTTGAAATGGGGCAAATTCCTTATAAAAAGTATAAAAAAATTGAGCATTGGGCTGCCAACTCGGTGAGAGAACGGGATAATTTAAGTTTCAAAAAATGGGGGAAGCGCTTTGGCAAGTTTATAGAATTGGTAGATATACTTGTTTGCCCTGATTTTATTATTCTGGGCGGTGGGACTTCAGATGATTTTGACCAATTTAAAGATTACATCAAAGTGGAAACACCTGTGGTTCCAGCTCATTTGGGTAATCATGCTGGTATTATTGGTGCCGCTTGTGCGGTGACACATCAAATTCACAGTGTTGTGAATTAACCTGGAAACTTGGCTTTAATCTCATCCAATCCCAAATTCCCCATACTTCCCAAGTGCGTATGTTGCTTGGAAGTATCTGGTTTGTAGGTACCATTTTGAACCTCGGCACCAATTTTTTGATAGGCTTCCCGAAAGCTCATACCCTGTTCTACTAAGGTATTGATATTATCTACCGTAAAGAGATACAAATATTTAGGGTCGTTTAAGTCTATCGTTTGCACCTGGGTTTGCGCAATCGCATAATTGAAAATATCCAGAATATCCTTTACTTCTACTATAGAGGTAATCATCGTTTCCTTCAACAACTGAAAATCACGGTGGTACCCACTTGGCAAATTATTGGTAATAAAAGTCATCTCAGTTTGTAGAGCCTGGATTTTATTACATTTCCCCCGTAGCAATTCAAATACATCCGGGTTCTTTTTATGTGGCATGATGCTACTGCCTGTGGTCAATTCATCTGGGAATTTTACAAAGCCAAAATTTTGACTGTTGTACAGACATACATCCATAGCAAACCGTGCCAAAGTATTGCACACACTACCCAAGGCCATGGCAATAGTACGCTCACTTTTTCCGCGACTCATTTGAGCTGCAACCACATTGTATTTTAAAGTTGAAAACCCTAAGGCTTTAGTGGTAAAGGCTCTATCTATTGGGAACGAACTACCATATCCTGCTGCTGACCCCAACGGGTTTTGGTCTACTGTTTTTTGTGCGGCGTCCAAAAGATACACATCATCTACCAAGACTTCGGCATAGGCCGAAAACCACAACCCAAACGAGGATGGCATGGCTACTTGCAAATGTGTATAGCCCGGCAACAACTTGTCTTGATGGGTTTTGGCTAGGTTCAATAAGGTATCAAATAAGATTCTTACTTTGTGCCGAATGGTTTGAAGTTCTTCCTTATAATACAATTGCAGAGCAACTAAAACCTGATCGTTTCTGGAGCGTGCTGTGTGGATTTTCTTCCCAACCTCACCATAGGTTTTAGTCAGTTCGAATTCTATTTTGGAATGCACGTCTTCAAATTGTTCTTCAATCACAAAATTTCCGGATTCCACTTGCTTTGCCAATGCTTCCAATCCTGCTTCCAACTGGCTTAATTCCTCTTTGGAAAGAATCCCAACTTTCTCAAGCATTTGGGCATGAGCCAAAGATGCTTGCACATCATATTTGGCAATATGCACATCTACTTCACGGTCGTTACCCACAGTGAATTTTTCTATTTTTTTATCTATACTGATACCTTTATCCCAGAGTTTCATTTTTTAATTACTATTTAATCTTGTCTGGTCGAGCGCAGTCGAGACCTTTTTTAAGACCTCTCGACTGCGCTCGAGGTGACATTTTACAATACTTTATTCAACAATTCTATATAGATTATGATGCCTTCTTCAATTTCCTGCAAGTGAATAAACTCGTCTGCAGAGTGTGAACGAGTGCTATCGCCTGGCCCTAATTTTAAGGAAGGACAGGACAGTACTGCTTGATCCGACAAGGTGGGCGAACCATACGTGCTTCTTCCAATAGCAAGGCCTGCCTGCACCAAAGCATGTTCTTGAGGAATTGAGGATGAATTCAATCGTAAGCTTCTAGGAGTGAGGCTACAAGGGGCTTCTTTCTGTAATATTTCTGCTATTTCTTTATTGGTATACTGGTCATTCACCCGAACATCCACCACTAAATCTACATTTGCTGGCACGGCATTGTGCTGCTTCCCTGCATTAATTTGTGTGACTGTCATTTTCACTTCACCTAAAACGGATGATACTTTCTCAAAACGATATTCTTTAAACCATTCCAGCACAGGAACCGTATTGTAAATAGCATTATCCTCGTTTGGATGTGCAGCGTGGCTTGGCGTTCCTTTTACCACCGCATCAAAAACCACTAAGCCTTTTTCGGCAATAGCCAGATTCATCAAGGTAGGTTCACCCACAATGGCCACATCTATTTTTGGAATCACGGACAGCATGCTATTCAACCCGTTGGGGCCGCTGCTTTCTTCTTCTGCAGAAGCAACAATAACCAAATTATATTTTAGTTCTTTCTTATCATAAAAATAGGCAAATGTTGCCAACAGCGACACCAAACAACCTCCGGCATCGTTACTGCCCAAACCATATAGTTTCCCTTCTTCAACAATGGCTGTAAAGGGATCTTTGGTATAACCGTTGTTTGGTTTTACGGTATCGTGGTGCGAATTGAGCAACAACGTGGGCTTGGATTCGTCAAAATATTTATTGGTTGCCCAAACATTATGATGGGTTCTTGTAAATGGAATGCCCTGTTGCTTGAACCAACTCTCAATATGCTGTGCCGTTTGCTCTTCTTCTGAAGAAAACGAAGGCGTCTCAATGAGTTGTTTGAGCAGTTGAATGGCTTGGATGGTGAGTCTTTCAATCATAAAGTCAAGGTTGTATATAAAACATTTTCATTAAACAGCATCTCCGTTTTACCGATACATACTTTGGAAACATTGCCATGGAGCGCATGGAAACAATTCTTCATTTTGGGCAACATGCCATCGGCAATAATCCCGTTTTCCAACAGTGTTTTATAGTTTGCGGAATTAATATTTTGAATTACCGAACTCTCGTCATTGACATCTTCCAGTACTTCTGATTTTTCAAAACAATAGTATAATTCTACTTTGAATTCTTCGGAAAAAGCGATGGCCAATTCCGAAGTAATCGTATCGGCATTGGTATTGAGCAACTGCCCTTTTCCGTCATGGGTAATGGCACAAAACACAGGAGTGACGCCAGTATTCAACAACAGCGAAGGAATACCAATATTCACTTTTGTCACATCGCCAACAAAACCATAGTCCACCGTTTTTACCGGACGCTTTACCGAGACTATGCTGTTCCCATCGGCCCCTGTGAAACCAACGGCATTACAGTTACTGGCTTGTAACAAAGCAACTAAGTTCTTGTTTATTTTTCCACCATAAACCATCGTAATAATATCCAAGGTATCAGCATCTGTAATGCGGCGACCTTCTACCATTTTCACCTCAACATTCATGGCTTTGGAAAGTTGGGTTGCCAATTTCCCGCCACCGTGCACCAATACTTTTGGTCCTTCTAACTGAGCAAATTGCTGGATGAAAGTTTGCAATGTCTTCTCATTATCAATAATATTCCCTCCTATTTTTACGACTTTGAGTGTTTTCATACGATTTAAGACCTCTTAACTGCGCTTGATATAGTAAAATTAATGATGTTCCAAAATTTGTTTTAAAACAGCTTGCGCCGAATACGTTCTGTTATTTGCCTGCGGAATAACAATTGAATTGGGCCCGTCCAATACGGCATCTTCTACCACAACATTTCTTCTCACAGGCAAGCAATGCATAAATTTAGCATTTCCCAGCTTTTCTTTGGTCATCATCCAATGAGGATCTTGATTCAAGATTTTCCCGTAATCCTTATAGTTACTCCAATTCTTCACATAAACAAAATCGGCATCCTTCAATGCATCCTCTTGGTTGTAAATAATAGGCACCTGTTTGGTAATTTCGGGATTCAGTTCGTACCCTTCGGGGTGTGTGATACAAAAATCCACCTCCAAAAGCTGCATCATTTCCACAAAGGAATTAGGCACTGCTTGAGGCAAAGCCCTAGGATGTGGTGCCCATGACAAAACTACTTTAGGCCTTGGTTTAGAAGCCAATTCCGAAATAGTTATCGCATCGGCTAAA
>JAGQZG010000058.1 GCA_020435705.1 Mangrovimonas sp.
AACCTTGTTAGCATCACTTACATTTTGATATATGAAGGTGTTGTGCAGCGCAAATTTCCCAACCTTAAACTCATTTTCGGCTTTTACCTTTAAATAGGCTATTGTTTTGTCATTTTGAAATGGCTTGACCATAGAATCCAGATCTCTTGCAAAATAGGCGTAGTTGTCTAGAGATGTTATATCAACTGAAACATTCGCTATTTTTTTGGATTGGAAGGTAAATCTCAAATTCTGTGTTTCTACATTTTTAAAACTATTTTGCCAGTTATAATTGATATAGTCACTTTGATAAAGTAAGAAGTTATAATTGGGGGCATGGGAATTGTGATTGATTTGCGCTCCAATGAGGATGTCTTCAGCAAGATTGAATGTAGCTCCTCCTGTTACATAGTTACCATCAAAATCTCCTGAAATATTGGCACCTATGTCTCCATATAAATTGAATTGGCCAATTTTATTTTTATAACTGGCTCCAAAAGCCATGGCGTCGCCTTTTAAGCGATTTGTAATCCAAGTTCCATCCAGATTTACAACTTTATCGTAGCCGTAATTAAAATTCGTGTAGCTTCCACTTACACTAACATCACCTAAATGCTTATTGGAATAGTTCCCTTTTAATTGGGTGTAGAAATTTTCCAGTGTGGATCTATCTCTCAAATTTGAGTTCTTGAAGGCGTCTCCAAAAAAATCATCAGCATTGTCTTGGGTGAATTCAAAATACTTGTCTTCAAAAGAAATAATATTTTCAATGTTGAGCTTATTGGTGCTCAGGGAATCACTTTCTATAATATTGAACAGGTGGTCAAGATGGAATCTTTTTCCAACCAGGATACTTTCGGCATTTTCAAAATTGACATCCAGTACGCCTCGGTCTTTAAATTCCTGTATCCCCTCTTCAAAATAGGGCACATTACTGTTTTGCAACCCTCCATTCTCTTGGTTCATTAAATCTTGAGATACAAAATGCGCATTTGCGATGTATCTTTTATTTTTGGTCTTGTAACTTGTGGTAAATCTAAAATTACCTGTACTTGTTAGAATATGCTGATATTTTCCTAAAGATCTTAACCCTTTATAGGCAATTGAAAAATTGATCTGTTTTGAGATGTTGGTCGTAAAAAAGGCATCTACCAATTGTCCCTGTTCAAAAGCCGACTTATACATGAGTTCAGTGAGTGGCGTTGGGACATGATAGTAATAGATATCTTCCACTTCCATATAGTTGAAATGTCTAGCACGCGCACCAAATAACGGCATTAAATGGGGGTTGTCATTGAAATCATAGGCTAAGGTATTGTACGTTTGCCCTAGATTTGAAAAAGAAATCAATTCAACATTGTCTTTACGCAAGTAATTGAACTTATATTCTTTCGCTATTGTAAGGGTGGTATCTACATAGGTGGTGTCCCTTTGATGTGAAATTATTAGATAGTCGGTAATTTTAGCCTCTTTGTTTACAAGATTCCTGTTTGAGGTGCTTTGCCTAGATGCTATTGAATCATTAATTGTTTGGCTCTCTCCGTCAAAAGTTTTCTTTAAACGTTGAGAAAAAGAATTGAAGGTTATTGATAGTACAAGTAATGTAAGTAAAAGCTTTTTCATCAATCTTTTTTGATAGCTACAAAAGTAATATTTGAACGTAATTATATTTGAATTATTTTAAATAAAAAAACCGAAGGGTAATCCTTCGGTTAAATATTGTTAAGGAAAAAGTAATTTAATGGACAATTTTTTCTGTTTGCACAAAATTACCTTGTCTGATTTTTACAAAATACATTCCTTTAGAAAAACTAGACATATCAATAGATCCTGATATAAAACTAGACAAAGACTTATCTGTATTTTTATAAACAAGTCTTCCATTTATGTCAGTGATTTCAATATTTACATCACCTTGTGAGACCGATTTAAATGAATAGTACAATTGATCTTTGACAGGGTTAGGCCAAACTTTAAAGTTGGTGTTCAATGCAAAATCCTCGTTACTCAAAGTCAATCCACTACCAGTTAAAATCAAAGCATATTGCTGTGAGCCGCTCGTTAAAGTACCTTTATGAGATACTGTTAGAGTATAAACTCCTGAAGACGGAGAAGTAATATCTATGTTTTCAACAGTATCCACATTATTGTCTCCTGTTACTGCACCACCTGTTACATTACTAAGTTGTAATTTCCAAGGAAAAAAAGTGGTTGAAGTATTTTGCAATCTTAGATCAAGGTCGTTTACCAAAGCAGGAGAAGGGTTGTTTACTGAACCATCATTTACAGTACCTGGTGGATCTGTCCAACATATTGTTGCACTAATTGGCCCTGAGCCATCCGCAGAGAAAGTATATGTATATGATTCGCCTTGTGCCAAGGTTCTTTCTGAAACTACAGCCTGATTGGTTGTAGCCATCAATAAGGTTTCTGCTGCAGCTTTTGCATTCAATAGTCCCCATCCAAAAATTGGATCAGGACCTACTTGAGTAAAGTCGTCATCAGCAGTATGGCAAACCAGACCTTTCAATGTAGACGATCTCATATAGTTGCCATGTAGTTGATTATAATATTGTTGCAATAACAATAATGTTCCGGACGTATTAGGTGCTGCCATAGATGTACCACTATAAGTAGCATAAGCAGTATTATTAGTGCTTATCGATGAAAAAACACTAGTGCCATCAGCACAGATATCGGGTTTGATTCTTCCATCATCAGTCGGACCTTGACTACTACTTGTATTAATAAATAAACTTAATAATTGCCCATTTCCACTAGGATTTATTAATGGATTATTAGCATTTGCAACAACTAAATTATTTTTAGAAGTTTTGTTCCCTGTCAATTTATCATAATTAGGAGCTAACCCACCAGTGTAACTAGTTTGTCCATCATTACCTGCAGACGCTACCATAAGATAGTATGGGGCATTATAAGCCACGTTATCCCAAATACTAGACTCAGAGCTGTAACATCCCATTAACCATGTTGGAGCTGTGTTTCCATTCCCTTGATTCACAGCAATACCATAAGAATGATTCGAGAGGAGTAATCCATTATTTGTTGCTTCACTCAGTGCTTCAACATCGTCATTATCCCAATCAAATGAGGTAAGTGTGGCTTTGGGAGCCATTCCTTTTGCTGCTGGATTAACTCCTTTCGCAATAATTGTACCCGAAACATGGGTTGAATGATCGCTTTGATCGTTAGAAGCTGACAAATCTGGATTATTAACTCGTGATTGCGGTATTGGTGAATCGTCTTTAAATTCTTGATGTGTTGCTAATGTAGGCCCACCATCCCAAGTGGCTATGTGCATATTTTGACCATCCAAATTTAAGCCTAAAGATCCACCGGTATTAAGAAAGTTTGTTCTAGTAGCTTTAGCGCTATTGACATTGTCAGTAGAAATATATATTGGTTGACCCTCTATGATATACCTCAACTCCATCAGCCCTCCATTATCACCCCTCTTCAATCTGGGATAAGATTGATTATTAGCTAAAAATGTATCAACAATTGAATCGTTTTTCCTGTTTTTTTCCAGCAATTGAGCGTTCAATTTTGCTATGCTTTCAGAATCATAATCTTTGACTATTTCTCTTCTCTCTTCAGGTGTTTGTGCAAATGCATGAATTGAGAGAAGAAAAAGACAAAAAAGTAGTAGTTTCGATTTCATTTATTATTTTGTTTAATTAACAAATATAAAAAAGAGCCTTAAACAAAGGCTCTTTTTTATATTAAAATTAATAATTTCAATCAATTTTACATTGGTGATAAAACGGTATCAACAGTAAAAGCATTAGTAAATAATCCTTGAGTAAGAGTAAAGCTAAACTGTTGTGTGCAGGGAGAAAATGTTCCCGTACCACCTGTAGCCCATGCATCATTCCCTATTACATCAACTGTAAAGTCTTCATTTAGTACAATAGTAGCCGAGTAAACATAAAGTCCACTGTAAGCCGGGTTACCCGTAGCCCAAGCAACAAATTCTGTACCCCAAGCTGTTGATATAGTCCATTGATTATCAGTTCCAGGAACAGGGCTTAAAGTTGTATTATAACTAGGTGCTTCATCTGAGAAAGCATAAACATTAGCAGCATAACTAGTCGTGTTCAATCCTTCATAAGGACATAATTTAAATAAATTCAGAGTGAATTCAGTTATTTGTCCTAAATCAGCATCATCAACAGATGAAAGCAGAAAAGTTACAGATTTACCATCGATGCTTGCAGCATTAAAATCTCCTAAAACAGTAAAGGAGCCAACTATAGAACCAGCTTGAACTTTAAATGAAGGAGATGAAATAGTAAAATCTACACCTTCAACTGCGTCAGAGTTTGGATCAATACTAATATCATACATTAAATCTTGTGATTGCGGAGCTGACAAAGCGACTTTCACATCATAAGTATTAGCTGCACCTTCTTCAATGTAAAAATCAGCAGAAGTCTTGGCAAAATATATGTAAGGTGTACGATTATTTAAGTAATCTGTATCTCCCTTGTCTGGTGAACAAGAAACAACCAGAGCTAGAACAAAAACTAATAATGCATTTATTTTTAAATATCTCATAGTATTTTATTGTTTAGTGAATGAATATGTTGTTTGTACGGGAGAACTACAATCATTAAAAGCATCATTAGTAAACGTAACTTCAAAATAAGTATCGTCATCTAATTGATACGTAGAAGGTGTAGTTGGATTAGTAAACCATAAATTTCCTCCACATGAACAATTACTTTGATTACCTGCACCAGGAATAAGAACGTCTCCACATTTAAGCTCGAAGACAAATTCAACCGGAGTAGAGCAATAATTAGGATAGTTAGCAGTCATAAATCCTCTTTGAAATTCTGAAATTTCATAAACTGCAACCACAGTTCCAGTTTCTAAAGTCGGTCCATCTACATAAGCTGTCAACTCTTCAATTAAATAATTGCCTGCAAAATCTGCTTCAAGTGGGCATGCTTGGACTATACTAACAGTAAACTTGTTGTTTACCATGGCATCATCTCCCACTAATCTTAATATAAGGGTAGAGCCATCTGGTGTAGTTCCATCAAATATACCTTGAATTGAAACTGTACCGAAATACTCTCCAGCTGGAATAGTAACACTAGTGTTAACCAATGAGAAGTCTACGCCCTCACTAGCAGTAGATTCTGGATCTACCTGTACTGTATAAGTTCTAGCACTGTTACTAAGAACTGTTGAACCAATTTGAATATCAAAAGGGCCTGAAACTTGGCTTACAAAATATGATGCAGCCGATCCATCGGTAAAATATGTTACGGCAGTTCCATTATAGTTCTCAGCCTTTTGGCTGTCTTCTGTCTCGCAGGCAAAAACTGTCAAAACAGAAATTAATAATACTAATATTCTTTTCATAATTTATTTTTTTTAGTTACCGTACCCAGGGTTTTGTTGGAAATCTGGATAAATATTAATCTCTCTTTGTGGTATTGGTAAATTGAATTTGTGACTGCTCGCAGGAAGTGTAGCAAATTCAGCAGGTACAGGTGTACCACTTCCATCAAAATATTCGCCGTATACGGTACTACGCTCAATAGCCATACCCCAACGTTTAAGATCAAAGAAGCGATGTCCTTCTGCAAACAATTCCAAACGTCTTTCTAACTTGATAGCGTCTAAAAGTGCAGCACCTGTTTCATTGCCTGAGACAAAACCTGAATACCTATTAGATCTTACCATGTCTAAAGCTTGAAGAGCAGCAGCTTCATTCGGTGGATTTGACATCATGTAAGCTTCAGCTTTATTAAGATATACTTCAGCAGCTCTGATTACTTTGGCATCTACTACACCATTATTTTGACCAGCCTCGCCTAACATCTTCTTGATGGCATTGTATATATTTCCACCGGAATCAGCTCCAACGAATGTATACGCATTTTTTCTAACATCATTAGATTGATACATATTAAAGAAATCAAAAGCCATAACATATTCAGGTCTTACAGTACCTCCAACTGATTGACTCCAATCAACACCTATAGCGATACCATCTAAAACTCTATCTTGGTCCAGCTTGAATATTACACCATCATTATTAGAGTCTGTCCAAATTCCAGGAAAATTGGCAATAGAAGCAACAGGTGTTGTCACTGCATTTGCCGAAGTGATTACCTTGTCATACTGACCTGCATAAAGATAAACTCTTGAGAGTAGTGCGTTAATAGCATTTTTATTTAGCCTACCCACGCCATTATCCTCATTAATGAGAGCTTTAGCTGCTTCTAGTTCATCAATCACAAATTGATAAGACTCAGATAATGGGGGTCTAGGTATTTGAATAGATGGATTATCAGAGGATGTAATAACAGGCATACCTAAAGAATTAGCATCTGCTTGGGTAGGAGTATCACAATAAACTCTGAGCATATCAAACATAGCTAATGCTCTAGCAGCTCTTGCTTCGCCTAAGAAATTGTTCTTTTCGGATCCATCCGATAAATTACCTATGTTGTCAATGATGAGGTTTGCTCTATTAGTTACTACATATGGGGAAAACATCATATCCCAACCAGAATTTGGTTCATAGCGCCATTCATTGTAGAATTGATTTGATCTTCTTCCTTGTTGAGCTAGTATAACATTGTCAGACATTATATCTGGTAATGTTAAAAAACTTGTCCCATAGTACGATCCTCCATAAAATCCAGAATATACACCTCTAGTAGCATTTTCAAAATCAGTAATGCTTTGGTAATAGGTTTCTGGTGAAAAGGCATTATTTGGCTGCTGATCTAATTCATCGGTACATGAATTAAGAGATACTAGACCAATAAATACTATTACTTTTAAAAATATTTTTCTCATAATTATTTTTTTTTAAAATTTTAAGTCCACACCAACAGAAATTGATTGTGTTTGTGGATAACTATATAAGTTATAAGTACCAAAGACTGAATTAGCGGTTTCACCACTACCAATACCAACTTCTGGATCTCCTCTAAACTCTTTTGTCCAAGTCCATAAGTTTTGTCCTTGCACAAAGATACGTAGTGACTTAATGCCTACTTGTCCGGTAAACTCACTTGGTAAATTATATCCAACTGTCAAATTTCTCAATCTTATATAATCACCCTTTTGCAACCATCTATCACTAGTTTGTTGTGCGCTATTACCATATAAAGGGCTAGGAAGCACATTAGTGTCTCCAGGCTGTCTCCAATAATTAAAGGCGTCAACTCGTTGGTTAGCATCTACCCCAGTACCATCACTTAACATATTACTCTGCATATAGTTCATAACATAATGACCAAATTTGTAGTAGAAATCGGTTGCTAAATCAAATCCTTTGTATCTCACATACAGATTGACACCTCCGTCAAAATCAGCTAAAGGAGATTTTCCACTCATCAATACATTAGCATCTGCATTGTAAACATTGGTAACGTTACCGTCAGCGTCATAGTATAATGGTTCACCGTTGGCAGGGTTAACACCTGCATACATTGGCATCCAGAAAGTATTAATTTCTTCACCTACTTCAATTCTAGTCAGACCATTATCTCTTGTAATTGGAGCTCCATTTGGAAATTCTTCGGTCGCATTAAGTTTGGTAACTTTGTTATCAACTAAAGCAATGTTACCGCCCAAGGTTACCAACCAATCGTTATTTTTCACAATATCTCCTGTTAGTTGGATTTCTATACCTGTATTTTTCATCTCACCAACATTACTCAAAATTGATCCATCAGGTTCGCCTCCTAATCTTAATAGAGGAACATTTAATAATAGGTCAGAAGTGGTTCTTTCGTAATAGTCAACCACACCACGCAATCTATTATTCAACATTGCAAATTCCAAACCTAAGTCCCAAATAAAGTTTTTCTCAAAACCTAAATCTGGGTTACCATTATCTGTTGGAACAGCAGTAGTTTGTCCATTCAAACTACCAAACCCTATCTGCGCTTGCCATCCATAACTGCTCAATCCTGAACGGTTACCTGAAGTTCCAGCAGAAGCTCTCAATTTTAAGTTATTAAACAGTGTATTGTTTTCCATGAAGCTCTCATTAGTAATATTCCAACCAGCACTTGCTGACCAGAACACCCCATATTGATTATTGATACCAAATACAGAAGAAGCATCACGTCTCACAGACCCTGTTACGATATATCTATTGTCATAATTATAGTCAAGAAATCCTCCAAAAGAAACCAAGGTGTTTTCAAACAAGTTGGTTGAGGCGCCAGTAGGTTCAGCCGCAATACTCTGAACAGATAAATCTCCAGATACAAATCCGATACTGGATAAAGAATAAGTTCTAAATGTATCTTTATTAAATTCGAATAATCCCGTAACAGTTAAGTCGTGCTTATCCCCAAATAAAACATTATAAGATAACAAGTTCGTTAGTGTGAAATCAAAATCAAATGAACCATTGTCAGTTTTACTACCAGGGTTATTGGCATCTCCTACATATCCATCTAAAACTGAACCCGGCTTTACATAATATTCTCTTCTGTAATTGGTACTGGTAGCACCAATTTGAAATGTATTTGTTAAACCATCAACAATTTTTGCTTTGGCATTCAAACCTGCAATAATATAGGTATAGTTTTCTCTTTCTGGATTATTAACTAAAGCTTCAGAAATAGAAAAGCCATTTGTTGTAAGATTATATTTAGGATCTCCGTTTGCATCAAGAACTATGTCTCCATTTTCATCGACTTCATATTTTGGCTCATAAGGATTATAATCATACATTGCCCTAAAAGGGTTTTGAACGTTGTTTCTGTCACGAGGCTCATCGGAAGTTGTTCTAGAAACACTTACATTAGTACCTATTTCCAACCATTCCTTAGCTTGATAATTAATATTTAATCTAGCATTAAGTCTTTCAAATCCATCTATATCCTTAACTATACCAGTATTTCTATCGTGCCCTAAACTTAAGAAGTAAGAGATTTCTTCAGATCCGCCAGTAATGCTTAATGCATTAGATTGAACTGTAGATTTCCTTAATAAAGTTTCTTGCCAGTCATGGTCTAACGACAATAAATACTGATATTCTTCATCAGATTGAATAGTTGCCCCTGGAAGTTGAACCGCATTGGTAACACCTAATGCAGCCAATTCTCTTTCATATTGAATTTTTTGAGCCGTATTCATCATTCTGAAATTATCATCAATTTTTTGGCCATAACCAAATCTTGAAGAAATAGTAATTTCAGCAGCTCTGTTCTTGCGTCCTGTTTTTGTCTTGATCACAACCACACCGTTAGCGGCTCTAGATCCATACAAAGAAGCTGTAGCGGCATCTTTAAGAACTGACAAGCTTTCAATATCGTTTGGATTAACAGAACTCATATCTGGCGCCACTACACCATCTATAATATACAAAGGTGCACTACCTGCATTGATAGAACCAATACCCCTAACCCTTACATAGGCAGTTTGTCCTGGTTTACCATTAGCTCCTGTAACTTGTACACCAGGTGCAATACCCTGCAACATATTGTCAATGGATGTTGATGGTGAAAGTTTAGAAAGCTCTTCACTGGTAACCGTTGATACCGCAGATGTTAACTCATCTCTGGTTTTTTCACCAAAAGCAACGATTACTACTTCTTCCAACTGTTCCCCTGCCACCAATTTCACATTGATGGTAGCTGCACTTGCTATTGTATGCTCTTGTGTTTGATACCCAACAAAAGAAAACACAAGCACGCTACCAGTTTCGGCAGAAATTGAATAATTCCCGTCGAAGTCTGTTTGAGTACCATTAGTAGTACCTTTGACAATGATGTTTACTCCAGGAAGCGGAAAACCATCGCTGTCAGAAACTGTACCCGTGATTGTTTTTTCCTGTGCAAAGGAAAACTGAACCACAAACGCCATAAACAGCGTTAGCATAGATAATTTAAATTTCATATATGTTTTTTTTGAATTAGTCTAGCGCAAACATCTTAATAAAATCTTAATTACACAAAGTTTTGTCAGAAAAAAATGTTAAAGAATCTCAATTATTTCGAATAAATTACATCGTCATATCATTTTTTTTATTCTTTTTACAATCTCTATGCTTAAATCAAATTATTCTAAATTTAGTTTTGAATGCGGAACCGATGAAGCCGGTAGAGGTTGTTTGGCGGGTCCCGTAACAGCTGCCGCCGTCATCCTGCCAAAAAACTTTTCCAATTCATTGCTTAATGATTCCAAGCAACTTTCAGAAAAAAACAGAAATCTGTTGAAACCCATTTTGGAGTCTGTTGCTACTTCATTCTCGGTCGCACACATTTACCCCAAGAGAATAGATGAAATCAATATTCTCAATGCCTCTTTTGAAGCTATGCACGTTGCCATAGGGAGATTGGACTGCGTCCCTCGTTTTATAATAGTTGATGGCAACAGATTCAAACCCTATCAAAATATACCGTTTGAAACCATTGTAAAAGGTGATGGTAAATACCTCTCCATTGCAGCTGCATCAATACTCGCTAAGACTTACAGGGATGCATATATGAATCAAATCCATGAGGAATTCCCTATGTACAACTGGAAACAAAACAAAGGGTATCCCACCAAAGAGCATCGTGAAGCAATAAAAAAACATGGTATCACCCCATATCACAGAAAATCTTTCAGGCTTCTACCCGAACAATTGAAATTAGATTTTTAAGTTTCTATATTTGCAGAAATCCATTGAATTCATGAAAAATTATTGGTTGTTACTGTGTGCACTACTTCTTATATCGAGCTGCACCACAGATTCCAAAGTTTCAGATATATCAGCATATATACCCAACAGTTCCATTCTTGTTCTAAAGACAAAAAACATTAAAGGCTTACGCGGCAATCTAAAGAACAGTGATTTTTTTAAAAAACTAAGCGCTCTTGAAAGTTACCAAACCCTGGAGAAAAAATTACAACCTTTGAGCCTGCTCAATACAGACAATGACATCTTAATTGCCCTATCCAAAAGCAGCAAGGATAGTTTGGATGTGGTGTTTACCACAAAATATCGAGACAGTATTTTCAATTTTTCGGACAGTAAAAATTACAGTTCCGAAAGTTTGAAATTCAATTCCAGCAGTATTGAGAAAATAGTGCTAAATGACCAAGCGTTCTATTATACTGCAAAAGACAGTATTCTGGTGGCATCGTCCAATATTGAATGGATCAAAAACCTTAAACCAAATCCAAAAACCAATTCCCAAGTAGCGGACTTGATGAAGGCTTCAAGTTCTGAGGCTTCGTTTTCGTTATATATAGACAACTCCTACTATCAAGAGAAACCCTTTTTTCTTTTGGATTCGGTTCTTGTTCCTGATTTTTCCAAAGCTACGCTGGTTGATGTAAACATCTCTCAAGATCAAATTTTATTAAACGGTATTACACAAGCTTCGGATTCTACCAAAAGTCTCATCAACATATTTAAGGATAGCAAACCTAGGGAAAATCAAATGGCCAAAATAGCCCCCTCCAATGTTGACGGATTTGTGAGTTTTACTTTTGATAGTTTCAAGTCTTTTCACACCAACTTGAAAAAATACCAAACCCAAAAGGGCTATGCCGTAACGGATTCCATTTTAGATTCTGAAACTCTTTTTGATAATATTATTGAAGTGGGTGTCCTTTTTGAAGGCACTCAACATAGTGTTATTCTTAACTCTTTGGACGAAATGATTACCGATGATGCCCTACTGGCTTTTAAGGATGTAGCCGAAACCTATCGGGACGTGACCATCTGGAAGTACGGAAAGCCTACCGCTTTCAAAGAGGCTTTTTTTCCTTTGGTTACTTTTGACGATCTTAACTTTTATGCCCAAATTGATAATTATTTCATTTTTTCAAGCAGCATGGAGTCTTTGGAAAACGTGATTTCCAGTTATCAAAACACGACGGTTTTTGCCACTAGAAACGGCTACAAGGACATACAGAGTCAACTGAGTGATGCGGCCTCTTTGCTCCTGCTTTTTAATGACGATACACTTTCGGGTTTTTTTGCCGAGAATGAAACAGCCGATTTAGGAAACTATAAAACTTCGGCGCTACAATTTATTTACGATCATCATTTTGCCCATACCAATATGGTCATTAAACGCTTAAAAGCAAGAGTTGATGCCAATACCGTAAGTGAAGAATTCAACATTAAACTAGACGCCGATATTCTTACCAATCCGCAATTTGTAACCAATTATACCAACAACCAAAAAGATATTGTTGTACAAGATGTAAACAACAATCTGTACCTTCTTTCCAACACTGGCGAGATCTTGTTCAAAAAGAAACTGGAAGGCGCCATTCTTGGAAAGGTTAACCAAGTAGATATTTATAAGAACGGCCGATTGCAGTTGGCCTTTGCGACGCCCAATAGAGTTTACATAATTGATAGAACAGGTAAAGAGGTAAGTCCTTTCCCTTTAAAATTCAACGACCCTATTACCCAACCGCTTTCGGTGTTTGATTATGACAGCAATAGAAACTACAGACTTATGGTAACCCAAGGTAGCCATGTGCTCATGTATGATTTAAGTGGAAAAATTGTCAAGGGGTTTGAATTTTCTTCAGCCAATGCCACTATTTTATCGCAACCTAAACACTTCCGCATAGGTGGTAAAGATTATATTGTTTTAAAGACCAAGGACAAACTTTACATTCTTGACCGTCGTGGCGATAGTCGGGTTAAACCAAAATCTACTGCAAACTTCTCCAGTGAAGATATCTATGTTTACAATGGTTTGTTTGCCACAACAACTACGGATGGCGATTTATTTTCTGTTGATTCCAAAGGGAATGCGTCTACAGAGTCCCTTAATCTCAACACACAGCACCATATGGACGCCACCAGTAAAACCCTGGCCGCCATAACAGATAACAAGCTTAGGATTAAATCAAATACTGTGGAATTGGATTTTGGGATCTATTCGGTTCCTAAAATTTTCTACATCAATGATAAGATCTACGTTTCAGTGACCGACATGCAGACCAACAAAGTTTATCTTTTTGACAGTTTAGGAAAACCCCTTCACAACTTCCCTGTTTATGGGAACTCTGCTATAGATATGGACAATGCCGATGGCGACAGAAATCCTGAAATTATTGTGAAAAGCGGAACAGATGAACTCTTGATGTATCAGGTTAATTAAAGTTTTCAGTATTGCCTTTTATATTATCAATTTCAGACAAGGCTTCTTTTTCCTTGTTTTCACTAAGTTTCTTTTTCATATAAAAAGCTTCTAAAAACAGAATGCTGCCCAAAAACAGAGGCACAATAATCAATAGGATAACGGGATCGTCAGACAAAGAGACACTTGCAGGATATTTAAAAAAAATCAAATAGCCAAACAGTAGGGCAAACATCAAATTTACGGAAGCAAAACCCAAATTCAATCCCCAATATAGATGGCTGGGTCTTTTTAATATCCGGTCTTTTGCAAGGTTTTTATAAAACCCCACGGTTTTTCCATGGAAAATTGCACTGCATATCCCCAAGGCGGTAATCCCAAAGGGTATTAACATTGTAAACTCAAATCGTTGGCTTTCCGAGAATACAAAAAAAATCATTCCAAAACTGGGAAGTATTCCCACAACAAAGACAATTAGTAGTAAAAGTATTTTGGCAATTACCTTAACCATTCAGCGTCTCAATTTCAGCACCAAACAAACTCTTGAAGTGTTTTAACAAGATGGCCTTGACTTCTTGCATATTCACTTCTTCCTTACCCAACTCCACATGAAGCGAAGTCACGCTCTTGCCTCGAATACCACAAGGTATAATATTGTCAAAATAACCAAGATTTGTATTTACATTCAAGGCAAACCCGTGCATGGTTACCCAACGACTCGCCCGAATTCCCATAGCACATATCTTTCTGGCAAAAGGCGTTCCTACATCCAGCCAAACACCTGTTTCACCAGGGCTTCGCTCGCCTTTCAATCCATACTCTGCCAAGGTGAGAATAATCACTTCTTCTAAAAATCTGAGGTATTTATGAATATCGGTAAAGAAGTTATCTAAATCCAGAATGGGATATCCTACAATTTGGCCCGGCCCATGGTAGGTTATGTCGCCACCCCTATTGATTTTATAGTAGGTAGCGTCCTTTTCTTTGAGTTGTTGTTCATTTACCAAAAGGTTCTCCACATCA
>JAGQZG010000059.1 GCA_020435705.1 Mangrovimonas sp.
ATAGCTGCCGCTGGTTTAGCTGTAGGCATGGCACTCCAAGGATCATTAGGGAACTTTGCCGGTGGCGTTTTAATCATGATTTTTAAGCCTTTCAAAATAGGTGATCTCATTGAAGCGCAAGGTGAAATAGGCGTCGTCAAGGAAATTGAAATTTTCACCACAAAGCTTACAGGACTTTCCAATAAGGAAATTATTATTCCCAATGGCTCATTATCCAATGGTAACATTATAAATTATTCTACTGAAGGGACAAGACGTGTAGATTTAGTGTTTGGGGTAAGTTATGACTCAGATATCAAACAGACCAAAAATGTCATTATGGATGTGTTGACTTCACATCCTAAAGTTTTGAAAGATCCCGCTCCTGCAGTTACCGTTTTGGAATTGGCAGACAGCTCTGTAAACTTTGCCACCAGACCTTGGTGCAAAACAGAAGATTACTGGACTGTATATTTTGATGTTACCGAACAGGTTAAAGAAGCCCTTGATTCGGCTGGTATTGAAATACCTTACCCACATCAAGTGGAAATTCAAAAAAAGGGTTAGGATTTAGGTTTTAAAGCGATAAAATCTTTTAAATAATAGGGATCAAAATAAGCGACATCTTCGATGTCGTTTTTTTTGTGCTTCTCATAAGCCAAAGGACTCATTTCCTGTGCCGAAGGTAATTTCCCTTCAATAAATATCGCATTGGGATGCTTGATAAGTCGTTGGGTTTTCTCTACCCCATTCCCAACAAAATATACTTTTTGCTGAGTTAAAAATTCTGAATAAGAGCTTTCATTTAAAATTTCGGCTCGAATTTCTCTTACCTCTTCATGCTTAAAATCAAATACCGATGCATAGACTTCCATACGCCTTGCATCCAGCATTGGAACAATGAAACCTTCCTCTACATGAACCTGACATGCTAGGCTTTTTAAGGTTGAAACAGAAATGAGTGGGATTCCAAGAGAAAAACACAACCCTTTGGCGGCTGAGACTCCAATTCGTAATCCAGTGTAAGACCCAGGGCCTTTGCTCACAGCTATGGCATTTAAATCTCGGAGTTTCAATTCCGCTTGTTCAACTACATCTTGAATGTACAGATGGAGTGTTTCGGCATGTGAATAATCTGGGCTACTGTCTTCCTTTAAAACCAAAGTCTCTCCATCTTTCGACAAAGAGACTGAACAGTTGGTCGTTGCTGTTTCTATATTAAGTATATAAGTCACTTATTCTTTAGCTTCTTCTGAGTCTTTCTTGCTTTCGTTTGAACCTTTAGCCTTGACTTTATCACAATTATCAAGCGTTCTTGATACCATATTGTATGGCCCTGTAATAATCTCGTCATTTTCATTCAATCCAGAAATGACTTCAATATTGGAATCATCTTGGATACCTGTTTTTATAACCCTTAGTTTGGCTTCATCACCTACTTTCACAAAAACACATTCGTATTTTTCTTTCTCTTGGCTTTCTACTTTGTCATCTTTCTTGACAAAAGATTTTGTGCAAGAGGTGTCAGTTTTTACCACTACGGAGCTAATGGGAACCCCTAACGTTTGCGTACGCTTATCGGTTAAAATATCAACCGTGGCCGTCATTCCAGGTCTAAATGGCGAATAATGCTCAGGCTTCCCTTCAACTAAATCTTTATAGGACTCCTCAAGGATTCTTACTTTTACCTTGAAATTAGTTACTTGATCTGCTGTTAAGGCACCATCAGCCGAGTTTGCAATTTCGGTAACCAATCCCCTGAATTCTTTTTTCAAATAGGCATCTACCTCAACAATTGCGGAATCTCCTATCTGGACTTTTACAATGTCATTTTCATTGACATCAACTTCAACCTCCATATTATTAAGATTGGCCACGCGCAAAATTTCAGTTCCGGCCATTTGTTGTGTTCCAACAACACGTTCACCCAATTCTACGTCCAATTTTGAAATCGTCCCGCTCATAGGAGCATAAATAGTGGTTCTATTCAAGTTATCCGAAGCTTCGTTTACCGTTGCTCCAGCACTTTGAACACTGTAATAAGCAGATTGTTTACTCGCTTGTGCTACTTCATAAGACGATACCGCCTTGTCCCAATCTGCTTTTGAGATAATGCCTTTTTCAAACAGTTGCTTGTTTCTGTCATAGCTAGCTTTAGCCTCTTTTAGCGTAGCTTCGGCTTGATCTAAGCCAGCTCTGGCGTTTTGCAATGTTGCTTGCGAACGGCTCAAGTTACTTTGATAGATGTCTGGATTGATTTTCACCAGAAGATCTCCTTTTTTTACCTGCTGCCCTTCAACTACTGGTAATTCAATGATTTCACCTGAGACTTCACTGGATAGCTTCACTTCAATTTCAGGTTGAATTTTCCCTGTAGCTGAAACTTTCTCGACAATGTCAATTCGCGTTAGTTTTTTGGTTTCGACTTCCTTAAGATCTTCATTGCCAAACCAACCTGCTTTTTTGCCTACTATCAAAAGAGATAATAAGGCTATCACAAATACTACAAGAATTATAAGCGTCTTTTTGCTCATTTTAATACAAATTTATAGCTGTGTTATAGGGATACCAAAATAGTATTCCAATACTTTTACTTTAAAAAGATAGTCATATTTTGCTCGAATCGCATCGGATTGCGCATTCTCAAATTGCACTTTAGATTGATTAAAATCAAAAGCGTTGATCAATCCTACATTGTACCTTTCTCTAGAATAATCAAATGCCAGTTGTCTTGCTTCTTCGGTAGATACTGCAGCCTCATAAGATTTCTTTGCGTTTTTTGCATCATTGTAGGCCTGATAAACAGTTGATTCCAAATCCAATTCAGCTTGATCTAGTAAATACTTGGCATTTTCAACATTTATTTTACTTCTCTTCACATTATTTCTTGTGGAAAATCTATTAAATATAGGTACATTTAATTGAATTCCTATCGCCGTACCGTCAAACAGGTATAACTGATCAATAAAATTAATTTCTTCTCCAGTAAACGGATCTATTTGCGAACTTGCCCAACGCGTGTTATAGCTAACAAATCCAGAGATGGTAGGCATGTACTGCGCTCTTGCCAGTTGAAGATCTTTTTCGGCAATTAACAAATTACTTTCAGCTATCTTAACATCATTAACTACTTCTTTGGATTTACTTACAATCGTTTCGGCATCTTCATTTAAGATATCCTCTGAGATTAAATTATATTCCGCATCAACAATATCAAAGTTTTTATAGTCTTTAATTTGCAACAATTGTGCAAGTGAAAGCTTAGAAATAAAAAGTGTGTTTTCGGCGGCAATAATTTGCTGTTGTTGAGTTGCGGCAGTTGCCTTTATTTCCAGCAAATCGCCTTCTGGAAGTACCCCTGCATCAACCAATTCTTGGGTTCTGTTCAAATTTTCTTGAGTAACCTCATATTGCGATTGGAAAACCTTAAGTTGTTCCTTATTGAATAAAATTTGCAAAAATGAATTGGCGACAAATAAAGAAATATCATCCTTCATTTTATCCAAATTATAATCTGACGCCAACTTGTTCAGCTTGGCTCTTTGGAGGTTTTTCCAGTTTTGCAACCCTGCAAAAATATTGACTCCGGAACTTAAGCCTCCTGAAGCTGATTTGAAGGTCTCGTTCTCAAATTGGTTGGTTGCCGGGTTAATATTGGAACCCCTATTGATATTATAAGAAGCGCTTCCGCTTAAATTGGGGAGGAAGTTGTAAATGGCTTGGTTCTTATCAATTTCGGCCAACTTAACATTCAGTTCACTTTGTTGTATGGAGATATTATTCTCTATTGCATAGTTCACACATTCTTCAAGTGTCCATTGTTTTTGCTGGGAAAAAGAAAGCAATCCAACAAAAAAGAAGATTATACTGATTTGTTTTTTCATAATTACTTAATATGTCTTGTTTTGATAAAATGTGTTACACTTTATCCTATAATTTTATTGATTTTGTGGTTGCTCCTGAACTTTGTTCCAAACTTTTATTTTGTCGGATTCCGTAACGCCACTTTTCACCTCTACAAAGATACCATCACTAATGCCTAATTCCACATCTCTTCGCTCAAATTTTTGATCTCCAACTTCAACCTCAACGTAAGGTTTCTGGTTTTCATCATAGTTCACCAATGCTTCTTTTATAGCCAAAACATCTTCGGCTTTACCAAGAATAATAGATGCATTTGCACTTAAACCCGCTCTTATAAAAGTAGAATCCATATTCTTTAAGGAGCCTTTAATTTCAAATTGTATGGCACCATTTTCTTCCACTCCTTTGGGTGCTATATAATCGAGCACGGCATCAAACTTCTGGTCTTCAATGGCGCCAACGGTTATTTCAAGTGGCAATCCTTCTTTTATTTTTCCCACTTCACTTTCATCTACTTTTCCTTCAAAAATCATTTTTTTCACATCGGCTAAAGATGCTATTGAAGTTCCTTCGTTAAAATTATTGGCTTCAATTACTTGATTTCCTTCTTTAACGGGCACATCCAAAACCATTCCTGATACTGTAGCGCGCACTTGAGTTTGAGCAACATTGCCAAGGCCACTGGTAGTCCCTGTTTTTACAATATCATAATTCTGTCGGGCTGAATTCAAATTTATTCTGGCCTGTTCAACACTTTGTTTTGTTTGAAGATAGGTGTTCTTAATGGCTTCAAAATCGTTGGCCGAAATAACCCCTTTTTCAAACAGTGCCTTTTGACGGTCGTAATTTGCTTGTTGCGTTTCCAAATTAATTTGTGCGGTTTGCAATGCCGTTTGATTGGTTGCAATACTGTTTTTGGCACTCGTTAATGAGGATACATTAGGAATCACTTGAATTTGCGCTATCAAATCGCCTTGTTTCACGTATTCACCAGCTTCAACAAAAACCTCTTCAACAACACCTGAGATATTTGGTTTTATTAGAATTTCTTCTTTGGGCACAATACTTCCCGTAGCAATGGTTTTTAGTACAATCGTTTGCTTACTGGGCGTTTCGGTAGTATATGTTATTGGATTTTCTCTATTCTTTTGCCATAAATAATACAGGGCTATAACAAATAGAGCCACAATAAGTACCAGAAAAATAACAGTTTTCGTTCGTTTCATTAGTTGAAATATAATTAGTAATTTATTCTATTCTAAGAGCGTCAACAGGTTTCATTTTGGTAGCGCTGTTTGCTGGAATTAAACCAGCCAAAAGCCCTGAGACTATCAAAATGAATAACGCTGTAAAGATCACTTGCATACTTACGCTAGGGTTTGCAAAATTCTCAACGGGACCGCTCATGTCCAACAAATAGTTGAAGAGCCATATCACGCCTGCAGCAAAAGAAATACCTACCATTCCTGATAAAATGGTGAGGATAAGACTTTCTTGTAATATTTGCGATTTAATAGTCCAAGGGGATGCCCCTAGTGCTCTTCTTACACCTATTTCCTTGGTTCTTTCCTTAACGACTATGAGCATGATATTACTGATTCCAATGATACCAGACATTAATACCAAGGCACCAACAAAATAACCTACTATGGATAGAATAGTAAACAATCCATTGACTCGCTCAAACTGTTCGGAAAGGTCAAAATGTCCAATGGCTCTATCATCATCCGGTGCGATCTTATGTCTAGCTTTCATCAAATCAAAAATCTGATTTTTAAGAGACGTAATACTTACACCGTCTACTGCTGTAATGGCCATCCAGCCCACTCTATCGCCTCTATTGAATGCTTGTCCAAATGTTGTAAAAGGTATATAAATAGTGTTGGCATCCTGTTCTCTGTTCCCTTGGTTATTACTCATTTTAAAGGTTCCTACAACCATGAAATTAACACCATTAATTTTGATGTAACTACCCAGTATTTCTTCATCCTTTTCATAAAGCCCTTTCACAACATCAGTACCTATAACGCAAACTTTTCTTTTAGTGTTTATATCTGAATAACTAATAAACCGTCCTTTTAAAATATCCATAGGCTGCTGTTTGATATATTCTGGATAGTCTCCATAAATTTCAAACGCTCCCGTTTTTGTACCTCGTATCACATTATTAGATCCTTGGAAACCTCCCAATTGGTTTCTGGGCGACACATATTTTAAATTTGGAATTTCAGATTTTATCGCGGCCACATCATCCAATTTATAGGAGAACCAACGGCTTTTGGGCATTCCTTTGTAGGGTTTGGAAGTTCGCTGGGTCCACATGAACATAGAATTAGTCGCAAAATTGCCAAAATCGGCAGTTACTCCATTCTTAAGCCCATTGGTAAGTGCCAGCAAGAGAACCAAAATGGTAATGCCCCAAAACACGCCAAAGGCTGTTAAGAATGTTCTAAACTTATTGGCCGTAAGCGCTTGTAATATTTCGTCCCATCGGTCTCTATCAAACATACTATTCGTCTCTTAATGCTATTATAGGTTTAATTCTTGCCGCTCTGTACGCAGGAAAGAATCCGGCCAAAGCTCCTGCAAAAACCAGCAGGAATACAGTAGTTAATGCAATTTGAAAATTAACTTGCGGGTATTTGATAAAGTCGCTCTGTATTTGCGGTCCGACCATTTCCAGAATACCCAATCCGGCAATGAGTCCAAACAGTCCGGCAAACATGGTCACAAAAACAGCCTCCTGTAAAATCATGCTAATAATGGAAAAAGGTTTGGCGCCAATGGCTTTTCTAATGCCAATTTCCTTAGTTCGTTCTTTCACAATAATGAGCATGATATTTCCAACGCCCACAACGCCTGCTATGATTGTTCCTATCCCCACAAACCAGAAGACCATTTTAATTTTATCAATAAGGGAGTATATTTTTTTGGCTTCTTCCAACGTGTTATATACTCTAACAGCACTTGTGTCGTCTGGTGCTACCGTATGTCTTACCTTAACGTCATGCTCTATGTTCTGTGAAAGCGTGTTGGACAGGGCTACAGCTTCTTCAAAATCATCAGCCATTTTGATGGTCCACCACATACTTCTGAGGTTGTCTTTACCATTAAAGGCTATTTGTGCCGTATTTACAGGCATGTAAACACGAGATTCGTCTCGTTCGCCACCAGGATCGGTAAATACTCCAATAACGGTGATATTGATACCATAAATGGATATTTGTTTACCAATAGGTTCTTCGTCTTTAAACAAATCCTGCTTAAGACGTCGTCCTATAACCCCTACTTTTCTGGTTTCTTGTATGTCGGCATCATTAAGGAAGCGGCCATTGATTATTTGGGCATTTTCAATTTCTTGATACCCTGGGGTTACTCCTTGAATTCTGTAATTTCCTGATTGATTTTTATAACTTACCAAGGCCGACCAAAGATGGTAAGAAGGTGATTTTTTATCAAAAAATTCATCATATACTTTGGAGATGGTGTTGAAATCGTCATTCTTAAGCTGAATGAATCTACCTGGATTTAAACCCTTGTATTCTTTGGTGGTTACCCATGTAGACACGGTGATATAATTGGTTGCATCTCTCTCAAATTCCGATTTAACACCATTTTCTATCCCTTTGCCAAACCCTAATAGAATAACCAAGATAAAAATACCTGAGGCAACAGAAAGTCCAGTCAAGAAAGTACGTAACTTGTTCTTTCGGAGTGTTTCAAATATTTCTTGCCAGCGTTCAATATCAAACATAGGAACTCGCTCTTACTTGTTCTACTTTGGTATCATCAATAATTAGCCCATCTTTTAGGTTAACAATCCTTTTGGTCATTTGGGCAATATCGTGCTCGTGGGTTACCACTAAAATCGTTTTCCCTTCATCATTAATTCCTTGAATTAATTCCATGACCTCATAAGAGGTTTTGGTATCCAAGGCACCAGTAGGCTCATCAGCTAATAATACTTTAGGATCACTTGCTAAGGCCCTTGCTATGGCTACCCGTTGTTTTTGCCCTCCAGAAAGTTCGCTGGGCAGATGTTCTGCCCACTCGGCCAAACCAACTTTTTCCAGATAATGCATAGCTTTATCGGTTCGTTCTTTACGTTTAATACCTTGATAATACAAAGGTAGAGAAACATTGTCCAATGCCGTTTTATAATTGATCAAGTTGAAAGATTGAAAGATAAAACCCAAAAATTCGTTACGATAGCTGGCTGCTATTCTTTCATTAAGATTCTTGACCTTCAAACCATCAAGAATATACTCTCCCGAATCGGCTTCGTCCAGCATTCCCAAAATGTTGAGCAAGGTCGATTTTCCCGATCCTGAAGATCCCATGATAGAAACCAACTCGCCTTTTTCTACATTGAAATTTATTCCTTTGAGAACATGGAGCGAATTTGCTCCCATTTGGTAAGATTTATGTAAATCCTTGATTTGGATCATAAATATTGATTGATTGATGATTAGCGCTACAATGTTACATAAAACGATAGACGAATTGTCCTAACAAATTGTTAAGACTTGCCTCTGTTTCATATAAGTAAGACTGTTTTTCTAAAAAAATGTTACAGTAAATTCCTTTTTCAGGCCGATTTAGTTTTATAGAACTTTCTGTAAATCGCATAGCCTATCCCAGCAATAAGAATATAGGGAATTGCCATAAGATAAATTATCCCATTGTTAATGCCCTCGGCTGCCGTTTGGCCTTCTTCACTTTCCAGCACCGCTCTGCACATAGCACATTGGGCCTTGGCATCAAGGGTTACTAGGAGAACAAGCAGTATGATGAAAAGTACTTTTTTCAAAATTGGTAATAAGGTGAAATCATTAAATATACAACTACTCCAGTTATTGCCACATATAGCCATAAAGGGAAAGTGATTTTTGCTATTTTTTTATGTTTCTTAAAATCGTTTGTAATTGCCCTAACATAGGTTATAAGAACAAATGGAATAACTATGACAGATAGGGCTATGTGACTTATTAAAATAAAGTAATAAAGGGCTTTGTAGTCTCCTTCATAAGAAGTGCTATCACTGGTCATGTGGTAGAGCACATACATAATCAAGAACAAAACAGACATCACAATAGCACTTTTCATTAACCATTCATGAGCCACACGTTTGCCCCTTTTTATTTGTATTAATGCCATTATCAAAACAACCGCAGTGATGGCGTTGATAGTAGCATAAATAGGCGGTAAAAACACGGGAAGTTTCACATCCAATTTAATACCAAAAAGAGCTGCTACTGCTAGTGGTATAGCTATGGACAACACAATAATCCATTTGTTGTATTTTTCTTGATTTTGAATGATTGAATTATTCATTGAGCAATTTTTTAATATCTTCTTTTAGTTCTTGTATTTGGTTTGGCGCATTTTCTTCATCTAAAGATTGATAATAAATGTAGGGATTGCCAAACTTGTCTTTTCTTGATCTTATATTGCCTTCCTTATCTATAAGAGCGAACAGACCCGAATGCGAAAAATCTCCATTATCATCCATAACGGATTCTGCATAAAGATTGAATCCTTCATTGGATAATTTCAATATCTTGTCTTTGTCTCCAGTCATGAAATGCCAGTTAACGTGATTGGCTCCGTAGGTTTTGGCATATTCTTTTAGAACTTTTGGAGTGTCTACTTCCGGATTGATAGTAAACGATGCGATACCAAAATTAGGATTACCGTAAAACTCATTTTGAACATCTACCATACGGCGGTTCATTATTGGGCAAATACTGGGGCAGGTAGTAAAAAAGAACTCTACAACATATACCTTGCCTTCATAATCCTTATTTGAAATGGTCTTGCCATCTTGGTCAATAAACTCAAAGCTAGGTGCTTTTCCAATAACCTCGAGATCGGCTTTTTGAAAATGTGCTACAATTTTTGGCACGGCCCAAATACCAAATATTAAAATAATGAATGATATCCCTATATAAGAATAATTAGTCTTGCTCATGATCTGGTTTTATTTCATAGGCACGTCTTTCATCTGATGACTGAAACGTCCCTTTGCGTTTTTCTCGATATTCTTGGAACAAAACCCGGAAATCGTCTCCAAATTTATTTTTAAGTTCCGCAATTTTAATGGTGTTATAGGAAGTAAGTTCTTTAGAAGGTTTATTGTTGGCTTTTTCCTTTTCTTCCCTATCGTCCAATCGGCCTCTTTGATTCAAATCTTTGTCAACAATAAAAACCTCATCGGTGGCCAAATCACTATTCAACGCCTGTTGGGTTTTCAAACCCGAATAAAAAGACGTAATAGACGAAGGCGAACTATATACTAGATGAAAATAGGTTAACTCCTCATAGCTGCTTATTTCGGCCTTTAGCTTTTCGGCCTCAGCTTTAGCACTGGAAGGCACTACAATAACCACCTGAAATTTTTTAAACCCTTTGAACTTATCGTAGATCATTTCTTTTATGTTGGAAGCCGAAACAGATTCTTCCATTGGATGAAGTCCCCAAAACCCTACAACAGAGATATGATCTTCAAGCTTTATCGTTTCTTGCTCGCCATAAAACCCCGATAACTCATTCACTTGGTATTTTACGATATCAAGTGGTATATAATGATGTTTAGCTGGCAACAAAAGCAATAAGAACGCCACGGGCAAGAAGAATAAAATGCCCAAAACGGTATAGCGTTTAACGTTTTCTTTAGTCATGATGCAAAAATAAAAAAGACGGTTTAAAAAACCGTCTTAAAATATCTATTTAACGTCTTTTAAAAGTCGTGTTTGATATAACCATCATGATAAACATTGAAGATGTAAGAACCTTCTTGAAGCAGGATGAAAACCAAATAACAAATTAAGAATACCGCAGTCCATACCACCATTTTCTTAAGATTGGAAACTTCATCTCTCATGTGCATGAAATCCCAAGTAATGTAATAGGCCTTAACGATAGTTAAAATAATGAATATCCAGTTTAAGACTTTCATGCCAACCAAATGGCTTGAAAAGAAATCCGGTAGCACGTGCTTGTATATACCCAACACTACTTCAACCGTAGTTATTATGGATAACAAAATCAAAACACCCCAAATCTTTTGGATATTGGATTTGAACTTTACTAGTCCTCTTAATATTTCTAATTTATGTTCGTGAGCCATAACTGATATTTATTCCAAATTAAACAAGATAGAAGAAGGTAAATACAAATACCCAAACCAAATCTACAAAGTGCCAATATAATCCAACTTTTTCAACCATTTCGTAGTTTTTACGCTTTTCGTATGTCCCTAGAATTACGTTGATAAAAATGATAAAGTTAATCACTACACCCGAAAATACGTGAAATCCGTGGAACCCTGTAATGAAGAAAAAGAAATCGGCAAATAGGTTCGTTCCATATTCATTCACCTCTAGATTTGCTCCTTCAACTACTAATTTTCCGTGATCCTTTAATTGCTTTAAAGATTCTTCTCTGCTATAAACTATCTTATTGCCATGCTCATCCAGCTTTTGGCTTCTAATAAGAATGTCAGGATTGGCTTCCATTCCTGTTACCAATTGGTCTACTGTATAACTAGGCAATGTTCCTTCACTAACAAACCATAAACCGTTATCCCTAGTATGCTGGGTTCTATCTATTTCAGTAGCAACAGCAATGTCTCTGATTGCAATACGCTCAAACTTTTGTTTTCCGTCATGGTCTACATAGTGTCCAAACTGCAAGATATTACCTCCTTTGGTTTGAACAGCACCATAGTCACCTTTAATAAAGGTAGCCCATTCCCAAGCTTGCGAGCCCACGAAAACACCCCCAAAAAGGATTGTGAAAAACATATACCAAGCCACTTTGGTTTGTTGCATTTTATGACCAGCATCAACCGCCAACACCATAGTTACGGAAGATACAATCAAAATAAAGGTCATGAATGCCACATAAATCATGGGGTGTTCCTGACCGTGCAAAAATGGTACGTGTGTAAACACCTCGTCGGCAATTGGCCAAGAGTCTATAAACTTAAATCTTGAAAAACCGTAAGAAGCAAGGAATCCGGAAAATGTCAAGGCATCGGAAACAATGAAAAACCACATCATCAATTTGCCATAACTGGCATTAAGTGGTTTATTTCCTCCACCCCAAGTTTTGCCTTCAGTTCCAGTAGAAACTACTGTCGTATTCATAGGTATGGTTTAGTTATTAATTTCGACAAAAATAGCGATTTAATTTATTTAAAGAAATATAAAAATAAAAACAGATAAATCCATAGTAAATCTACAAAATGCCAAAAGGTAGCAGCCAGTTCAAAACCAAGCATTTCACCTGCTTTATATTTTTGTTTAAAATGATTATAAATTACTACCAATAAGCAGATTAGACCAGCAACTACGTGCAAAATGTGCACTACAGCTATCAAATAGATGTAAGACATGGTCACGTTGCTGGTAGGGCCAGTAAAATTGTACCCTTGATCAATAATTTGCTGAAACCCCGAAAACTGATTGTAAATAAACACAAGACCTAAAGCAAATGTTGCCAGTAGCAAAAGAGTGGTAAGTGCTCTATTTCCTTTCTTTAGGGATACTCCCGCAAAGTAAATAGTTATACTACTGATTACGATAATAATTGAGCTAACGACAAAAGCCTGAGGCAATTCAAAATCCTTTAACCAGTCAGGTCTTGTGCTACTCACAATAAAAGCACTTGTCCAACCGGCGAAGGACATAATCAGTGAAATAATACCAAACCAAAGCATCATTTTTTTGGCTCGCTTTTGCTTTTCCCGTAATGTTCCTTCGGTTAAATCCATTTAAATAAATTTATCTATAACGTATACAATTTGTATCAAAGTAATGTAAGAAACACTGGCCAGCATTAACTGTTTAGCTGCTTTTGAAGTCATTTCCCTAAACAATTTTAAAGCAAAGAAGAGCATTCCCAATCCTAAAATCACTATAAAAATAGCACCTATAATGGATAACTGCAATTTTCCGGTAAAACCAAACACTGGTAAGATAGAAGCCAGCACTGTCCAAACTGTATACATAATAATTTGAACGGCCGTTCCTTTATCCCGTTTCCTTGTGGGCAACATAAAGAAGCCCGCTTTTTCATAATCTTCATATAAAAACCACCCTATAGACCAAAAATGCGGAAACTGCCAAAAAAACTGAATCATGAACAAGGTTCCGGGTTCAATACCAAAATCGTTGGTAGCAGCTACCCAGCCCAGCATAAATGGAATGGCACCTGGAATGGCTCCCACAAAAACAGAAAGCGGTGTTTTTGTTTTTAACGGTGTATAGACACTGGTATACAAGAAAATGGAAATAGCACCATACATGGCCGTTTTAGGATTAATGGTATAAAGAATAGCAATTCCTAAAAGCGTAAAAACAACTGCAATAATAAAAGCCGTTTGAACTGACATTCTTCCTGCTGGAACAGGTCTGTTCTTGGTGCGATCCATTAAAGCATCCAGATCTTTTTCAATAATTTGATTGAAAGCATTGGAGGCACCAACCATAAAGTAGCCGCCAAAGGCCAGTAACAGTAAAACCTTAATTGAAACCGTATTAGCTCCTAGCAAATACCCCGCAACGGAAGAGAACACAACGCTAAGTGCCAATCCCATTTTGGTAATCTCTTTAAAGTCTGAAAAAACCGAAGGTGTAACTTTTGTTGAAGCCGTGGCTTTCAATACTGAACTGTTTTTTGATTAAATTTGGCTGCAAAGATACTTTTTACGGATAAAAGTTTCTAGTTAAAATGGAAAAGATTATCAGAAATCAAAATACCAGTTAAACAAATCGGTTCTTAATCCTACATTAAACCAAGTTGTATTGCTTTTGAATGTTGAAACTGTTTCAGCATTCGGGTTGAAATTCCTGAAACTCAAGCTCGCAAACAACTTCAGGTTGGTCACCGGATTAACTAGGTAAGCGGCTTGTACTTCGGCATTAAAGGATGTTGTTTTAATTCCTTGCCCTACTTCAACCCCTGTATCAAAAGGCCTATCGTTGTAGTCTTTGTAAATATTGCCTCCATAACTAAAATTGTCTGTACCATCATTGTAATCAAACCCTCTGGTTCCCAAGATCATTTTGGCTTCTCCCTGCCAACGCTTGTAGTTGTATCTTCCAATGAGCACAAATTCACTGAAATTGGCA
>JAGQZG010000005.1:0-4630 GCA_020435705.1 Mangrovimonas sp.
TTACTAAGGAATCCGTGCTTATCGGAAAAGACCTGAGTGTAACTTTCAAAATCTTCCAGTTTGGTATTTGCTTGAACCAGTGGTCTAAAATCTACACTGCTTTGGGGTTCTTTTTCATAGATGGTAGTGTCTTCTGAATCCAAGCAAATTTGAAGACACTCCACGATTGTCTCTAGGCACTTGATATTATGATCTAGTAGAAACTTTGGTTTTTTTGAAAAAAGCACTTCAAGGTCGTCTTCATAAAACTCAAAAAAAGGAGACGATTTATAAGCCGATTCTATAGATTTTCTGTGAATGCTCTGCCAAGGCGTGCTATTGGAAATTTCTACATCCTTGAAAAGTTGTCTGTTTTTCTGGGTATAGTTAACAGGAATGCTTAAAGCCTGCTTGCCGTTTGCACCATAGATGTAAGTCCGGTTCCTAAGAGTTTGCTTCTCGTAATTATCGTGTGCTTCAAACCATACTTTCTCCGATTTCAGCAACAAAATAAAATGCGCTATTGATGGAAAGTAAGTGTGGCTTAAAAGAACCTCCATTAATTATACTTTGATTTTAGATCGCAGCTTTTTTTCTTTTTCGCCAAGTCCTGAAGCCTAACCAACCGGCCAACACTATTAGAAATGGGATAAGATAGGAAACAGGTTTCCCATTACCGCCAACGGTTGTAAACCAGCGTTCCCAACGTGGGGATTTGCCATCCCAGCTCATCCAAATAAATACAGGTTTACCTACTACGTGGTCAAAAGGTACAAAACCCCAAGCTCTGGCGTCAAGTGAGTTGTTACGGTTGTCACCCATCATCCAGTAGTAATCTTGCTTAAAAGTATACGTATTGGCAACAGTTCCGTTAATGAATATTTGGTTGCCTTGCACGCTTAAAGTATTGCCTTCATACTCTTCAATAACACGCTTGTACAACGGTAAAACGTCTAAGTTTAGGTGTACGGTTGTGCCTTCTTTAGGAATGTACAACGGTCCAAAATTGTCAAAATTCCATGCATAGTTTGGATCGTGAGGAAAGGTTCTGGAATCCCAATTACCTCTTGTGTCATGAAGAAGTTCAAAATGGTCAACATTGGGATGGTTTTTGGCAGCTTCTATAGCTTCTTCCGTTGCCTGAACAATTGGGGGGTTGGTGTAGCTCACATCGGTAATGTCGTAACGTTTCAGGATGCGGAGCAAATCTTCAAAATTTGAAATGTTGCCCTTCAAATATAAAGCGTAGCTAAATTGAACTTTTGCTCTATCGGGAAGAACGTTTTGTTTGCCATTAATAAATACATAGCCATCTCTAACTTCTAAGGAATCTCCGGGCAGCCCCACACAACGTTTTACCAGATTGGTCTTTTTATCAATGGGTTTGTAATAGTTTCTATCTGGCTGGAAATTGTTCATGTCCAAGAGCGTATCAGCAGGCTGATTGAAAACCACGATATCATTTCTTTCAATGCTTTCAAACCCAGGAATTCGCATATATGGTAACTCAAGTTTGTTTTTCCAAGACTTACTGTCTTTATGGTCATCAAACAAGTAGGATTTTTTCTTAAGCCCCGGTATGGTATCGTGCACCATTGGGAATGCTACAGTGGTCATGGGCACTCTAGCACCATAATTCACCTTGCTCACAAATAGGAAATCTCCAACCAATAACGATTTTTCCAAAGATGAAGAAGGAATGGTAAATGGCTGGATAAAATAGGTGTGAACAATTGTTGCTGCTACGACCGCAAATAGAATTGAACTTACCCAGTCGCCTAAAGCAGATTTAGGGTGTAAGTCCCTATCTTTTATATGTTGAACATCCAGAGCATAGTTGATGTAGTAAATGTAAAGTCCTAAAGAAATCACGCATAAAAGAGTGTCAGTATTGGAATTTCTGCCAAAACTTCTAGCGGTTTCTACCCAAATAACGGGAAACATAATGAGGTTTACAACGGGTAGGAATAGCAAAATGATCCACCACCAAGGGCGATTGATAATTTTCAATAATACAATAGCGTTGTAAACGGGTACAAATGCTTCCCAAGCCTTACGGCCTGCTTTGATATATAATTTCCAGGTTCCAAGACCGTGGATGACTTGAATTATTAGGATAAAAATTAACCAGCTTTCTAAAGTCATAACTTGTTTTTTATGTGGTTGTTAGTTTCAAAACTCAGTTAGGCGTTACAAATATTGGGAATATTAACCAATGTTTAACACATCTTTCATGGAAAATACGCCTTTTTTCCCAAGAATCCATTCGGCAGCCAAAACAGCACCTAGGGCAAAGCCTTCTCTGTTATGGGCTTCGTGGCTAATTGCAATGGTATCTACAGCACTGGAATAACTTATGGTATGTGTGCCTGGAACTTCTGGTAAGCGTTTGGCAAACACAGGAACACTATGGTTGGCTTGGTTTTTGTCCAATTCCCAATCTGTATAGCGTGTGTGTTCTTTAATAATACCTTGAGCCAGGGTAATGGCCGTACCGCTGGGTTTGTCCAGTTTTTGGGTGTGGTGTATTTCTTCAATGGTCACTTTGTACTGCTCAAAAGAGCTCATTATTTTGGCTAAATAACTGTTCAGTTCAAAAAAAATGTTGACACCCAAACTGAAGTTGGACGCATATAAAAAGGCACCTTGATGCTCGTTGCATAATTTCACCATTGCCTCATAATTATCCAGCCATCCTGTAGTGCCCGAGACTACGGGAACATTGTTTTTAAGACCATTGGAAATGTTGTTTACGGCCGCGCTAGGGACACTAAAATCAATCGCTACATCGGCATCGGTAAGGTTATATTTGGTGTCTTTTGTTGCTTTAATGACAATTTCATGGCCACGAGAAAGGGCTACTTGTTCAATTATTTTTCCCATTTTACCATATCCAAGAAGTGCTACTTTCATGCTTAAAATTTAAAGTTCAAACCCAATCCAAAGTTATTGCTCCCATCAATAGGGCTGCGTTCATAGACAGGTTCAAAAGACAGGTTGTCGTCTACGTTGAATTGTTGCAAATGGGCGTCTACATTGGCATCGATAATATTGAGAACATAAAATCCAATGGTAACCAGTAGGGAAATTTCTTTGTTTCGTCTTAAGGTTGTTTGTGCCCGTCTTAAGCCATCATCGGTTACCCTTCCATAAAATTCATCTTCTATACCGGCCAATCTTTGTTTGTAGGCGTTTCTATAGCGTTTGTATTGGTTGTTGTTGTCAATGTAAAAATACATGCTGGTTCCTAGTGCAGCATATACTATGGGGATTTTCCAATACTTCTTGTTGTAGGCTTGTCCCAAACCAGGCAAAATAGCCGAGTAAAAGGCTGCTCTAGACGGTGCCAAAGGGTCAATATCATTTACCGAAACTGAGTCTACAATAACAACTTTAGTTGTTTCTTCCTCCGAAGGCTTCTTTTCATCCTCTTGTGACCAAGCATGAAAACAGAATGTAAATGAAATAAGAAATGCTATGAAAATTCTATTTTTCACGCTGTACCAATTTTTTTATTCGGTTAAAATCTTCTTCGGAATGAAAAGGAATGATAATCCTGCCTTTGCCATTGCCTGAAACTTTAACGTCTATTTTGTGCCCAAAGTATTCCGAAAACTCCTTAACTCCTTTTTTGATATATTTTGGAAGCTCTACCGGAACATTTTTGGTAACAATAACTTGGTTGGTACTGTTATATTGTCTTACTAGATCTTCTGTTTCCCTAACAGATAATTGATTGGAAAGAATTTTTTCATAAATGTCCAATTGGACAGTTTGATCTTCAATATTTATAATGGCACGTCCATGTCCCATTCCTATAAAACCATCCCGCATACCTGTTTGAATGATGGGATCCAATTTTAACAAGCGCAAGTAATTGGCAATGGTTGATCTCTTTTTACCAACACGCTCACTCATTTGTTCTTGCGTTAGATTGATTTCATCAATTAACCGTTGATAGGAAAGCGCAATTTCAATAGGGTCTAAATCTTGTCTTTGGATATTTTCAACCAAAGCCATTTCCAGAGATTCCTGATCGTTGGCAATGCGCACATAGGCCGGAATGGTTTCCAGACCAAGCATTTTGGAAGCTCTAAAGCGTCTTTCCCCTGATACCAACTGATAGGTGTTGAAACCTAGTTTTCTAACGGTAATGGGCTGTATAACGCCCAATTCCTTAATAGAAGAAGCAAGTTCTTGAAGCGTTTCTTCATTGAAATTGGTTCTTGGTTGGTTGGGATTTACTTCAATTAAATCTAAGGCAAGGTCAATAATGTTCCCAATAACTTTATCGGCATTCTTGTCTGTTGCCGAACTAATATCATTGCTCGGATCGTTCAAAAGAGCCGATAAACCACGTCCTAAAGCTTGTTTCTTGGTTGCCTTCGCCATAAAATCAGGAATTTTTATTGATGATTTCCTTTGCCAAACTTAAGTAATTATTGGCACCTTTACTACCCGCATCGTAATTTATGATGCTTTCCCCAAAACTGGGAGCTTCACTCAATCTTACGTTTCTTTGGATAATGGTTTGGAAAACCATGTCGTTAAAGTGTTTTTGTACCTCTTCAACTACTTGATTGGAAAGCCTTAATCTGGAGTCGTACATGGTTAACAAAAGGCCTTCAATATCCAGTTTTTGGTTGTGTAT